>DATHQG010000096.1:0-10778 GCA_035483075.1 Edaphobacter sp. | reverse complement strand
TGACGCCCCCTAAAGCGCGACCGTGAAGTCCGCTTCGGTCTTCGCCTTCACCTCGTCGAGCGTGGCGCTGGTGGCCAGTTCGGTCAGGCGCACCGCGCCGCCGCCGATCTCGAACACGCCGAGGTCGGTGATCAGCAGGTCCACCACGCCCGCGCCGGTCAGGGGCAGGTTGCAGCGCTTCAGCAGCTTCGGCGCGCCGGACTTCTCCGAGTGCTCCATCACCACGACGACGCGTTTCACCCCGGCCACCAGGTCCATCGCGCCGCCCATGCCCTTCACCATCTTGCCCGGAATCGTCCAGTTCGCAAGGTTGCCATGCTCATCCACCTGCATCGCGCCCAGGACGCTCATATCCATGTGCCCGCCCCGAATCATCGCAAACGACTCCTCGCTCCCAAAGAACGAGCATCCTGGCAACTCCGTCACTGGCTGCTTCCCAGCATTGATAAGATCGGGATCTACCTGCTCGTCCGTCGGAGGACCGCCCACCCCCAGCATCCCGTTCTCCGATTGAAACATCACGTCGATCCCCGCCGGAATATAGCCCGCAATCAGCGTCGGCAGTCCAATCCCAAGGTTCACATAAAACCCGTCTTTGAACTCGCGCGCAATCCGTCGCGCAATCCGTTCCTTCCCAGTCACGCCGCACCTCCCGACTGGATAAACTTTGACTCGATCGGCTTTCGATACGCCGCGCCCACCAGTATCCGATTCACATAGATCCCCGGCGTAACAATGTGGTCTGGATCCAACTCTCCCGGTTCAACCAACTCCTCCACCTCCGCGATCGTCAGATCGGCAGCGGTTGCCATCGCCGGATTGAAGTTCCTCGCCGTCTTGCGATAAACCAGGTTCCCCAAACGGTCCCCCTTCCACGCTTTGATCAGCGCAACGTCCGCATGCAGCGCCTGCTCCAGAACATAAGTTCGGTCGCCAATCTTGCGAGTCTCCTTGCCCTCGGCCACAATTGTGCCCAGCCCCGTCGGCACATAGAACGCCGGAATCCCCGCGCCACCGGCGCGAACACGTTCAGCCAGGGTTCCCTGCGGAATAAGCGTCAGATCCAGCTCACCCTTCAGCACAAGTGTCTCAAGCCGGCGGTTCTCGCCCACATAGCTACCCACATGCGAAGCAATCATCCCGGCCTCGAGCATCAACCCCATGCCAAATCCATCCACCCCCATGTTGTTGCTGATCGTATGCAGCCCCGTAATCCGACGGCGCACCAGCGCGGCAATCAGGTTCTCCGGAATCCCGCAGAGCCCAAAGCCCCCAAGCATAATCGTCGAGCCGGCAGCAATATCTGCGACCGCTTCATCTGCAGAGGAAACAACTTTATTCATGTCGCATTCTCTGCGCGGCGAATCAAAACACACCGCGCTGTAACCGGTTTGTCCTACTTCGCCTGAGTCGAGAAGGTGAACGTAGTCGTGCTATGCCGTGTCTCACCCGGCTTCAACTCCGTCGTCGGAAAGCCCGGATGGTTCGGCGAGTCGGGAAAATGCTGCGTCTCCAGGCACAACCCGGAGTTCTTCGCATGCCCTTCACCCGCCTTGCCGAACTTCGTCCCATCAAGGAAGTTCCCCGAATAGAACTGCACCCCAGGCTCCGTCGTCGTCACCGTCAGCACGCGGCCGCTCACCGGATCGTAGACCCGGCCCGCAGTCTTCACTTCGCCATTTCTACCGCGAAGCACCCAGTTATGGTCGTATCCACCGGCGATCTTCAACTGCTCATTGTCGTCATGGATCCGCGCCCCGATCACCGTGGCCTTGCGAAAATCAAACGGCGTTCCCTCCACCGGAGCAAGTACCCCTGTCGGAATCAGCCCTGCATCGACCGGCGTGTACTTGTCCGCGGGAAGCGTCAACTCGTCGCCCAGAATCGTGCCTTGTCCACCCCCCGCCAGATTGAAGTAAGAGTGGTTCGTCAGATTGACGACCGTAGCTTTGTCCGTCGAAACGCTATAGTCAATGCGCAACGCTCGGTTGTGCACTGTGTACCGCACATGCACCGTCAGCGTCCCCGGGTACCCCTGGTCGCCGTCCTTGCTAACCAGCGTCATCTCTACGCCGTCCGCAATCGCGCGTGCCTGCCACACCAGCTTGTCGAATCCCACCGTCCCGCCATGCAGCGAGTTCGCATTGTTATTCACAGGCACTTGGTACTGATGCCCATCGATCGAAAATTTCCCCAGCGCGATCCGGTTCCCATACCGTCCGACGATCGCCCCAAAGTAAGTCGTATCGGCCAAATAACCATCAAGAGCGCTATAGCCCAGCACAACGTCGGCCATCGTGCCATCGCGGTCCGCCGTCTTGATCGAAACGACCCGCGCACCAAACGTGATGATCTTCGCCTCAATCCCTTCGCTCCTCAATGTGTACAGGTCGACCTCCGTACCAGCCGGTGTCAACCCATATATCTCCTGAGTTACTGAACCATGTGCAGCCATCGCAGTTGTCATGCTAAGCAGCATAACCCCTAGCCATCTCATCGTCATATTTCCCCGGCCCTCGCCATCGCCGCAAGCCAATCTACGGCAAATTTTCATTACGGAATCGCCGATACTCCGGTCGTCCTCGCCACTATACGTGAATGACCGCGTCTCCACGAAACAGCGGTAAGATGGTGCGTCTACCAATCGCGAAAAAGGCGCCCATGACCATCAACTCCAGAAGGTCCTCTCTCCTGCTCCCCCTGCTCGCCCTCTGCTGCTTCAATCCAATCTCCGTCACTGCTGCAACACCCTCCGACCACTGGGTCGGCACCTGGGCCGCATCGCCCATGGCCGCCAAAAATCCCAGCGCCAGATTCGGCGCCCCCGGGACCGACGGCACCACCCTTCGCGAGATCGTCCATATCTCCATCGGCGGCCCTTCCGTCCGCGTAGTGCTCACCAACGAATTCGGCCTCGACCCGCTAACCGTCGGCGCTGCACAGATCGCCCTCAGCTCCGGCGCCAGCGCCATTACCGCAGGCAGCGCAACTCCACTCACCTTCGGCGGAGCGCCTACAATCATCATTCCGCCTGGTGCCCTGGTCGTAAGTGACCCCGTCGCCCTCAAAGTCGCTCCCTCGTCCAATCTCGCGGTCAGCCTCTTCCTTCCTGATCAGCCAATCAATCAACTCACCCTCCATAGCTTCGCCGCTCAAACCAACTACCTGGTACCCGGCAACGTTGTCAGCGCCCTCTCGCTCGACACCCCCACCACCTTCTTCAGCTGGGACTTCCTCAAAGGAGTCGACGTCACCGCCGACGACAAGGCCGCAGCTATCGTCACCTTCGGCGACAGCATCACCGACGGCGCTCACAGCACCCGCGACGCCAACGCCCGTTGGCCCGACGTCCTCGCCCGCCGCCTTCAGGCCGACAAGAAGACCGCAGACCTCGGCGTCCTCAACGAAGGCATCGGCGGCAACCGCGTCCTCCATGACACAACCGGCCCCTCCGCCCTCGCTCGCTTCGACCGCGACGTCCTCGCCCAGACTGGCGTCAAGTACCTGATCATCATGGAGAGCATCAACGACATCGGCCACGCCACCGACCTCAACAAGCCCTACGACGTCGTCACCGCCGAAGACCTCATCGTCGGCCTCGGACAGCTCGCGATCCGCGCTCACACTCACGGCATCAAGGTCATCGGCGCCACCCTCACCCCCTACGTCGGGGCAAAATACCAGTCCCCCGCAGGCGAAGAGATTCGACAGGCCGTCAACAAATGGATCCGCACCACCGACCAGTTCGACGGCGTCATCGACTTCGACAAAGTCACCACCGATCCCACGCATCCCGGCATGTTCCTCGTCCTCGACGACTCCGGCGACCACCTACACCCCGGCGACGACGGCTACAAAGCCATGGGCGAATCCATCGACCTCAAACTCTTCACCAAATAGGAAGAGGCCCACGATAAGACAGCGAATATCAGGGCGAAGGAGAATCGCGAAGACTGGCTCCTCCATCCACGATTCCGAAGCTCCCATTCGGTAGTCGGGCAATCGTCGGAGTATAGGCACCTACTACCTGCCGCCTCCACCAGACACCCTCGGTACGTTTTTCCTCGAGAGTACTGAACCAATACTGCCAAAGCACGGCCCGAACCAGGCGCGGCGGCGCGTTGGGAAAGGGATTGTCTTTGAAGAGCCGAAGCACCGCGGGATCGTTTTCAAGAAGAAGCTCTTCCGTCCGCGGAACGAACGGATACTGCCGCCACTCGCCAAGCGACGCGAACCAGAGATTCCAGTCGAAGCGAGGCTGATAGGGGGCATAGATACCCGGTCGCTCCCTCGGTCCCTGCGGCTTGTACCGGAACGGATATGCGACCCAATGCTCTCCATCGTCCGACCCCTGAAACTCGACCTCATAACGATGTGGGGTCATCACCGCAAACAGTCCGTACTGGTTCGCAATGCGAAGGGGATCGAGGGCGGCAATTGGAGCCGTGGGAAGCGGCGATGCGCGCCAGAACATCTGTATCAGGGGGACTGCCGTCGCATAGAAGATCCACGTCAGCACAAAGGCGAATGTGGCGGAGCGAAGCGGGTTCCACCAGGGCAGTCTCGCTGTTGGGTACTCCTCATTATCAAAGGAGTCTCGCTCAGGTTCCCGGGCACAGGCCCCACGATCAACTTCCGTTTGCCATCGCCGCGGAAGACTCCGCCGCAGAAACCTGTCATCCAGCAACAGGACCGCGAGCGCAAGCACAAGGTAATTGAGAAAAGCATAGTTCGCGGTCGCGATAACTCCGAGCTGCCACGCCGTAACCACGAAGAAGCACACGATCTTCCACCGCCGCGGCAGAAACGACAGCCACACCAGTCCGAGTTCCATCGCAAGCGTGGCCCCCGCCGTCGCAACGTGGAACCAATTCGGCAGATGCGCTACGTACCAGCCAATCCACGTCGGCAGAGGCCCGTTCTGGTAGTACTCGTACAGCGCGGTCAGGTTTCGCCATGTAGGGTCACCGCTCTCCAGCTTCACGACCCCCGACTCAAAGTAGATCCGGAACCACTCCCACAGCAGCAGGAACATGGCCGCCCGCACCGCTGGCTGCTTTCTTCCTAGCCCGGGTAAAAAACCCGACGGCGCAAGAAAGAGCGAAAGGAATCCCGCCTCCAGCAGCATGCCGTCCGACTGGTAGCCGGAGAAGTCCTGCGCAGCGCCAACGAACGAGAGGAAACAACAGAAGCAGACCAGCAGCATCATGCGCGGCCAGATGTTGACAACCAGAACCACTGAGGCAATCACACCCGTCCAGCACAACGTCATCAACATTGAGTCGTTCGCTGAGAACCAGAGAAGCGTAGGGGCGTACCAGAATCGCACAACACCCAACTGACTTACGGCCTTCAGGTATTCGGCGGCGGGAAGAATCCCGTGCGGCCCCATCAGACCGCGAATCTGGAACAGAAGCGCGTAAAACGCCGAAAAGTAGATCAGGCCGAGCGCACGCAGGAAGAGCCACCGCGCAAGGAAGTGGTCACTGGAACCACGCGCGGGATCGAATAGATATCGGTAGATACGTTCGATCGTTTGCATCACAGGCCGGATAAAACGTGTCCATCGCAGGCAGGACGGGCCAATTGGGTCCTCCGGCCGCGTTACGTCCTCTGTGTCGGTGGCCAGCCTATCACTTACCCGCCGCCACCCGCTCCCACGGCTGCAGCACCTTCACAGAAGCCATACCCGCCGCCGTAGCCGCCTGGATCCCAATCTCCGTATCTTCGAACACCAAACAGTCCTCCGGCGCGACCCCAAGCCGCTCCGCAGCGATCAAAAACGGCTCAGGGTCCGGCTTGCTCTTCGTATAGTCCCCCGCGCAAACCAGCGTCTCAAACTTGTCCAGGATCCCCAGCGTCTCCAGCGACTTCGTCACCGAATCACGAGTACTCCCCGAAACCACCGCAAACGGGATCTTCCCATGGCTCATATGAATATGCTCCAGCACCTCCGGCACCGCCTTCAACTCCGGAAGAATGTTGTAGTACATCCCCTCCTTACGTCGCGCCACCTCGTCCGCTGGCATCACCAGCCCCTCCCGCACATTAAGCGCCGCAACAATCTCCGCGACGGGCATTCCACCCCACGAATAAAACAGATCTTCGTCGAACTTGCATCCCCACTCCGCCAACACCGTCTTCCACGCCACATAGTGCAGCGGCATCGAATCCACAATCGTCCCATCGCAATCAAACAAATAAGCCTTGAAAGGCCCGTCCGGCAGCTTCAACGTCCTCTCCATCCTCTATCTCCTCTCCTGCTGGCGCTTGTCCTTTTTTGTCATTCCACAACGCAGCGGAGAAATCTGTTGTTGTCCTTGCAAGCTTTCCGCATCAACACGCGAGGCGGCAGGCAGAAAGAATCTTACGATCCACCCACCTGCCGCCCGAGTTGTATCCCCCGAGTTGTATCCCGGCCAACAACAGTTACTTCAGTTCAATTCCTGCAAAGAAGTACCCAATCTCAAACGCCGCCGTGTCCTCAGCGTCCGAGCCATGAATCGCGTTTTCTCCGATCGACGCGGCGAACTTCTTGCGAATCGTACCTTCCTCGGCCTGCGCCGGGTTGGTCGCGCCCATCAGCTTCCGCAGGTCCGCAATGGCATTGTCCTTCTCAAGCACCATCGGAAAGATGGGCCCACTCGACATAAACTCCGTCAATTCGCCAAAAAACGGCCGCGCCGCGTGAACGTAATAGAAGCCCTCGGCCTGCGCCTTGGAAATTGACATCCGCTTGATAGAAACGATCTTAAACCCTGCCTTTTCAATCTCGGCGAGGATGGCCCCGGCGTGGCCCTTGCGAACTGCGTCCGGTTTGATGATGCTGAATGTGCGTTGTGACAACGTATTTCTCCTAGGTGAGTCTCTATTACTTAGTGTAGAACAAGGCCAGCAAACCACGCCTGTTCACCCTGGCTGCAACTTCTCTCCGGAGCATGAGCGATGATGCGAAAGACAGCATGGATATGGTTCGTAGGCTTCGCAGCGTGGCTGACCGACGCCCTCCTAAGCCTCCGCGTCCGCAACATGCTCCACGCCCGCCTGGCCTTTGTGGTCGCCATCGTCTTCTTCACAGCCGGCCTGTTCTACCGCCGTCAGACCTAGTACTTCCAACTCGCCAGGTCCGCCCCAGCCGGGGCCGTCTTCGCAATCCGCTCCATAATCTGCGGCAGATACATAGTGTTGTAGTGCAGCCGCGAATACGCATTCGGCAGCGTAGGATCTCCATTCCAGCAATGCTCCGCCCGAGGCCCGTACTTCACCTCGCCCTCATAAGGCACCCCATGCCCCGGAGTCCCCGTCGTCTTCAAAAAATCCTCCATCAAATAAACCGCGTCATTCAAAAAGTAAGTATCGTCACTCCCCACATACAAATGGATCTTCCCTTGCAGCTTTGGCCCCAGCGTCTCCCAGTCCCGCTGCAGCTTCGCATCAAGATCGTAGTGCTCCTTCCAATACTCAGCGACCCTATGGTCGATCTCCCCGGACTCCTTATCGAAGATCGGCTGCGGATACCCATCTGCCCCCTGCGGCGAATACACCGCCTGCCAGATATCGAACTGCTCCCCTGACCGACCATGGTCCCCCAGCGCCGCCTCATAAGCGATGTTGTCCCGCATCGAGATCAGCGTGTGCCCAAGATAGTCCCGCATCGCTGGCTGCTCCACCCGCTTATTCGCTCCCTGCAGATAAAACATGTTGTCGTCCTTATACAGGTCCCGAGTCATATAAGCGTGGAAGTCCACTGGGTCCGGACAAGCCACGAACGCGCCGTTGTAGTGGTCCGGATAAAAAATCTGCACCGCCAGCGACTCCCATCCACCCGTCGACCCGCCATACATAAACCGTGCCCAACTCTGTCCGATCCCGCGAAACTGCTTCTCCACAGCCGGGACCAGCTCCGTCTCAATCGCATCTCCATACGGTCCGAGGTTCGCCGAATTTACCGCATACGAATCGTCATAATAAGGATTCGCATGCTGGATCTTCATCACCAGCACCCGCGGAAACTTCGGACTTATCCACTGCTGGTATTCCTTGTAGGCCTCCTCCTGCTGGATCCGGTTGTACCCCGCAAGATGAAACCGCTCCGAATAATTCGGCTTCAGGTCCGGGTCCGGCGGAGTCGTCCGAAAATCATCAAACCCCGTCACAAAATGGTCATGAAAGATCATCAGCGGAAACCGTGCCTCCGGATGTTCATCAAACCCCTCCGGCACCAGCACAATCGCACTCAGATACATCGGCGCGCCCCAGAACTTCGTCAGCAATGCACTCTGTATCCGGATATGCCTCACATATTTTGTATCCGCTTCAGGCACAATTGGCGGAATCACCTGGTCCATCGAGATCACAATCGGTGCGCCACTCTGCCCGACATGCACCTTCCTGGGCTTGCTGTACAAATTCCCCGGAGCAAGGTTCCAGTGTTGTCCTTCGCCACGGTCCGGAGCCAGCTTTACCGTCTTCCCGTCCGCGCGATGAAACGTCTCATACACATTCAGCACCGCCTGGACCGTATAGTCCCCCGATGGCACGTCCCTCAAGCTCTTGATCGGATACCCCGCCGCCGAATCGCCCACCACAACACTCTGCCCCGGCTTCATCCCGTCGACGGTCACGCCAAACACCATCTGACTCCGCGGCGTATCATCGATCTGCATCCGCGGCTCCTCAGACGGATCGTTCGACAACAACAGCAGCAGCCGCCCATCAAGCGCCTTAGCCGACTGAGCAGCGGGAAACGAAACTGAAACAGACTGAACACCCGTCTGGGCATTCACAGTCGCCACGTTCATAGACAAGCCGGCAGCCAACGCCAGCACAAACGGCAGAGCAAGTGTACGCATGCTCGGAGTATACAAACCCCGGGCCCGCCCACGCTGACTCGAAAACACAAACTCCCGGCCAACGTCTGCTCCCAATTGGTATCATCCTCACAACCGGCCCTACTAGAGTACGAGGCACTCTTCCAAGACCTCGCCAGCTTCCGTGGAGAAGAAATATGAACGCACCCCTGTCCATAAACAAATGCATGACGGCCTTCGCACTCCTATGCGGCCTCGCCGTTGCGCCGATAGCCAACGCCGCCGACACTCTGCCTCCCGCCAAGCCCCTGAAGGTTCCCGAACTCAAGTACGAAAAGTTCGTCATGCCCAACGGTCTCGTCGTCCTCACCCACGAAGACCATCGCCTGCCGCTCGTCGCCGTCGACCTTTGGTACCACGTCGGCCCGCTCAACGAGCGACCCGGCCGCACCGGCTTCGCCCACCTCTTCGAACACATGATGTTTGAAGGCTCCGAGCACGTCGGCGAGAAGGCCCACTTCAAATACCTCGAGGGCGCCGGCGCAACCGACATCAACGGCACCACCGACTTCGACCGCACCAACTACTTCGAGACCGTCCCCAGCAACCAACTCGAGCTCGCCCTCTGGCTCGAAAGCGATCGCATGGGCTTCCTTCTCGAGGGCCTCGACCGCGTCAAGCTCACCAACCAGCGCGACGTCGTCCGCAACGAGCGCCGGCAGGGCGAAGGCACACCCTACGAACTCGCCGATGAGCAGGTCTACCACATGCTCTTCCCGCAGCAGCATCCCTACTACGGCTCCGTCATCGGTTCCCACGCCGACATCGAAGCTGCACGCATCAACGACATCCGCGACTTCCACCAGCAGTTCTACACCCCCAACAACGCGAGCATTGCCATCGCCGGGGACTTCAACCCCACCCAGCTGAAGGCCTTCCTCACCAAATACTTCGGCCCCATCCCCAAAGGCCCCGCGGTCGAGCCAGTCTCCGTCAAAACTCCGCCCATCACCGCCCAGAAACGCGCCACTGTTACGGACACCGTCCAGCTGCCCCGTCTCTCCGTCGCATGGCTGACGCCCCCCGTCTTCACCCAGGGCGACGCCGAAACCGACCTCCTCGTCCACATCCTTGGCAGCGGCAAAGCCAGCCGCCTCTACCGCAAGCTCGTCTACGAACAGCAGGTCGCCCAAAGCGTCAACTGCGGCCTCCAACCCCTCAAGCTCGGCTCCGTCGCCAGCTGTGACATCACCGCCAAGCCAGGGGTCACTCTCGACACCCTCGAAGCCGCTCTCTGGAAAGAAGTAGCCAGCCTTCAATCCGACGGCCCCACTCAGGCTGAGGTCGACCGCGCCCGCACCGTCGACGTCACCGGCAAGATCATCGGCCTCCAGCGTCTCGGCGGCTTCGGCGGCGTAGCTGACACCCTCGACCGCTACAACCAGTTCCTCGACGACCCCGGCTACCTGCCCAAAGACATCGCCCGCTACCAGGCCGTGACTACCGCCTCCGTAAAGCAAGTCGCCGGCAAGTACCTCGGCAAAGACCAGAGCGTTGTCGTCGACTGTGTCCCGGGCAAAAAAGTGGTCGACGACGTACCGCGCAGCCCCGACAACACCGATGCAGATGCCAAGCTCACCGCTCCCTACGCCGCCGACTTCGAGCAGCAGCAGAACTGGCGCAAGACCGCACCGGCGCCAGGCCCCGCTAGCGCCTTCAATCTTCCCGTGCCGAAGACCTTCGCGCTATCCAATGGTCTGAAGATATACATGCTCGAAGACCACTCCCTTCCTGTCTTCACCGCGGGAGTCGTCCTTCACGCCGGCAGCGAAAATGACGTTCCCGCCAAAGCTGGTCTAGCCGGCTTTACCGCCCGCCTCCTCACCGAAGGCACCACCCAGCGCTCCGCCACCGTCCTCGCCGATGAAGCCGAACAGATCGGCACCAGCCTTACCTCCGCTGCCAGCG
>DATHQG010000095.1:0-2690 GCA_035483075.1 Edaphobacter sp. | reverse complement strand
AACGCGCCGACTTCAAACTCCGCATGGCCAACGAAGAGATCGAGCAACTCGCCGCCGTAGCCGAGCGCGAACGCATCGCCCGCGACCTCCACGACGTCCTCGGCCACACTCTCTCCGTTATCGTCCTCAAGGCCGAACTCGCCCGCCGCCTCATCGAACGCGACCCCGCACGCGCCGCACAAGAGATCGCCGAAGTAGAAAAGACCGCCCGCACCGCCCTCACCGAAGTCCGCGAGACCATCGGCGGCTACCGCTCTCAGGGCCTTCCCGCCGAAATGGAACAAGCCCGCAACACCCTCCAGTCCGCCGGCGTCGCCCTCGCCTGCGAATCCCCACTCCCGCACCTCCACGCCACCGAAGAGACCGTCCTCTGCCTCGCCGTCCGCGAAGCCGTTACCAACATCGTCCGTCACGCCCACGCCACCCACTGCAGCATGCGCTTCGCCAAATCGCCCGATGGCTTCCAAACCCTCCTCATCGCCGACGACGGCGCCTCTCCAAATCTTCAGGAGGGCAACGGTCTTCGCGGCATGCGCGAGCGCGTCCAATCCCTCGGCGGCCGCCTCTCCATCACCACCGACCCCGGCGTAAATCTCCTCATCGAGCTCCCGCAAACCACCGCGCCCACGACATCAAAACCCGCCTGCCTCGCCCTATGACCCCCGTATGACTCCATCGACCAGCTCCATCCGCGTAGCCCTCGCCGAAGACCAGACCATGGTCCTCGGCGCCCTCTCCGCGCTCCTCGAACTCGAATCCGACATCACCGTCGTCTCCACCAGCGCCAACGGCCGCGAGGCCCTCGACTCCGTCCGCCGGCTCGCTCCCGACGTCCTCGTCACCGACATCGAGATGCCGCAGATGACCGGCCTCGAACTCGCCGCCGCCCTCCGCGCCGACCATCCCAACACTCGCACCATCATCCTCACGACCTTCGCTCGATCAGGCTATCTCCGCCGGGCCATGGACGCAGGCGCCCGAGGCTACCTCCTCAAAGACCGTCCCGCGAAAGAACTCGCCGAAGCCGTCCGCCGTGTCCATCGCGGCCTTCGCGTAGTCGACCCCGCCCTCGCCACCGAAGCCTGGAACGCCGAACCCGACCCACTCACCGACCGCGAGCGCCAAATCCTTCAACGCGCAGGCGAAGGCCGCAGCAGCACTGACATAGCCGCCGAACTCCACCTCTCTGAAGGCACAGTCCGCAATTACCTCTCCGAAGCGATAGCCAAACTGGGCGCCTCCAACCGCATAGACGCCGCCCGCATAGCCCGCACCAAAGGCTGGCTCTGAAATATCCGCCCCCCGGGCAACCAATTCCTCCCGGCACAACGCATGCAACTCCTGCATCCCACTACACAGAGAATAGGAGTGCATCTATGGACACGCGTCTCATCCCCAGAAACCTGATCTACACCACAGCCAGTCTCACTTTGGTCTTGCTGACCGCAAGCTGCAACAAAAATTCCGACAACACACTCAACTTCAAAAACGCTCTCGACAACTACTACAGCGCTCACCCAGCCTGTCTCTGGTCCGACCCGGTCAAATTCCCTGTTCAGGCCGATACCTCTGACTCCTCCAAAACCACCCGATATGACGCACTCGTCGATCAAGGTCTGCTCGTCCGCACCACCGCCGAAAAGAAGGTCCTCATCGTCGCCAGCAAACAGGTCAACAACTACGACCTTTCCGACAAGGGCCGCTCCGCCTGGACCGCAGACGTCAGCCAGCCCGGTTACGGAAACTTCTGCTACGGCCATCGCTCCGTGAGCAGTATTGACAGCTCCACCCCGACCTCCAGCGCCCCCGGCGCTACAACCCAGGTCACCTACCACTACTCCTTCTCTAGCGCTCCGGGCTGGGCCACCGCACCGGAGACGCAAACCGCCTATCCAAAACTCCAAGCCGACCTCTCCACGCCGAAGGCTGGTCAAGCGACGCTTACAAATACCGCCAATGGGTGGCAAGTATCTTCAGCACACCCCTCTGGCTCCTCAGCCGATCCTGGAGGCCAGATCGTCGAATAACCGCGCGGGGCAAAAAACATTGGGCCGAGGATGTGAGCCTCTGCCCAATTTAGTCTGTACCGCAAGTTATTGGTTGTCGCTCACGTCGTCCCCACCATCCGGCCCATTCCGCTGAGCCGCCATCACCGCCGCATACGACTTCATCTCATACTCATGCGGAGGTATATTCCCCGCCAGATTCTTCACAAAATAGTCCCACCGCCGTCGAGTCATATACTGCGTCGCCTCGCCATACCCGTGGGCAACATTCGGAATAATCAGCAGATCAAAATCCTTATTAGCCTTGATCAGAGCCTCCACCACCAGCAGCGTATTGTTCAGCGGAACATTGTTGTCCATCGTCCCGTGCGCCAGCAGAAGCTTGCCCTTCAGGTTCTTCACAAAGTTTTGATTCGCCTGGCTGTCATAGTTCGAACTTCCATCAGCGTTCTTGACTTCTAAGCCAGCCCACTTCTCCGCCCAGTCGTCTTCATAATCCCTCTGGTCATGATTGCCGCTCTCCGCGATCCCAACCTTGAAGAAGTCCGGATAGTGAAACATCGCCGCAGCCGTAGCATTGCCGCCGCCCGAGTGCCCATACATCCCAACCTTGTCAAGATCGATCCACGGATCCTTCGCTCCCAGCTCCTTCATCCCCGAAACCTGATCGGGAATCGTGTTATC
>DATHQG010000094.1:0-2876 GCA_035483075.1 Edaphobacter sp. | reverse complement strand
ATCCCGACCGAAATCCCACCTCTGCCAGACTCAGTCCGGGTTCGCGAAGCAGATTCTTCGCCGTGTCGATTCGAAGCTTGATGAGCCATTGATGAACTGAAGTGCCAAAGCTCTGGCGAAAGCAACGAGAGAAGTGACTCGGGGAGAGCTGACAGGCGGCTGCAAGGTCCGCAATTCTGATCTCGCCTTCAAGATGCGCACGCAACATCTCCTCGGTGCGAATCTTTTGCCAGACCTCTAGGCTCGGCCGTGCCCGGAGAGTTCCCTTACCGTTTCCATAGTGTTGCAAAAGATGTGTGCTCACAAGAAGTGAGACATCTTCTAATGCAAGCAGGTTGAGCGGTTCACGGTTGCGCACCTGACCGAGGATGGTCTTAGTCAATTGAGCAACAACGAGATCCCTTTCAAAGAAGACCATCCGAAACGAATCAGCTGGTGCAATCCTGTTGTCTGCTGCAACTCTGTCCAGCAGATCGCGCGACACATAATAGTGTAGGTAGTCGAACGGACCTGCCGCCCACATCTCCATCGGCTTCATAAGATCGATTACCGTTGTTGCGAATGCGATCGAATGAGATACGCTGACTTCCTGTCCGGCGATTCGTGCGCGCCACCGGTCAACCGGAGTTGGAGCCAAAGCCACGCAGATGAGCATGGCGCGGTCCTCTTGATAGGCCGGCGCCCGCTGCATCTCCATGGACCCACCCTTGAGCCTCGTGAGCGCGAAGTCGGGCACGCCACAATCGTTCTTAAGGGAGCAATCATATGCCGGTGTCCGGAAAACCTCGGCTAGATTGGCACCGTAGAACTTCCGCAGGTGATCCGGACGTGTCAACAACGGCTTCGTGAGAAGATCTTGCTTGCGAGCCACGCTCACTCCGTTCGGGCAACAGCCTCAATATAAACCGCCAGAAAAGGCGGGTCTAATTTCCATCACTGGTGCCGAATGCCTGTTGCACTGTTCCGAGCTGTCTGCCGCTATCGGCCATTGCGATCGTTTCTCTGTTCACGGCCCCTAATTGCGTGCCTTTGACCGGTAAGAGGGGCCCGACTATTCTGACGACGAAGCCCGCATCCACCGATTCTTCCGAACTCGGCAAGTACTCAGGGCGGCACGGTCAACGCAGAGTAGTCCGACGCCGAAGGCACCCTCAACGAGTGCAAAATCGCCAACTTACTCGCCGACAATGGAATGCGAGCCACATGGACGAGTAGTCGTCGGCTTCTTGTACAGTTGGCACCATGATCTACGTCACAAGCACTTCAATGGATAGCCGGTTTTACGTCCGGTCGACTGGATTTGTAAGCACTGGCCGACATATGAGGATTGATCGACGAAGATTCGCCAGCGTCGGCTGGTAGCGGCTTAGCCGCGCAAAATGGCGGTGAGGTAGGCCGTAAGGATGACCTTGTAGTCGGCGACGACGGTGGGCTGGTCCTGAGGGGCGGACTCGGCGAAGAGGCGGGTCATGCCGCTGACGGTCTGGACGACCACGTTAGCGCTCAGGAAGGCGCGTCGTTCGGTGAGCGCGGGGTTTTTGGCGCGGAAGGCGTTGGCGATGGCGAGGCGGAGAGCGCGGCGACTGGCGGGGTCGCGGCGGAGACGGATAGGGGCTGTCTGCAGGGCCAGGTAGAAGGGGTGTTGGCGGACGACGCGGAGCATGGTTTCGATGAAGATGTCGGCGAACTTCCGTGGGGTGAGGCCCGGGGCCTGCGCGGTGAGGAGCTTCCACTCGGCTTCGACGGCGAGGCCGTATTGGTAGAGCAGCGCGAGAACAATGGAGTTCTTGTCGGGAAAGTAGTGGTAGAGGCCACCGATAGACGTGTTGCTGCCAGTGGCGATGGCGGTCATGGTGGTGGCCTCATAGCCAACCTCGGCGAAGAGGTTGCCGGCGACGTCGAGGATGGTGGCGAGGGTGCGCTCGGAGCGCTCCTGCTGCGGGGGCCGACGGACGGCTTTGGCGGGCGCGGCCTTTTTCGGATTTGACGAAACCGAGAGCATCCTCGTATTCTACCTGAGAAGGAAAAACCGAGGATGAGTTCTGTTTATGGAAAGAGGAGAGAGGATGAGTGATCTGCAGCTTGATGCAAAGAAGACGGCGCTGGTAGTGATTGATTTGCAGAAGGGCGTTGTGGGACGGCCGATTGGGCCGCACACGGCGTCGGATATCGTGGAGCGTTCCAGCCGGTTGGCGAAGGCGATGCGCGAGAAAGGTGGCACGGTGGTGTATGTGCGGGTGGACTTTAATGACTTCCTGCGGCTGCCGGTCGATCAGCCGCCTGCAATTCCAGATGGACCGCTGCCGGCGGAGCTTTCGGAGATTGTGCCAGAAGCAGGGATGCTCCCCGGCGATGCGCTGGTGACGAAGCGGCACCACGGTGCGTTTGCGCGCACTGAGCTGGAGAGCCTGTTGAAGGCGCATGGCGTGGAGACCGTCGTGATCTGCGGAGTTTCCACCAGCGTAGGTGTGGAGTCGACGGCGCGGCAGGGAACGGGGCTGGGCTTCGCATTCGTTGTGGTGGAGGATGCCTGCGGTGCGATGGCGGTGGAGGAGCATGCGTACGCGGTGAAGATAATTTTTCCGCAGTTGGCAAAGGTGCGCTCAACGGATGAAGTAATCGCAGCCCTTGCTTAAGACCGAGCCCATGACGAAGGGCGCAGCGGAAGCGCTGCCGGCGGGCATCTGGAAGATTGGGACAGTAGCGATCCTCGGATCGTTTCTGTCACAACTGGACGCGACGGTGGTGAATGTGTCGCTGCCGACGCTGGCGGTGGAGCTACACAGCACGCTTTCGACGATCCAGTGGGTGACGAGCGGATACCTGTTGGCGCTGGCACTGATGCTGCCGATGAATAGCTGGCTGGTGGACCGGAT
>DATHQG010000093.1:0-6980 GCA_035483075.1 Edaphobacter sp. | reverse complement strand
CGGCCCAGCCAAGGTCATGGGCAAGGGCAAATACACCGCCGACGTCAATCTCCCCGGCATGCTCTACGGCCGCATGGTCGACGCGACCATCCCTCACGGACGCATCATCTCGGTCGACACATCCGCGGCCGAGAAACTCCCTGGCGTACGCGCTGTATATGTCATTGAGCATGTCTATGGCGTCGCCGAGCTCCGTGATCCCAAGCTTGAAACACCTTCGCGCTTTCCGGTCGTCCGTTACGCAGGGCAGCCCATCGCCGGCGTAGCTGCAGTCTCGCAACAGATCGCCAACGACGCCGCAAAACTCGTAAGGGTACAGTACGACACCATGCCATTTGTCGTAGACCGTTCGGACGCCCGCTCCGACAGTGCGCCAGTAGTCTTTCCCGGACCGGCAGACGCTGCAGGCAGTGCAGGCGGCGGTGGAGGACCCAAGAACGTCCCACAAACGGGCAATGTTCACGGCCCGCAACGTAAAACCATCGGCGACACGAAAAAAGGTCTTGCCGACTCTGACGTGATCGTCGAAGGCGAGTACTTCACTCAGGTACAGACCCACTCCGCGCTCGAGACCCACGGCTTCGTCGTCGACTGGAAGCCGGAAGAGATCACAATCTACGCATCCACCCAAGGCACGTCCAGCGTCCGCGACGAGTTCGCCGAAGTCTTCAAACTACCCAAGAGCAAAGTCCGCGTCATCACCGAGTACATGGGTGGCGGCTTCGGTGCGAAGTTCGGCGCGGGCAACGAGGGTGTCGTCGCGGCCAACCTGTCGCGAAAGGCAAACGCTCCTGTCAAACTGATGCTCGATCGCCGCCAGGAGCACATCGTCTCCAATCGCCCAGACTCACACCAGAAATTAAAGATCGGCGCAAAGCAGGATGGCACGCTGACCGCAATTGAACTCACCAGCTACGGCACCGCTGGCGTCGGCACAGGAGCCGGAACCGCCGGCCCCGCGACCAACATGTACAAATGCCCCAACCTCCTCACCGAGGAGTACGACGTCTTCATCAACGCAGGTCCCGGCGCTGCCTTCCGCGCACCCGGCCACCCGCAGGGCTGCTTCGCCTTCGAGCAAACCATTGACGATCTCGCCGTGAAACTCAACATGGACCCGCTCACCCTTCGCGAAAAGATCGACGAAAGCCCCGCACGCAAAGCCGAGCGGGCGGTCATTCTTGAGCGCACCAACTGGCGAAATCGGCGCCCCGCTGGTTCTGACACCGGCCCAATCAAGCGCGGCATGGGAGTCGCACAATCCGTCTGGTACCGCTTCGTGAGCATGAACTCCTCCTGCGAGGTGCGCATCTCACGCGACGGCTCCGTCGAACTCATGTCTGCAGTACAGGACCTCGGTACAGGCACAAAGACCCTCCTCGCAATCATCGTTGCAGAAGAGTTCGGCATCCCTCCCGCCAGCGTCGTCATTCGTATCGGAGACACGCGCTTTCCCATCGGTCCCGACTCCGGAGGTAGCGTCACCGCAGGTTCCATCACACCTGCAGTTCGCAACGCAGCCTATCAAGCAAAACAAAAACTCTTCGCCGCAGTCGCTCCGCAGTTCAACACCACCGCCGATAACTTCATCCTCCAGAACGGAAGCATCGTCCTCAAAAACGACCCATCCCGCTCCTACACGCTCAAGCAGATAACCGCAAAACTCCCAACCGCTGAGATCTCCGCCCAGTCGACGCGCGTTCCCGACTACTCCAAAGAGCGCCTCACCTACGGAGGGGTCGACTACGTCGAACTAGCCGTCGATACCGAAACTGGCCGCGTGCACATCGAAAAGGTCTTCGGCGCGCACGATTGCGGCCGTCCCATCAATCCATTGGGAGTCATCAGCCAGATCAACGGAGGCATCCTGCAGGGCATTTCCTACGCACTCTTCGAGCAGCGCATCATGGACCGCAACGCCGGCTACATGCTCAACGCGAACCTCGAAAACTACAAGATCATCGGAGCCCGCGAGGTCCCCCAGATCGACATTGTGCTCGTCGAAAACTACATCGCGCAGAGCTCAACCGACGCAGCAGGCATTGGCGAATCGGCAGGCATCATCACTCTCGCTGCCGCCATCGGCAACGCCTTCTACAACGCAACCGGAGTACGCATGCGAAAGATTCCAATGACCCCCGCAAACGTACTCAGTGCTCTCGGAAAGATTCACGAGGTGCAGGCATGAACAAGTTCGCGTTTGTCGATTGCCTCACCGTCGATGAAGCCCTCGGCCAACTCGGCGGCGGTGCCACCATCAAAGCAGGCGGCATCGATCTCATTGACCTCATGAAGGACGAGATCGTTTCCCCTCCTAAACTCGTCAACATCCGCAACATCAGCGGCCTTCACGGCATTACCGTCGCACAGGATGGCCTCCATCTCGGCCCGCTCTCCACCCTCACCGAGATCTCAGCCCATTCAGAGATCCGGAAGAGCTACAGCGCCTTGGCCGACGCCGCCGGCCACGCTGCCACTCCACAGGTGCGAAACATGGCGACCATCGGAGGCAACATCATGCAGCGCCCTCGCTGCTGGTACTTCCGCTCCACCGACTTCGACTGCAAGAAGAAGAACGGCGCCAGTGACGACTGTCACGCCCACACCGGCGAGAACCAATACCACGCCATCATGAATAACGCCGTCTGCGCCATGGTTCATCCCTCGTCCACCGCCGTCCCGCTGCTCGCGATGAACGCCCAGGTCGAGATCACCTCGAAGCGAGGCAAGCGCACCGTAGCGATGAGTGAATTCTACGTCCCACCCGAAAAGAGCCTCATCAACGAGACCGTCGTGCAACCCGGCGAGATCATCACCTCCGTCTTCGTCCCCACGCCCGAACCCGGCACCCGATCTGCCTATCAGAAGTATGGCGAGAAGGAGAGCTTCGATTGGCCGCTCGCCGACGCCGGCGTCGTCCTCGTCATGGTAGGCAATCAATGCCGAAAGGCATCGATCGTCCTCGGCGTCGCTGCACCAACTCCCATCCGTTCCTCCGCAGCAGAGGCCGTACTCACCGGCAAGACAATCGACGAAGCGACCGCCCGCGCCGCCGCCGCTGCAGCCATGCAATCCGCCACGCCGCTCTCGCAAAACGGATTCAAGACCCAACTCTTTCAGACAGCCATCTACCGCACCGTGCTGCTCGCGGCCGGGCAGTTGCAGCGCGACCCAAGCGCGATCGGCTAAGGAGAATCAAATGACCACAACCCTTGTCCAGCTTCGATGCGCCTCACTCCGCAGCAAGTCCTCCTACGGGGCCTTTGGCGACTTCGCAGAAGAGCACGCCGAACTCCTCGGCGCCACCACCGCCTACTGGTGTCTCAAGACCATGGGCAAGGCAGGCCCCGACGATCACTACGTCCATCGCTCGATCTGCACCGAGGGTCGATCCTGTTGGGAGAGCTGCGATGCTGGGGCGCAAAGTTAGCTTTCTTTAGCTCCACCGTGATTTCTGACCAGCTGAAGGCGCCACCTATTCTTGGTCCCCTTCGGCAACACGCGAGCCATGGAACTCAACAATACGGATGCAACCGAGATCTATTACCCGCCATCGGCCGAGGTTCTTCCGCGAATGACCGTCCTGATCAAGACAACCGGCGCGCCCAACGTACTAACGCAAACCATAAAGCAGATTGCCGGAAGCATCGACCCTAAACTCTTTCCGTCCATACTTTATCGTCCGAATTCTGAGACGACCCTACTAGTTTAGGAAAAACGACAGCCAAAGGACTTCACTGGCAGAGGCCGATTTCTGGTTGCCGGTCACGGCTCGATGAGTGACTGGGCGATTTGGCATCAACCGACCTGAAATGGAAGAGCTTTCGTCGATAACGAGGACGGCGGCTCAGAGGAACAGCACAACCGGATCCGCACTATCGTCGGCGAAACATGCTTGTTTCAAATAACAGCGCTTCACGCTTCTCTTCATCAGGCTTCGTGAAGGGTCTCGATGGGATCAATTTGCGTGGCGCGCCAAAGCGGAACCGCCGCTGAGAGCAATACGATCAGGAATGCGACCAATGCAGCAGCGCAGAAAACGACTGGATCGTGGGTAGAGACCCCGAAGACGAGGCTGTTCAGCCATCGCGATGCGCCCAAGCTTCCTGTGAGCCCTGCAAATAACCCAATCATGCCTAACCTAGCGGCTTGCCTTCCAGTACGACGTAAGATAGCGACGGTCCCGGCTCCCATTGCCATGCGAATGGCGATCTCCTGCCTTCGGCAGCTAACCCAGTAGTTGAAGACACCATAGCAACCGATGCTGGCCAGGATCACCGCAATCCCGGTGAAGAGGATCAGCAAAAGCGTGGTGACGCGTCGCTGAACAAGTGTGGCACCGAGCCACGTATCGGCGGTTTTCAAGGACTGAATCGGAACGTTGCCGTCGATGGAAGCCAATGTTTTCCGCACTGTTGCAATCATGCTTTGCGGGTCGCCCTTGGTTCGTATCATCACGACCATTGCGGCATCGACCCGCTGAGTGGCTGGCAAATCGATCTCCGGCAAGGGTGGGCTGTCCAATCCAATTTGGGGCACATTGGCCGCAACGCCTACGATTTCAATAACGGGACCTTTCATATAGGGTCCGCCGAGTTTAATGTGCTGGCCGACAGCGGAACGGGGGTCCGTCCACCACGCGTGCGCAATCTCTTCATTGATCACCGCGACCATCGGTCCTGCCGCCCTATCCTCATCGGACAAAGCGCGTCCGGCTACGAGCGGAATGCGCATGGTCGGGAAGTACGTCGCGTCAGCCATATTGACCATAGTGACGGGCATATCTTGCCGGCTGGGCGTGGGTCTCTCCGCAACGGAATACCACCAGTCCCCACAGTCGCCAGCCGCCGGAGGGCAGTTCACAGCGCCGACCGATTCGACTCCCGGCTGTGCGCGAAGCGCTGCTTCAAGGTGCCGATAGAAATCGAGAATGGCGCCGTCGCTTTTGTACGGCAAAGGCGGCAATTGCAGCTCGAGTGCTAGCAAGTTCCTGGGCTCGAATCCAGGATTCAGGGCCTCGGCGGCCCACAAGCTCCGCAACAGAATCCCCGAAGTAAAGAGCAGGATAACAGCCACCGCGATCTCCACGATGACAAGTCCTCCACGCAACGTGTGGCCAATACGGCTGGCGCCCGAGCCGGTGCTGCTCTCTTTCAGCAGAACCGTTAGATTCACCTTGTCTGAACTGACTAGGGGCACCACGGAGCACAACAGGGCCACTGCCAGCGTCAGGGCCGCTCCGAAGATCAACACCGGGAGGTTCAGGCTGGCTTCTGATAGCCGCGGGATATCGCTTGGCCCGAGCCCCTTTATGACGCGTAGTCCAAAGCCTGCGAGAAGGATTCCGAGGGCACCACCTATCAATGTAATCAGTAGAGTCTCCGTCAGGAGCTGCCGTGCCAGCCGGCTGCGCCCCGCGCCAATTGCTGTCCGAATTGCCATCTCCCGCGCGCGGCTGGTCATGCGAATCAACAGCAAGCCGCCGATGTTCGCGCACGCCAGAACCAGGACCAGGCAAACCGAAGCCATCAAGAGGATGAACACGTGCCTTAGGTCGCCGGTTCGCTGCTCCGTCAGGAACTCGGCAAACGCGCGATGGTCGTCTTCAGAGCCCGGATCTGCCAGCGCGAGCCGCTGCATGATCGTATCCAGGTCCGAGCGCGCCCGGGATAGCGTAACTCCAGGCTTGAGCAGCCCCAGCACGCGCATGTCTCGGTGCGCATCGCGATTTGAAACCTGCGCAGCGGTAGGACGGAGTGGAAGGTAGTAGTCGATTGGCTGAAGGAAGAAGCCAGGATCTCGGGCAAGTACCCCGATCACGGTATGTGCGGCCCCATTCAGGGTCAGAGTTTTGCCCACGACCTGCGGATCGGCTGAAAGAGTATTGGCCCAGAACGCCCTGGTCACCACGACCGTCGCAGCGGACTGCGGTTCCTCATCGCTCGGGGCGAGCAGCCGGCCCATGATCGGACGGGACCCGGTCAGCCTAAAGAATTCGTTCGTGACGACGCCGGCGTGTGTGAGCACTGCCTGACCCCGGCCAGTGAGCGTCAGATCGGCCTTCTGGAAGCCAGCCATTGATTCGAAGAAGTGGTTCTCCATCCGCCAGTGTTCAAAATTGATCCAGGTTACGCTGATGCCGCTCGCCTTCGCAGAGGATTCGCCGAGCCACACCAGACGCTCGCCCGAGGGGAAAGGCAGTGGCTTCAAGAGAACTGCATAAACTGCGCTGAAGATGGCAGTGTTTGCGCCGATTCCGACAGCCAGGGTAAGAATCACGATGAGCGAGAAGACGCGCGCTCTCCAGATACCTCGCGCCGCGTAACGAATGTCTTGAAGGAACGATTCAAACGTTGGGAATTGCCACGATTGATAGCTTCGCTCGCGCACGGTGGTCGCATTGCCGAAGTTACGCCGCGCCGCGGCGCGCGCCTCTTCCGGCGGCATGCCCCGCCCCAGATTCTCATCAATCAGGAACTGAAGATGGGCGTCCATCTCCTGCTGCAGTTCGTTGGCGAGATTACGCCTTCTTCGGAGCGCACGTGCCACTTTCGACCACCATTGGCGCATGAAATCAACCCCCCGGTGCCAGAATCCTTGCCATGGCTAGAGCAAATCGTTCCCACTTCGAGGTTGCCTTGATTAGTTGCTTTCGCCCAGCCGGCGTCAGGCTGTAATACCGGGCGCGGCGCCCGTTGGGCGAAGTCTTCCACTGTGCGGAAATCCATTCGCGCTGAACAAGACGTTGGAGTGCCGGGTACAGGGAGCCGTTGTCGACGAGAAACTCGCTGTCAGATTGTTGTTGGAGAAACTGCGAGATTCCATAGGCGTGGTTAGGCTCCAGCTTGAGGCTTCGGAGGATCAGTACTTCAAGAGTTCCCTGAAGCAGTTCCAATCGGTCGTTTTCAGGTAGACCATCTACGGTAGACACACTATCTATGTACGACAGAAATAGGGCTCTGTCAAGCGAGTCTGCCGGG
>DATHQG010000092.1:0-6210 GCA_035483075.1 Edaphobacter sp. | reverse complement strand
GCGCAGATTCACAAGGTCCAGTCCTCCGGACTTGACCCCGCCACCACCGCCGCGCAGGTCGCTGCCATACAGCGCTCTCAGCAGCTCTACCAGAACCCCTTCGTCAACATGGCCTACACCTTCATGGAGCCCCTGCCCGTCGGCCTTGTGATTACTCTCATCTCCGCTGCCATCCTCCGCCGCAAAGCCCCTGTCGGACCCAACGCCGCCCCCGGTCATGACCACATAAATCAAAAGGCCGGGGCATAAGCCCCGACCTTCCGCCTTCTGAACTGTCAGCCTACTTCCATGCTCCGGAGCCTGCGGCCTCCACTGCCGCCGTGTCCTTCACATAGCTCGCGCCGAACAGATTGCTCGTAAAGAACACCATCGTCTTGTCCGGAGAGAACCGCACATTCGGCTCCTCCGATAATCGCGGTGACTTATGTTCACTAGTAGATCACCTTCAAACCAAATTGAATGATCCGCGGAGTGAAGGTGCTGGTGACCTGGCCGCCTCCGTTGGGGATGCCGCCGATGATGCCGCTGATGGGAACCGATCCACCGGTTCCGACATTCGCAGCTGTGGTGCCCTGCGTTCCGCTGATGGTGCCGGGAAGGTACAGGTTGGTGTGGTTGAAGAGGTTGTAGAACTCAGTGCGGAACTGGACCTTCAGACTCTCGATGGGGGTGGCGAAGTTCTTGTTGAGCGCAAGGTCGGCCTGGTAGAAGGCCGGGGTGCGGCCCGGATTGCGGCTGGCATTGCCGAAGGGGCTGAGCACGTTGCCGGCAGCGTCCTTGATTGGGGGCAGAACGAAGGCGTTGAAGTTGACGTAGTTGACATAGCCCGTGTTGGCGGCCCGATTTGAGCGTCCCTGGGTCACTGCCTGCCCGGCAACTTTGTTTGGGCGATACTCGTTGGCACCGCGGTAGGTCGCCGAGATCTGGGGCGAGACGGCCTGCGCGCTGTTGGGGCTATAGGTGATGTTGAAGGGCGTTCCGGCCTGCAGGGTGACGATACCGCTTACCTGCCAGCCTCCGACGAGGGTGTTGACCACACCGCCGCTGGAGGTCAGGAACTGCTTACCACGTCCGAAGGGGAGCTCGTAGACGAGGCTGGTGATGTTGGCGACGGGCAGGTTGTAGTCCGACTGCGAGTAGTCTGCGCGGATGTTGTTGCCGTCCTGCGGCGAGGGCGTGTTGCCTTCGAGCGACGCGCTGGCGTTGTCGAGGGAGTGCTCCCAGGTAAAGGTGTTGAGCAGAGTGAGACCGCCGACGACCTGCTGCTCGTATTTGACCTGGAGCGAGTTGTAGTTCGAGTAGAACTCGTTAAGGGCGGCGGTGATGTCGGAGGGCCAGTTGGCATAGGGGCGGGCGAATGCGGCTGCCGGGTTCCGCTGGTTGGCGTTGAGGAAGCCCTGCAGCTTGACGCCGTGATTGCCGACGTAAGCGATATCGAGCATGGTGTTCTTGGCCAGGGTGCGCTGGATGCTTATGAAGTAGCTCTCGACATAGCTGTCTTTGGTGTTCTTGGGGATGTACGTGATGTTGTCAGTCGCGGGATTGAAGCTAGTTACGAGGCCGGTCGGATAACCCTGGTCGGAGGTGGCGAAGCACTTCGGTGTCGTGCTGCCGATGGCGATGATCTGGGCCGGAAGCGGGGTCGAGCAGTGGTTAGTGGTCGTCGGGGCTATCTGGGTGACGGAGGCGAACTGTGCCTGGGGTGCGTTGATGCCCAGAATATCGCCGGAGCCGGCGCGGGTGTAGTGCGCGTAGCTTATGCCGAATCCGCCACGAAGGGCGGTCTTGGAGTCGACCGCGTAAGCAAAGCCCACGCGCGGTCCGAAGTCGGTGAAGTCAGGATTGACCAGAGTTTTTCCGTAGGTCCCGCCGTACGAGACCGGAGTGATGCCGTTGCCGGCGACGGCCCCCGGGGTGGTAGTGAGAACGGTCTGTGTGCCTGGATCGAAGTTCGAGATGCGGTTGTAGAGGTCAGCGTAGGGCGAACCATACTCCCAGCGCAGCCCGAGGTTGAGCGTCAGCTTCGGAAGGGCCTTCCAATCGTCCTGGGCATAGAGGTTGTGGATGTTCTGCGTGAGGTGGGCCTCGTAGAAGTTCGCGAGCGAGTAGTTGTTTGTGGTGCCGAAGAGGAAGTCTGCCCAGTAGGTGTCGCTGACGGTGGATCCACCGGCGTTCGAGTAGCCGCCGCCATAGGTAAAGGAGCCGTAGAGCGGGTTGTTGTCGTTGACGGCCATCCAGACGTGCTCATACTCGTAGCCGAACTTCATGGAGTGGTTGCCCTTCACCCAGGTGAAGTTGACCTTCGGGTCGATGAGGGCCGGGTCCTGCCACTGGGGGTTAGTGCTCTGGCGACCGAAGCCGGTGAAGCCGGTGATGCCGATGGACGGCAGGCCGCCAGCCACGACTGCGTTGCTGGTGGGCAGGCCCGGGATGTTGTTGAAGTCAGTGTTTCCGATGGACAGGTTGTACTTGCCGGCCTTGGTGCGGTCGAGACCGAGGCGGACATCGAGGACCCGATTAGCACCGAAGAGGCGGGTGTAGCCGAGGGCGATCTGCTGATCGAGGATGCGGATGTTGCCGTTGGTCTGCCCGTCCAGGGGGATGGGAATGCTGGGGTAGTTGACGCCGTTCTCCTTGCGGTCGCTGATGCGGAGGAAGGCGGAGTTGGAGGCATTGATCTGCCAGTCGAAGCGGAGGTCGCCCTTGTCGGCGTTATCGGTGAAGGGAACCTGGACGGCGTAGTCGTTGGACGCGAGACCAGTTGTCGACAGACCGGAGACGGGGAGGCCGGAGATCTGTTTGAAGTAGCTGATGATCTGTGCCGAGAGAGGATTGATTGCGCTGCCAGGGATCGGCGTGTTCGCCGGGTAGACGACTCCGGTCGTGGCGTTCTTCACCGGTACGACGAGGATGCCGTTCAGTTCATTCTGCGTCGGCAGGGTGAGCACGCTGAGCGGCTTAAGCACCTGACGGAAGCCTTCATAGTCGAGGAAGAAGAAGAGCTTGTCCTTGACGATGGGTCCGCCGAAGTTGACGCCGAACTGGTTGCGGTTGAAGGTGGGTTTGCGGAAGGGTACGGTGGTGCCGGTGTTGCTGACGGTCAAGGGCTTGAAGAAGCCTGCCGCGTTGAGGACCGTGTTGCGAATGAACTCGTACGCTGTGGCATGGAAGCGGTTGGTTCCGCTCTGCGATGCGACGTTGATGGTGGCGCCGGAGGACCGGCCATACTCGGCGCTCTCGTTGTCGGTCACGACCTGGAACTGGGCGACGGAGTCGGGCGGAACAGCGATGATCTGGTTGTCGAATCCCTGGTTGCTTTCGCCGTATGCGTTGTTGTCGAGACCGTCGAGGAGGAAGTTGTTGAACATGCTGCGCTGGCCGTTGACGTTATAGGAGCCGGCGCGGACGAGCGAGTTGATGGAGCTGGTGGTCGCGGCGGTGGGCGCCTGACGTGAGCCAGGCATCAGACCCATGAGGTCGGAGTAGTTGCGGCTGACCAGGGGTAGCGCCTCGCTCTGGTAGTTGCTGATGGTCTGGCCGCGTTCACTGCTCTCTGTTTCGAGCTGCAGGGCGACATCGGTGACTTCGACAGTGGTTTCGGTCCCTCCGACCCGGAGACTGAGGTCGATGCGCTGGCGTCCGCCGACTGAGATGGTGATGTTATTGGCCACTGCGTCTGTGAAGCCGGGTGCCTTCGCTGAGATGGTATAGACGCCGACGTGGAGAGTCGGGACCTCATAGTCGCCTTCGCCGTTCGTCGTTGCCTTCGCGGCGACGGCGGTCGCGTTGTTGGTTACGGTCACGACCGCGTTGGGGACCGCGGCACCGCTTACGTCGCGGATGGTGCCGACGAGGCTTCCGTTGTCATATTGCGCATGGACGAAGGAGGAAAGAGCAAAAAACAACACGGCCGCCAGAAGGGACACTTCAAAGAAACTATTTTTTCGCATAGTAATTAACCTATCTCGCACCTGTTAAGTGCCGATGAATGAGCTGTCAACGAGCGGTTACATCCTAGCTCCTAAATCGAAAACATAGCAATGAAATAGTTAGCGGTAACCCTGATGGCTTGAATTACGCGGTGTTGGCATCCCTTTGGACCTGCAAAAGGGACTCTTTGGGTGTCCGAATCGTTGGTGGGTACCAGGCGCGATCCTGCCGTGTTTGCCGATGAGGACGGTCGTCAGGTGGTCTTGAAGGCGGAAATACAAAAGACCCGGCTGTGCAGGCCGGGTCTTGGTTGGTTATAGCGTTCGATTAACGATTAGTGAGATGCGTGACCGCCTTCCATCATATGGTCCATGGCCGCTTCGTAGCCACGGCGGAAGCCCTCGCGATAGTCGGCTTTAGCGCTGTCCGGAACGTGCGGATGACGGTACTCGTCACGATTGTTGACGTCAGGTCTACGGTGGTTGTCATAGTCCTTGCGTGCACCCTCGATCCCATCGTGATAGCCCTGCCGTTGGATCTCCTTGAACTCCTGCGGGGGAGTGTCCCAGGAACGGTCCTGGCTATATGTTTGCGCGAGCGCAGTGTAAGGGCGAGCGATTGCCAAGCCAGAGGCCGTCAGAGTCAAAGCGAGTAGTGGAACTGCGAACCGATTGCGCGTCATTTGAAATACCTCCATGCATCTTGCACGGAAAGGTCAGATGGCTGAATCGGGTCGATTGTTGTACGTGAACGCTAAGCGGCGTTTTTTCTGATAGCTACGACCACGTCCCTGGGGTCCCAATCGTTGGTGGGGTACCAGGCGACGATCCGGCCGTCTTTGCCGATGAGGACGGTCGAGAGGGAGTGGGTGAGGGACTTGCTGTCGCCGGGGGTAACGCCGACGTTGAAGAACTGGGTGATGGCGGGGAGGTCCTTTTCGGTGGGGGCTGCGAAGTCCCAGTGGAGGAACTTTTCGTTGGTGTAGTTGCCGGTGTAGGCGCCGCCGTAGCTGCGGAGGACCTTGGGCGTGTCATACGCCGGGTCAAAGCTGATAGAGAGGAGGTGGGTCTGGTTGTAGAGAGCGGGGTCGGCTGCGAGCGCTTTGTCGATGTCGGCGAAGTTGTGGCTCATGCGCGGGCAGAAGTCGGCGAGCTGGCAGCGGGTGTAGATGAAGGTGAGGAGAACGAGCTTGCCTTTGAACTGGTCGAGGTGGATGGTACGGTCGCTCTGGTTGATGAGGTGGAAGTCGGGGACGGGGTCGCCGGCGGTAGGGACGTGGTAGGCGACGGGGGGTTTGTAGTCGGGACGGGCCTGGGCGATGACGACGATGTTGTCGAGCTGCACGTTGGTGTAGCTGCCACCGTCATTGTCGGCGAGGACCCGGGCGGTGATGCGGTCGCCGGGGTGGAGCTCGCTGGCGACGCTGGGGTCTTTTAGCTTGTAGTCCATGGTCATCGCTTCCATAAAGCCAGGGACGTCTTCGCCGTCGAGGGTGATGTGAGTGGCTGAGACGGCGACGATCTTGCCGCGGATGGTGAAGGTCTTCTGTGCGGTAGAGGTGTTTGTGGGGGGAGTGGTGCTTTGACGGCAGCCGATAAGCAGAGCGATGACGGCGAGGAGAAATAAAGGCTTGCGGGGCACGGGTCGACTCCTGTGTCCATGATAATGGCTGGTACGGAGTTTGCGGCGGGGGTCGGGTTGGTCGAACGAGGCAGAACTGCAGCGCCTTCTTTGGGGCTGATGCACTTTGGGCTGGTGCTGGCGGGATTGGGGACGGCGCTGCTGGGGCCGATTCTGCCTGTGCTTGCACGGCAATGGGGAATGCTTGATTCGCAGAGCGGGCTGTTGATGATGGCGAAGTTCTGCGGGGCGTTTCTGGGTGGAGTGACGGTGTCGGACAGGTTGCGGCAGAGTCTGCTGGTGGGCCTGACTGCAGGAGCGCTGGGGTTCGGCGGGTTTGCGGTAGCGCCGTCGATGAGTGTTGGTTGCGTGGGGTTGTTTGTCGGTGGGTATGGGTTGGGACAGATCATTACTTCGGTGAATATTCTGGCCGGGCGAAGGTTTACCGCGCATCGTGGGTCAGCGCTGTCGCTGCTGAATTTTTCTTTCAGCCTGGGGGCGATGTTGTCGGCGCTGCTGGCGGCGTGGTTGCTGCCACGGTTTGCGTTGCGGGGGTTGCTGGAGTGTTTTGCGGGGGCGTTTCTGCTCGGTGGGATTGGCTTGATGTTGCAGATGCGTAGGGACGATCCAGATGCGGAAAGTTTTAGTTCAGCAACTGTG
>DATHQG010000091.1:0-10925 GCA_035483075.1 Edaphobacter sp. | reverse complement strand
CTGCCGCTGCATCCTGCATTCGTGCCGTTTGTCGACCGGTCGGCGCGTTATCTTTCCAGCACGGAACAGCTGAGCGGAGCGCGGGTAGTGGACTCGTTTGTTCAGCTGCGAAGCGTGACTAACGAAGCAGGCAGTCAGGTGGGGAGTCAGGGCGCAACGGTCGAAATCACAGGGCCGGATGGGCGGCGTCCCTTGTCGTTGCAGGAAGAGGCCACCGCGCAATCCTTTAAGCTGACCCACGCGGGCTTCTACCAGATACGATTCGCGAATGGCCGAGACGCGCTGATTGCTGTGAATCCTGACCGACGCGAGTCCGGGCTGGAGCTGATTCCAGAGGACGTTCTGCGACTTTGGAGCGGGAGCGGTGGAACAGACGCGGCTGCCACCCGGGACAATGGCACAAAGGCCACGGAGGAAAGAAAGAGCGCGTACGGTCTGTGGTGGTGGATTATGCTTGTAGTACTGATCGCGGCGGCGGCTGAGTCGGTGGTTGCCAGCCGCTACCTGGGCACGCAGCGGGAGGAAGTATGAGCCGGCGAGAGCAGCTCAACCTCTACATCGGGCAAGTGCAGCAGCGGTTACGGCTGGACGCTGGAGTGCGAGGTGCGGCCGTGGTGGCCGCGGTCGCCCTGGTGGCGACAGTTTTCCTCACGCTGGTTTTGAACGCCTATGCGTTTCCTGAGCACGGGCTGACGCCTGCGCGGTTCGCGCTGGTGGCTTTAGTAGGCGCGGCCGCGGGGTTTGGCCTCGCTCTGCCGTGGCTGAGGCTCAACCGGCGTCGTTCGATCCACCGCGCGGAGGCTGCATTTCCTGAGCTCGATCAGCGACTCGTGACCTTCTCCGAGCGAGAGCAGTCGGGAGATCCATTCATCGAACTGCTCGCCGCCGACACACTGGCGGTAGCAGGAGACGCCCGTCCGGCGCAACTGGTGCCGCAGGGCCGACTGGTCGCGATGTTGTGCGCGGTGGTGGTTTGCGCTGCTGTATTGATGTGGATGGTCGCGGCCGGTCCGGGCTATCTGGGATATGGTGCCTCCTTGCTGTGGACCGGACAGAAGAAAAATGCCGCTCCCTTGTATGAGATTCGTGTGACACCAGGAGACGCAGCCGTGCGGCGCAACAGCGACCAGCTTGTAACTGCGCAGGTAATCGGCCTGGAGACGAACAAGGTCAATCTCTATGCGCGATACCAAAGTACGTCGAAGTGGGAGCCCGTGGCGATGCAGCAGCAGGAGGGTCATCAGGGATTTCAGTTTCTCTTTGTGGGGCTGCCGGAGAGCGTGGAGTATTACGTTGAGGCGGGCCCTGTTCGTTCGAAGCACTTCAACTTCCGCGTCGTCGATCTGCCGGCAGTCAAGCAGATCCAGGTGGTCTATCACTACCCGAAGTGGACCGGGCTGCAACAGGTCTCCGAAGAGCACGGTGGCGACCTGCGTGCCTTGGAGGGTACAGACGCGGAACTGACTGTGCTGATGGATGCGCCATTGAAGGACGGCGTGTTGGTTATGGACAACGGCCAGCCGCTGCACCTTTCAGGAGGCGAAGGCAATCGCTATCGTGCCACCATCCACATGGAGAAGGACGGTGCGTACCATGTCGCGGCGATGGACCAAGGACAGCAGGTGCGCCTCTCCGAGGACTACTTCATCTCCACCAGCAAGGCGAACCCGCCCGATATTGCGATCGACCGACCGGCGGAGGACTATCGCGCGAGTCCGATCGAAGAGGTCACCATAGGAGTAAGGGCAGGCGCAGAGTTCGGTCTGAATCAGGTTAGCCTTCACTACTCCGTGAACGGCGGTCCTGAGCAGACAGTGAATCTGCTCACGGACACCGGAGCCAAAAACTTCAACGGCAAGACGATGTTGAGCCTGGAAGATTTCAAGCTCGCGCCCGGAGACGTAGTGAGCCTGTACGCCACGGCAAAAGACGCGCATACAGAGTCGCGGACCGACATCAGCTTCATCCAGACGGACCCCTTCGAGCGGGAGTTCACGCAATCGCAGCAAATTGGTGGCGGTGGGGGAGGCGGCGGCCAGGGACAGGGTAACCAGACCGACATCTCGCGCAGGGAGAAGGAGCTGATTGCGGCAACGTGGAAGCAGCAGAACGACAAGACGTCCACACCCCAGCAGGCCGCCGACATGGGTAAGGTCCTCTCCGAGGCGCAGACGAAGCTAAGAGAACAAGTACTGGCACTGTCGGGCAGGATGCAGAGCAGAGACCTCGCTGAAGCGAACGAGGAGTTCAACAGCTTCGAAAAGGACATGCAGGTGGCCGCGGCTGCGATGGTCCCTTCGGCAGACAAGCTGAAGCAGCTCGCGTGGCGTGATGCGATGCCGAATGAGCAGAAGGCACTGCAGGCGTTGTTGCGCGCGGAGGCTACGTTCCGGCAAATCCAGGTCGCGTTTGGCCAGCGAGGTGGCGGCGGCGGTGGAGGCGGAGGTGGCGCAGGACGTGACCTCGCCAGCCTGTTCGATCTCGAGCTCGACACGGAGAAGAACCAGTACGAGACCGCGCAGACCGGCTCGCCCGCAGAAGAACAAGCGAAGAAAGTAGACGAGGCGTTGGAAAAACTGGATGCGCTCGCGAAACGTCAGGAGGAGTTAGCCCAACAACAGCAGAACAAGGCGCAAACCTTCCAGCAGCGGTGGCAGCAGGAGATGCTGCGTCGCGAGGCCGAGCAGCTGCAACACGAAATGGAACAGATGCAGGGCCAACAAGGGCAGCAGGGACAACAAGGCGGCCAACAGAGCGCCAACGGTGCCTCGCAACAGGGCGTATCTGGACAAGGGAAGCAGGGGCAGTCACAGCGAGCGCAAGGGAACTCAAAAGGCGGCTCGGATTCAGCAGACGGAGCGGTCGATCCTCGCGTCCAGCAAGCGCTGAACCGTCTCCGTGCAGCCAATGAGGAGATGCGTCGCGCGGGTGGTCAACAGGACGGGCAGCAGAGCTCCGAACAGGCGCGACAGGCCGCACAGCAACTCCGTGATGCGACGAACCTGTTGGGCGGAGCGCAGAAGGACCAGGCCTCGAGCAAGCTTGACTCGCTCTCACGAGAGGCGGGGCGGCTGACAAAAGAGGAGAGCGCGCAGGCCGGACGAATCCAATCGTTGGCGAGCCAGAAGGATGAGGAGAGTGAGCCCTCTCCCGAGCAGATGGCCTCACGCGCACAGGACCTCCGCAAGTTGTCCGAGGACCGCCAGCGGCTCTCCGACGATCTTTCGCATCTCGAAAAGGGGCTGCGCGACACGGCCCGTGAGCTGGCGCCGAACCAGCCGGACACGTCGTCTAAGCTGCGCGATGCGCTCAGCGAGATGGACCAGTCCGACCTAAGCAACCGCGTGCAGCGGACCGCTGACTGGCTGCGAAGGGGGATCAATCCAAATTCCAACGGCACTGAAGGTGAGATCGCCTCCGGCCTGAAGAAGTTGAGCGACCAGGTGCGTCAGGCGCAGGAGGGCATGGGTACTGGGCGCGACGGCCAGGGCAAAACTAGCCAGGGCACACAGACGGCTGAGCTGGATCATGTTGATCGGCTGCGCAGCGAGATACAGAGTCTGTCGAACGGTCGAGGACAGCAAGGCCAGCGGTCGGGGCAGGGAACACAGCAGGGTGGACAGCGACCCGGGCAATCCGGACAGCCCGGCCAGTCAGGACAACGCGGCCAGGCGGGCCAACCGGGTCAGGGAGGCCAGCAGGGCGGCGGGCAGATCGGTCGTCAAAACGGACAACGCTTGGGGCAAGGTGGCGATCGACGCGACGGTGACAGTGGAGACATAGGCAACGTCGACCCCCGGGGTGGTGGGGGCGGTGTCGTTACCTACAACGTGAATACCGGGAACAATAAGTTCGACCAGGAGCGCCGCGCAAACGCTCCCGATAACGCTCCGACGCCCGCGGACTCCGAGAGGACCATCCGGCAGGGATTGCAGGAGCTGAACCAGCTTCGCCAATTGGCGAAGACCGACCCGGCAGCACTCCGCGAAATCCAGGACCTCGTGAAGGAGATGCAGCAGCTCGACCCGAGCCGCTTTCCCGGCAATCCAGCGATGGTGGAGCAACTGCACACGCAGGTTCTGAATGACGTCGACAAACTTGAATTGCAACTACGACACAACGACAACGATCTGCAACCGGGACAGGTGAGGACGAGCAAGGCCCCAGCGATCGCACCTGGCTACCAGGACGCAGTGGCGGAGTACTACCGGAGGCTCGGTAAAGAACAGTAGTCTCGGATTGTTTTGATCAGGTTCCAATAAGGCAGGTCGGGTCGGCCGCGTAGCTGCTCGTAGAGCGCTCCTTCACAGCGGCCATCAGATGTCCCTCAATATCCAGATGGGGTCAGCGTGAACGGCGGTTAGATTACCATGGCCGAGTTGCTCGGTATCGGCTTCGAAGGCAAGTCCGACCTCATTCGAGTCATGCGGCAACTCGCGGAGTCTCATGATCGCTGACAAGATGGAGCGCCCAGTCTCAACGTCCAGCCATCGCAACCTGCTCGGCCCTCTATGGCTCCAGGTTATGGTCGGCATTCTGCTCGGCATAGCAATTGGGGTTCTATCTCCCCACGCGGCCGTCGCTCTCAAGCCATTAGGCGATGGCTTCGTCAAGCTAATTCGTATGACGCTCGCCCCAATCATCTTTGCCACCGTCGTCGTTGGCATCGCAAAGATGGGCGATCTCAGGGAAGTGGGTCGCGTTGGCGCGAAGGCGCTCATCTACTTCGAAGTAGTGTCCACCTTCGCGTTACTTCTCGGCCTTGTCGCTGCAAATGTTCTGCAACCGGGCAAAGGAATGCACATTGATGCGGCTACCCTGGATTCAAGTGCAATCTCCAGCTACACAGCCAGCGCGAAGGACCTCGGAGTCGTACCGTTTCTCCTGAACATCGTCCCCTCCAGCGTGGGAGAGGCATTCGTAAGCGGTAACGTCCTCCAGATCATCTTGTTTGGAGTTCTCTTCGGGTTGGCCCTTGCTCAACTCCGAACCTCTACGCGGCCTCTGGTCGACATGCTCGACCAGGTCCTCAAGGGAATGTTCGGCATCGTAAAGTTCGTTATGTATCTCGCGCCCCTGGCCGCGCTAGGGGCCATGGCCTATACCGTCGGACAGTATGGTGCAGCCAGCCTCCTTCAACTCGCAAAATTCACCGCAGAGGTCTGGATCGTTTCAATTCTCTTCGTCGCGATTGTGCTGGGCATCATCGCCCGCGTTGCAGGATTCAGCCTCTTCAAACTTCTCCGCTATCTCAGCGATGAACTCCTCATCACCGCCGGGACCTCCTCCTCGGAGGCCGTCCTGGCCCCCGTCATGTTGAAGCTCCAGGACCTCGGCTGTGCTGAACCCATCGTTGGCATGGTGATGCCCGCAGGTTACACCTTCAACGCGGACGGCACCGCAATCTATCTCAGTATGGGAGCGATCTTCATCGCCCAGGCCACCAACACGCAACTCGGCCTGCGCAACCAGATCGCCATCCTGCTTGTCCTGATGCTCACGTCAAAGGGATCGGCTGGAGTCGCCGGTGCAGGCTTCGTGACCCTCGCGGCCACGCTCGCCACCATGCACCAGATTCCCGTCGCAGGTTTGGTCCTTCTACTCGGTGTAGAGCGGCTAACAAATATAGCTCGCGCGGTCGTCAATGTAATCGGCAGCAGCGTAGCTACGATTGTTGTCGCGAAGTGGGAAGGCGCATTTGATAGCGAGCGCGCCCGCCTAATTCTCTCTAAGGATTAGAGATCCCCGATCTTTAACGATGACGGTTCCGCGTCCCACCCGAACTCAGCGATAATGCCGCCATGACAACCCCTATCACCAACCCCCAGCGCTACGATCCCTACAAGAACTTCAATTTCCACCTGTCCTGGAACGGGAAAGTCGTCGCTGCGGCGAACACGGTGAGCGGTCTGCCGCCGTCACCCGATGCACCCGCGCAACCCGCAGTCGCCGGACCCCCACCGGTCCGCACCAAATACGGGCCTATTACCCTCGAGAGCGGCGTCACCTATGACCCCATCTTCCAGAACTGGGCAAACAAGATCGGTGACCTTCAAAATCGCGCACCCTCGCTCGGGCCCGCAGACAGTCAGAACCTCGTCCTCGAATCATTCGACGAGGCCGGCCAAAAGCTCCTCACTTGGGAACTCCAGGGCTGCTGGGTCTCGGAGTTTCAGTCGCTGCCCGACCTCGATGCCGGCGCCATCGTCATCGAGCACCTCGTCCTCCAGCACAAAGGCCTCATCATTCCGAAAACGAAGGTCACTTAAAAATAGACCGCAGCGTATACTTCGACCCCAAAAAGCGACCGTCAACCTATCAGCTTCTGCCAGCAATTGACCACACGCAGGCCACTACCTGGCCTGCTGCTCTGCAAAGTTTCCGATAAAGGGAAGCTTATAGCGCTCTCCCTTGCTGGCTTTGAAGATCACAAGGATCCAAAGGGCCAGAAATCCCAGGCCTACCGGCACCATCAGAAGCCACCCAACGATCGGAATCACTGCCAGAATCAGATGCACCGCGAATGCCGCAACTCCCAGAAAGATCGACTGCCAGGAGTGGAACCGGACAAACGAGCTGCGGTTATACGGTTCCATCGCTAAAAAGATGATCGCCGGAATAATAGTGACGTAAGCGATCGTACCGGCCGCAGTATCAGACAGGCCGCTTTGGGCAGGTACAGCGGCCGCGCCCGTAGCCATATTCGCACCGCAGTTTGGGCAAAAGGTCGAATTGCTCCCCGTCTCGGTATTGCAGGATGGGCAAACCATGGCATCCACTCCTTGGGAACTCAAATTTGTGGCGGCTTCGCGCCTGGTACTTCTGTCTTGAAGTCGCGGGGCTGGAGGTTCTGGAAGAATGTGGTCCTCAATCTATTCCTCCCCGGTATAGGTCTGCACACGTCCGGCTTCCTCTCATCAGGGGCCCCTATCAGCCGGTGGCTGATAGCGTAGCATCTTTAGCTGGCTCCCCGTAATGCAAAAAAATGCGGGCGAGACGCGACCCTCCCCTCACAAAAAAGTCGACTGCCATAGGCAGCTTCGAGTCGCCACCACTGATACTTCTTCAACTCTGCAACGGCACAGGTACACTGTTCGCACCGCCGTGCTCACCGGTAAATGCCTAACCAACAGGAAAGGCACGTCATGTCCTGTATGGAGAAAAGTAAGCCATGAACGACCGCCGTTGCCTCAGGAACCTTGTTCTCATCCTCACATTTGTGTCCTCTCCTTTCGCCGTGTTGCACGGAGCCGAAGCCCCAGAGGTCGCGCGCTGGGAAAGAGAGGCGGCCAACGTCACCATCGTCCGTGATGACTGGGGTATCGCGCACGTCTACGGCAAGACCGACGCTGACGCGGTCTTCGGCGTAGAGTACGCCCAGGCCGAGGACGACTTTAATCGCGTCGAGACCAACTACATCAACGCACTGGGCCGCCTGGCAGAAACCGAGGGCGAATCGAAGATCTACCTCGACCTTCGCATGAAGCTCTTCATCGATCCCGTCGCATTAAAGAGGGAATACACCGAGAGTCCAGTATGGCTGAGGGCTTTGATGGACTCCTTCGCGGACGGCCTCAACTTCTACCTCTACAAGCACCCTGAAGTGAAGCCGCGCGTCATAAAGCATTTCGAGCCATGGATGGCCCTCTCCTTCACCGAAGGCAGCATCGGCGGCGACATCGAGCGCGTAAATCTCAAGCAGCTCGAAGAGTTCTACAGCAGGGCCCCTGCTATCCAGGCCGGCATCCACACCGCTCCGACTATCCAGACCGCCTACGTCCACGACAGCGACCCTCCTGAGCCGACCGGTTCGAACGGTGTGGCCATCGCGCCTTCGAACACCGCCGGACATCACTCCCTGCTCCTCATCAACCCCCACACCTCCTTCTTCTTCCGTTCCGAGTTGCAGATGGCCAGCGACCAGGGTTTGGACGCCTATGGCGCGGTTACCTGGGGCCAGTTCTTCGTCTATCAGGGTTTCAACGAAACCGCCGGATGGATGCATACCTCGAGCGGCGTCGATGCCGTCGATGAGTATCTCGAAACAGTAGAGAAGAAGGAAGACCGCTTCTTTTACAAGTACGGAGGCGAAGAGCGCCTGCTCATCTCGAAGCAGATTACAGTCCCCTACAGGACCGACCACGGTATGGCCGAAAAGGAGTTCACCGTCTACTTCAGCCACCACGGCCCCATCGTCCGCGAGCAAAGCGGCAAGTGGGTCAGCATCCGCCTGATGCAGGAGCCAATCAAGGCGCTTACTCAATCCTTCTTCCGCACCAAGGCAAAGGACTACAAATCATTCCGCCATACCCTGGAGCTCAAAGCAAACTCCTCGAACAACACCATCTTCGCCGACTCTGCAGGCGACATCGCCTACTTCCATGGCAACTTCATCCCGCGCCGAGACCCCGCCTTCGACTTCACGAAGCCCGTTGACGGCAGCGATCCAGCAACAGAATGGAAGGGTCTCCTTACCGTCGACGAACTCCCACAACTGTTGAATCCCAAGAGCGGCTGGCTCTACAACAGCAACAACTGGCCGTGGTCCGGCGCGGGCGAAAGCAGTCTCCGCAAGCAGGACTACCCAGCCTATGTAGAGACCGGCACTGAAACCGCACGCGGCCTCCACGCCATTCGGGTCTTGCAGGACAAGAAGGACTTCACGCTCGACTCTCTGATCGCAGCAGCGTACGACAGTTATCTCCCCTGGTTCGACAAGTCGCTCCCTGCTCTGATCCAGGCATGGGCCGATGCTCCTCTCTCCGATCCGCTGAAGTTCAAACTGGCCGACGAGATCGGACTACTCTATAGATGGGACCACCGTTGGGGCGTAGACTCTGTACCAACCACCCTCGCAGTGTTCTGGGGCGAGGACATCCGCCGCCACACAGTCGATGACGCCAGGAAAGCAGGAATCTCCGTCGAGGAGTACATCGCCACCCAAGCTCCCCCGCATAGCCTCCTCGAATCGCTCGACGCTGCCTCCGACAGACTCATCGCCGACTTCGGAGGCTGGAAGACCCCCTGGGGGGACATCAATCGCTTCCAGCGCCTCACCGGAGACATCGTCCAGCCCTTCAACGACGCTGCCCCCAGCATTCCCGTCGGCTTCACCTCCTCCCTCTGGGGTTCGCTCGCCTCGTTCGGTGCGCGCCCCTATCCTGGAACAAAGAAGTGGTACGGCACCAGCGGAAACAGCTTCGTCGCCGTGGTCGAGTTCGGCGAAAAGGTACACGCAAGGGCCGTCACCGCCGGCGGCGAGAGCGGTGATCCGTCGTCCCCTCACTTCAACGACCAGGCTAAACGTTACAGCACCGGCGATCTGCGCGAAGTCTACTTCTACCGCTCCGATCTAAAGGACCACACTGAGCGGGAGTACCATCCTGGAAGCTGATTCTCCTCGCCGCATCTTCATGGTCAACAAGGCAGTCACAACACGGTCCGCTAGCCTTCAAGAGATCTGCAGGCAGAACTGGACGACCGTCTCCACGCTCATCGCCACCCTCCTGGCTTGTGTCGTGCTCTTGCCCCTGCTCGGCCATAAACCGCTCACCAACTGGGACGAAGGCATCTACGCGGAGATATCGCGCGAGATGCTTTCGCTCGGGCCCCTGGTTCCCCGCTGGAACTACCAACCCTGGTTCGAAAAGCCGCCGTTGATGCTCTGGATCACCGCCGCCTTCTTCAAAATATTTGGCATCAACGAGTTTTGGGCCCGCGCCGGCTCGGCACTCTCAGGCGTAGCGATTGTCGCTCTTCTCCACGGTTGGCTGACAAGCAGAAAAGACAATCTCGCAGCGTGGCTAAGTAGCTTCATCCTCCTCAGCACCTTCGGTTTTCTTCACGTCTGCCGTGTCGGCGAGATGGACGTCCTGCTCTCACTCGGCTGTTGCATCGCGCTCTGCGGACTCACCGCGATCCATGACCGTAGGCCGAACGCATGGTACCTCTTCTGGGCCGGGGTCGCGATCGCCTTAATGACCAAAGGCGCCGCAAGCATCGTCCTGATCATCGCCGCTCTCCTATATGCCGCGCTCGAACGCTGGAACGCATCTCACCTCGGCAGGCCGTTCTGGCTGGCGCTATCGCTCTTCCTGCTGGCTGTCCTTCCCTGGCATCTATATATGTTCCATCTGTTCGGCACCAGCTTCCTCACCGAGTACTTCGGCTTCCACGTAATCGCACGCGCGACGCATCAGATCGAAGACCACGTGACGCACTGGTGGTACTACTTCTGGGTGCTTCTGATATCGGCCGCGCCCATTGTCCTCGTGTACCCCTTCGCAATCGTCGACTCCTTCAGACGCAAGGAACTGCGGGCCTGGTCGATCTTTGCCCTGGCAGTTATCGGCTTCTTCACATTGGTCCAGACCCGTCTGCCACACTACATCGCACCGGCCTATCCCGCACTTGCATTGCTTACCTCAGTCTTCCTTGCGGACCGCCTCAGAGAGCTACAACGAAGTCTCCAACAATCGCCAAAGTCATTCTGGACGGCGATCATCGTCCTCGCCACCTCTATCTGCATTGTCAGCGCATTCCTCACGAGCGGCCCACGGCGACGTCTCCATCAAGCCAAAGTTGGCCCTGACATTGTCTCTGCGGAGAAGGAATCGATCCAGCTTCTGCGCGACGTCTTCCGCCAACAACCGTCCATGCAGGGCCCGCTCCTCGTCTGGTGGGAGGGCAACGAGAGGTCCATTGCCACCAGCGTCTTTTATGCGAGACGCCCTGTCCAGCAGATCCAGCTGCAGCCTCTTCCTGTTGGCGTCCCAACCGACAAATACTTGTTTCAGCCCGAGACACTAGACGACGCTCTAGCCTCAGGGCCGCGAATGGTCCTGCTCGACAAGTATCTTGTCCAGCAGATTCCCAGAAGGTTCTCCTACAGACCGATCGCCTCAGGACGGTCGATGGAAGTGGGG
>DATHQG010000090.1:0-26062 GCA_035483075.1 Edaphobacter sp. | reverse complement strand
AAACTCTTCCCGCATCAAAAACCCGAACCTCATACAATTCCCTCTATGCTGCGTACCCACCTCCTCGCCGTCGCCGCTGTCGTTCTCTCCCCCATCGCCCTGCAAGCCCAAATCAGTAGTAGCGCCACCAACTCCCCCAATAGCCAGCCCCTCTCCACCCGCGTCGTCGCCTACACCATCGATGCGCAGCTCAACACCGACAACAAAACACTCGACGGCACTGAAACCCTCACCTACAAAAACCTCACCGGCCAAAGTCTCCCCACTATTCCATTCCACCTCTACCTCAACGCCTTCCGTCCCGAGTCCACCTTCACCAGCGAAACCCACTTCAACGGCGGCGTCCGCGACACCGAGGCCGGGGACGACTACCCCGCCGAAAAGCAAGGCAGCATTACCATCTCCCACATCGACGCCGATGGCTACGGCGACCTCACCACCGCCATGCACTTCATCGCCCCTGACGACGGTAACCAGCAGGACCACACCGTAACCGAGATCACCCTCCCGCATCCACTCGCACCCAACGATTCGATCACCTTCCACCTCGCCTTCCACGACCAGTTCCCCCTCTCAGTCGCTCGCAACGGCTACAAGCGTGACTTCATCATGGGCGGCCAGTGGTACCCCAAGCCCGGCGTCTTCTGGCACGGCGCCTGGAACTGCCACCAGTACCACTCCACCACCGAGTTCTTCTCCGACTTCGCCACCTTCAACATCAGCCTCACCGTCCCTCGCCGCTACGTCGTAGGAGCCAGTGGTGTCCCCATCGGCGAACTCGTCAACACCAATGGAACCAAGACCCTCAGCTTCGTCGGTGAAGACATAGGCGACTTCGCCTGGGCCGCAAGCCCCAACTTCACCGTCACCGACGGCACCTATCTATCGGGCCTCGGCCCTGTGAAGGTCCATGTCCTCGCCCTCGCTGCGCACCCCAGGACCGGTCCTCGTTACCTGGACATCACCCGGAAGTGTCTCGCCTTCTTCGAGCAACACTACGGTCCTTACCCCTACAAGGTCCTCACCGTCATCGACCCCGAACCTGACTCCGAGATCGGCGGCATGGAGTACCCCACTCTCTTCACCGGCGAAACCTCCTGGTACGATCCCACTTACATCACCGAGCAGACTATCGAACACGAGTTCGGCCATCAGTACTGGTACGGCATGGTCGCCACCAACGAGTTCGAAGACGCCTGGCTCGACGAAGGCATCAACTCCTACACCGAGGCCAAATCTCTAGGCGTCATCCTCGGCCGCGACACCTCCTTATTCAACCGTCCCTACTCAAACGCAAGCGACTACGAACTGCAACGCTTCGAGTATCTGTTCATGCCCGACTACGATCCCGTCGTCCGCTGGGCCTTCAAGTTCCGTAACTCCGATTCTTACGGAGCAGTCACCTACGGCAAATCCGCCACCCTCCTCGCCACCCTTGAGGACCTTATAGGTCGCGACACGATGGACGAGGCCATGCGCACCTACTTCCTGCGTTATCGCTTCACCCACCCCACTACAGAAGACTTCCTCCGTACCATCGAAGAAGTAGCCATCGCCCACGGCAAGGCGATTGCGACGACCCCGCAAACCGCACTCATCGTGTCCCAGCAGGCATCCCCCCCACAAGGCGACTTCGCGCCACCCAAAATCGCGTTCCCCTCATCGCCACCCTTCACCATTACCGGCAATCCCGACTATGCTTCGGCGCCAGCCACCAACTCCAGCCTCCGCGGATTCTTCAATCAAGCCGTATACGGGACGCAGGTCCTCGACTACACAGTCGACAGCATCTCCTCCGCTCCTCTCCAATGGTGGCTGCCCGAACCCAGCGACAAGAAAAAAATCCAGTACCTCTCCTCGGTTTACCTCCACCGCAAGGGCGACTTCATCCTCCCCGTCACCGCAGAGATCGTCTTCGACGACGGCACCCGCGTCCGCGAACACTGGAACGGCATCGACCGCTGGACTCAATTCACCTACACACGCAACGCCAAAGTAGTCTCCGCGGAGATCGATCCCGACCACATCATTCCTCTCGACAAAAATCTCTTCAACAACAGCTACACCATCACCGCCAACCCTGTGCCGGCACGCAAACTAAGCAACATCTGGCTAAGCTTCAACCAACTCGCAGCACAACTCCTCGCCTGGATCGTGTAACCGCTCTGTTTTTCTTTCGCTTTGCTATCACCACTCTTGCAGTTGCGTCTCTGGAGAGGTCCTGCATTATGCACGAACATCGCGACATCTTTCTCCACGGCCTGTCCCTCACGCTGCGTCGCCTCCCCGCGCTTCTCTGGACCTACACGTTCAACCTCGCCCTTGCGTTCCTCTTCTCCATCGGCCTCAACCTCCAGTTCACCACGCTTCTTAGCCACTCCCTCGCTGCCCAGCGCCTCTCCAGCGGCTTCGACCTCGGCACCCTCAGCGAAACCTACCTCGACCTCCACGAAGGTCCCATCGGACACGCCGGGACCGGCTTCGGCCATACCTCCATCCTCCTTTATCTCCTCATCTACTTCCTCCTCGTCCCCGGGACTCTCTTCTGCTACCAGACCAGCGCTCCCGCCCGCCTCAGCACTTTGCTTCAACAAGGCCTCATCCATCTCTGGCGCTTCGTTCGCATCACCATTCTCACCGTCATCGTCTCTGGCCTGGTGCTCGGCCTGCTCTTCTTTCTCAATGGTCTATGGGCCGAGCACGTTGACGAGCACATCGTTGGACGTTCCGCCTTCCTCCACGTCCTCGCCGGTAACATCCTCATCTTCCTCGTCGCCTCTGTCCTCCGCCTCTATTTCGATCTGGTCGAGGTCTACACCGTCCAGCTTGGCCTCCACCTCAGCCCCGACGGCAAACCCGACCGCCGCGTTCGTCGCACCCTCGCACCCGCCTGGCGAACTCTCTGGGCTAACTTCTCACAGGCGTGGCCGGTCTTCCTCTTCCTCACCCTTCTCGGATTCGCTGCCGTCGTCCTCACCGCTCGGACCTCGATGCATATGCTCGCCCAACCCCGCGTCTGGCCCACCTTTCTGCTCGCGCAGCTCGGTCTCTTCCTGATGCTTCTCACCCGTTTCTGGCAGCGCGGAGCCGAAACCTCCCTGGCACTCCAGAATCCCATCGCCACGCCGTCACTGCCGCCAATTCTTCCCATCGCCGGCACAGTTGACCCCATCGACCCACTTCATCCGGGCCGTCGCATCCAGCTCAGCCCCGAGCAGAACGCCGCCTCTCCCACTCACGAACCTATCTCCGACCCGGAACCCGCATCTCCATCGCTCGACGGGCCTGATCCTGGGGTCTTCCACCACGAACCCACCAAGCCACCACAATGACCAGCGTCTCACCGCACATTCTCCAAAAGCGACGCCTGGGCTAAAATGTGAATAGATTATGAATTTATATATCCTTCGACACGCCAGCGCCGGTCTACGACGCCCGAATCCACTGCTCGACTCCAAGCGTCCTCTCGATAAAGAAGGCAAAAAGCACTGCATCCAGCTTGCTCATGTGCTGAACGCCCTGAACATCCAGTTCGATCTAATCGTCTCAAGCCCTCTCAAACGCTGCCTTCAGACCGCTTCTCTGGTCGGCACCGAAACCGGTTACGAATCCCAGATCATGCACTCCACCGCGCTCGCCCCTGAAGCAACACTCAAAGACTTTCAGAAGCTCCTGCGCGAGTGCTCCAATCGCGAAAATCTGCTCGTCGTCGGCCACAATCCCAACCTCACCACATTCCTCGGGGCGCTTCTGGTTCCCGGCAACTCCGCGGCGCCAGCCAAGGTTCGTCTCCGCAAAGGCACCATCGCCAGAGTCGTCCTGACCCGTGGCCCGGCTACCCTGCAAGCGTTGCTCGACCCACGCGCCGTCCGCGCCCTCTACACCACCTCGACGAAGAGCTCCCGCCGAAAGACCTCGCGGAAGTAAGCGGCCTCCTTCCGAAGCGACCAGGCCTCCAACTCCGCGCCACCGCGCCCCGGAACCAGCTCCAGCAACACTCGCTTCGGATACACATGCGTCCGCATCTGCAACACCGCGCTCGCCCGGTCCTGGTTCAACGCGACAGCCAGCCTTAGCAGCACCACGGCACGGGTCACATGCGGATGCTCTTCCACCGCAATCCACCGCATTGGACGGTCCATTGGCTCCGGCCGGCTCTTCCCCATATACCGTGCCAGCGCACTCACAATCAGTCGCTGCTCCGGCGAAAATCCAAAGATCTCCGAGTTCGCAATGATGTACTGCGTATGCCGGTAATGCCCCTGGTGGTTCATGAACTTCCCCACGTCCTGCATCATCGCCGCCGCTTCAAGCCATAGCTTGTACTCCTCCGGCAGCTCATGCACCCTCGCCAGCGAATCGAACAGCTCCACCACATGCTGTCGCACCGGCTCCACCCTTCGCTGCTCGATGCCATACCGCTCGCACACCTCGAGCACACCCGCCCACCGCTCGTTCTCGATCTTCTGGTGCACCGAGGTCCGAAGGTCCACCTCCGCCAGCATCTGCGCCAACACCCCATCTCTTAGTCCCAGCGGCGAGTAGCGAAACCCCTTCAGACCCATCCGTTCCAGCAAACTCGCATAAACCAGCGACCCGCCAACGATAATCTCCGACCGTCTCGGCCCGATCCCCGGCACCGCCTCGCGCTGCGCATTATTCATCTTCGCCAGCCGGTCAGCCAGCTTCCGGACATCGGCCGTGTCCGCGATCATCGCCCCTACGCGCTCCAATCGCTTCTTCGCCAGCGTCTTCTTCGCCGCCCTCCCCTTGCGCACGTGCCCACTCGCCTCTGCCAACGCCGCAGCAGTTCCCGACGTGGCAATCACCAGCCCCACTCGCGGAGTTCCCAGCTTCTTTTCCGCGCGTCTCAGCTCCCGGTCGATAAACTGCTTCAACCGCGCCACGTCCTCCTTCGCCGGCGGATCAGTCCGTAAAAACTCCTCCTGCAGCCGCACCGCCCCCAGCGGCATCGTCACCATCGTCTTCAGGCGCCCGCCGTCGGACATCGTCACCTCACAGCTCCCGCCACCCAGGTCGATCAGCAGGCATTTCCCCCGCGCTCCCACCTCATGCGTCACCACGCCAAGATGAATCAGCCTGCCCTCTTCAAGCCCCGAGATTACTTCGACGCTCCATCCTGTCGTCGCTTTCACCCACTCCGTAAACGCTGCTGCGTTCCTTGCGTCGCGCATTGCGCTCGTCGCCACCACGCGGATCTTGTCGACCACATGCAGTTGCACCGCCTTATGAAACCGCTTCAGCGCTCGGATCGTCGCAGCCATCGCCTCAGGCGAGATCACGCCTGTCTGAAAGACACTCTGCCCCAGCCGCGTTACCTCGCGGTCTTCGTGCAGCGTCTTCAGTCGGTGCATGTGCACCGAAGCGACCTTCAACCGGCACGAATTCGACCCAATATCCACCGCCGCAAACGTAGGCATCGTCTTTGCATCACCTCAAGCGGAAAAATCCCACCACCAGCAGATTACATCCCCAGCCATCCAACGCCATGCATCCAATCCCTCATACGCGATCTACCGCGCGACCCATTTATCCTAAGACAGCACTAGAAACTGATGATTAACCAAATCCTCATCGAAACCCCCGCCAAACGTCCGACAACGCTCAACACCGGCACCCCTCGCCGCTCTACCGCTCTGGCCATCCTCAGCGGTCTCTGGCTGATCATCTTCTTCGCCGCTCTCTTCGCCCCACCGCTGCTGGACGACGCCGACGGCACCCACGCCAACGCCGCCCGCCACATGGCCCTCACCGGCGACCTCGTCACCCTCCGCGTCGACGGCGTCCGCTACCTCGAAAAAGCCCCGCTCCCTTACTGGATCGTCGCACTCAGCTTCCGCCTTTTCGGCTTCAACACCTTCGCCGCCCACCTCCCGCAGGCCATCGGAGTCCTCATCCTCGCGTTCCTCGGCTACCGTTGGGCCGACCGTGCCTTCAACGCCCGCACAGCCTTCTACACCGGCCTGGCAGTCCTGACGTCCGCCGGCATCTTCCTCTTCACCCGTTACTTCATCCCCGAGGTCCTGCTCTCCCTGTTCCTCTCGACCACCCTTTACTGCCTCCTGCGGTCCCTGAATAAAAAGGAGTCTGTCATTTCGACCGGAGGTGGCGCACTTGCCACCGCAGTTGAGAAATCTGCTTCTCGCCTTTCCCCCGCCGGGTACGCCTACATAATGTGGACGGCCCTCGCCCTCGCCGTCTTAACCAAAGGTCTCGTCGCCCTGGTCTTCTTCTTCGGCACCGCCATCATCTATCTGGCTCTCACCGGCGAATACAAACAATGGCGCGATCTAAAACCCTTTACTGGACTCCTCCTCTTCGCAGCAATCGCCGCTCCCTGGCACGTCCTCGCCGGCCTCCGCAACACCGGCGGCATGAACGGCCACGGCTTCTTCTGGTTCTACTTCGTCAACGAGCACTTCCTCCGCTTCCTCGGCCGCCGTTACCCGATGGACTACAACAAGCTCCCCACCTCCCTCTACTGGACCCTCCACCTGGTCTGGCTCTTCCCATGGTCACTCTTCTGCGGAGTCCTTATCCGGCAGGCCGCTCTTAGCTTCGGCCGCTTCAACACAGCCAACCCAGTCGCCAACCGTCTCTCCTACTGGCAGCCCTTCGCTGTCGTCGTCGTCGGTATCGCCCTGCGCGACACCCTCCACGTCCCTTACCTATTCACGGTCTTCGTCGCAGTACTCATCCTCATCGTCTACGAACTCGCACGCCGCCAGTTCAACTCACCCTACGGCACACCGCTCCTTCTCACCTCCACCTTCACCGAGCGCACCACGCTCCTTCTCGCCCTCTTCGCCTCTCTCGTCCTGGTCTTCTTCTCCCTCTCCACCAACCAGGAGTACTACACCTTCCCGGCCTACCTCCCGCTCCTGGTCCTCATCGCCGCAGCCCTCGCCCGTGCTGAAAGCATCTACTCAGAAGACCGAGCCGCCCGACGCTGGATCATCAGCGCCCACGCAGCCTTCACGGTCCTCGGTATAGCGATCGCCATCACCCTTGCCTACGGCCTCTGGATCTCCCGAAACGTCCCCTTCGTCCCCGACATCGGCGACCTCCTCGCCCATCGCGGCGTAGGCGACTACACCCTCTCCATGTCCGCCCTCTTCGACCTCACTGGCCCCAGCTTCGCCGCTCTCCGTCTTCCCGCTGTGCTCGCTGCCCTCGCCTTCTCCTTTGGTCCCGCCGCAGCATGGTTCCTCCGCTCGCAGCATCGCCACCTCGCGGCCACCACAGCGATCGCGCTTACCTCGGCCGTCTTCCTCATTGCTGCCCACATCGCCTTCACCCGCTTCGCACCAATGCTCTCCTCAAAGAACTTCGCCGACACCATCCAGGACCTCGAAGCCAACCAAAGCATCTCGCGCCAGAACAGGGTCCTCCTCTACGGCGACCAGGCTTACGGCTCCTCCATTCCCTTCTACCTTGGCCGCGACGTCTCGTTGGTCGACGGACGCTCCACCTCAATGCTCTTCGGCGGCACCTTCCCCGATGCCCCGCCAATCTTCCTCACCCCACAAGATCTCCTTAATATCTGGGGCAAAGGCGAGCGAAAAATTCTCTTCGTCCCCATCGACAAACGCAATGAAGTCGACCGTCTGCTCAGTGACCACAAAGTCCTTCTCAAAGAAAGTTCCGGAAAGGCCCTCTACACCGACCGCCCCATAGAAAAATAGACAAATCACCGGTACAACAACTGAAAACTGAGAACTGGATAACTGAGAACTGATCGCCAATCCGTCTCCCGCCCCTGGAGCCCACGCTCCATCGTCATCCTCGTCCTCGCTTGGTCGGTCCTCCAGATCGGAGGCCTCTTCACACCTGGCCTGCTCGACGATGTCGACTCCATTTACATCGAGATCGCTCGCGAGATGCTCCGACGCCACGACTACGTCACCCCCTACATCAACGGCGTCCGCTTCTTCGATAAGCCACCCCTCCTCTACTGGATGGCCGCAGGCTTCATGCATCTCTTCGGCGTTCACGACTGGGCCGCACGCCTTCCTCTCGCTCTCGCGGTCCTGGCGCTCCTCCTCACCGTTTATGCGCTTGGCATCCGCCTCTTCGCCGCAATCTCGCCCACGGCAAGTCCCGATCGAGGCGGCTTCTACGCCGCGCTCGCGATGGCTACAAGCATCGGTCCTTACCTTTACACGCGCTTCTACATCCCCGACATCCTCCTCGCCCTCTGGATGACCATCGCCGTCCACCTCTTCCTCATCGCCCTCGACCGCATTCCCGAAGCAGAACAAAATCGGGTGCCCCATCTTCGCGACGGTTTCATCGTCGCTAAGGTGGGCAATCGCGACAGCGATACGCTCTCGTCCGAACAGCCAAAGAAGTCAACTCTCCTTCCCTGCCTCGCCTTCGCGGCAATCATGGCCCTCAACGTTCTCACCAAAGGACTCATCGGCCTCGTCTTCCCTATCGGCTTCGTCCTGCTCTACCTCGCAATCACAAAACAACTCCACCTCCTGCTCAAACTCCACCTCCTGGCAAGCACCGCCGTCTTCCTCGGCATCGCCGCGCCCTGGCACATCCTCGCCGCGCTCCGCAATCCACCAATCGCCCTGCCTGCCGGCCTCGGCCTCCCCGAAACCGGAGGCTGGGCCTGGTTCTATCTCTACAACGAACACATCGCCCGCTTCCTCTCCAAACGCATCCCGCACGACTACGGCCTCACACCCGTCTGGCTCTTCTGGCTCTACCTCGTCATCTGGATCATGCCCTGGGCCATCTTCCTGCCCACCGCCATTGCTGACCAAATTCGAACCCTTCGAAGCCGCGCCCTTGCCGCCGCTCGCGAACACGAAGCATCTCTGTCCCTCCTTCTCTGGATCGTCCTCGTCCTCGGCTTCTTCACCCTCTCGAACCGGCAGGAGTACTACAGCCTCCCCGCCCTCCCGGCGCTCGCCCTGATGGTCGGCGGCGTCCTTACCCGAGCAGACCGCAGCGAAACCGGCACTGCCAACCGCAGCGCCCTGAACTGGCACCTCTACGTACTCGTCCCCCTCACCACCCTCGTCGCCATTATCTGCGGATACTTCGCCCTGACCGCCCCGTACCCCGCGCCCGGCACCGACATCGTCTCCCTGCTCGCCATCGCCGGAGGCCCCGAGGTCTACAACCTCTCTCTCAGCCACATCACCGACCTCACCGGCGTCGCCATGGGCTTCTTCCGCGGCCCTCTCGCCGCGACCGCCCTCGGCATGCTGGGCATTGGCCTCGGCAGCTTCCTCATGCGTCGAAGGGGCCGCACCTACGCGGCAAACCTCACCCTCGCCGTCGCCATGACCATCACGCTCCTCGCCGCACACGAAGGTCTCGCCCGCTTCTACCCGATCCTCGGCTCAAAAGACCTCGCCCTGGCCATCAACCACGACCAGCGCGATCAACCACGACCCGGCGACCTCATCATCATCGACGGAGAACTCACCTCCGGCTCCACGCTGATCTTCTACACCGGCCAGCAGGTCCACCTGATCAACGGCCGCGTCAACGGCCTCTGGTACGGCAGCTTCTGGCCCGACGCCCCCCATATCTTTGAGACAGAAGACTCCCTCCGTCAGCTCTGGGCCGGTCCCCGCCGCATCTTCCTCTTCACCTATGACCCCACGACGCGCGCCAAAGATCTAGGCCCCTACGGTCCCGTCCACACCCTCGCCAGCGCCGGCGGCAAGACCGTCCTGACCAACCACTAAACCCTAACGCGGCTCGTGGTCGGGAGCGAACCGATTTGTTGCAAGACTGGCCCTACCGCCGACCGCGGGCCTCATCCGGCCGCCAGCCACCAGCTCGTAGATCTCGCCCCGCCATTGGATTCGGTTACTCGCATAACTCAGCGCCCATATCAACGGTCCGATCAGGTCGCGCACCGGAAACAGGACCATCGCCAGCCAGATTCGCCTCTCCCGCACCACATACCTGCCCACCACCCAGGCCTGAATGCTTCTCGCCAGTACACTGCCCAGCAACGCGCACCAGCCTAGCGTTGGCATTCCCAACATCAACGCTCCGGCCCACGCCATTACTCCGAACGGCACCCCGAACGTCAGGCCGGTCCCCAAATGACCCTTCGGCCGTGAAAATCGTGTGCTCTTCATCCACCGCACCTGGTGCTTCATCGAGTCTACGAAATCCGCCTGCAGCACCATGTGGTCGATCGCGTGCCCGCTCAGCACCACCTTGTGCCCATTCTTCGCGATCCAGTTCCCCAGCACAAAGTCATCGGCACAGTACTCTGCCATGCTCTCGAATCCACCCATCTCCTCGACCCGCGCCCGCCTCGCCACCATCGTCGGTCCCAGCGCAAACCGGACCGGCTCGACCAGGCTGTCCGCACAGATGCCCGCACTCATCTCGATCGTCATCCCCACGGCCTCCAGCTGCGACCAGAGACCACCCTTGATCACCACGCCTCGGTACAGGCAAGTCGCACAACCAACCTGTTCGTCCGCAAACGGCATCACGATCCGGCGCAAGTAGTCCGGCGTCACACGCACATCACTGTCGCTGATCGCCCACAGATCGTGGGTCGCCACCTTCGCCATTGCCGCCAGCGAGCAGACCTTCGCATTCGCTGCCCACGGCGCTCCGCTGGTCAAAAACCTCGTCGAAATCTCCGGATACTCTGCAGCCACTCGTCGGGCGATCTCCAGCCCCTCGTCCTCATCGCTGCGCGCACAAAAGAGCAGCTCCACCCGCGACACACCGCTCTCAACTGTCGCGCCCCCGTCGTCCGCGACGTGTTGCAGATAGTCCTGTTCGAAGAACGTTCTAAGGTTCGCCTCCAACCCCGGCTCGTCTCCATGCAGAGGTTTGAACAGGCTGATCGCCGGCAGGAACTCCGGTCGTTCTCCCAGGAGTGCGTCCTCTCGAACAGACTCGCGCCGGAACCGCCAAGCTCCCACCAGGACCATCCCCAGGTAGACACTCGACGTAACCAGGCCAAATAGCCCGACCAGCAACAGACCCCAATTCACTGCGGACATCAACCGCCTCCAACTGACTGGCAGAACATGCCAGCCTGCGTGATCGCCTGCTTCAAGTCGCCCGGCGATCGCTCGTCTTATGGGTCTCTAAGGTCAGATAACCCGTAACAACCTACTTTGACGCCTTTTCGGGCAAACAGGTCCAGATTTAATTCACACGGATTATTGCGGCTCCTCGACTCTCCCCCCACCTTTGAGCGTATAGATCTTCCCGCGGTAATAAAACTTGTCTCCCCCATAGCTGCCCAACCACAAAAGACTTCCCAGCATGTCCCGCAATGGATACAGCAACATACCTCGCACCCAGCCCTCGTCCCCCATCACGCGCAGGATCGCCCCCGCCTGCAACCACCGGTTTAGGACCGTCACCGCCAGCCATGCCACACCCACCAGCGCATGGCCACTTAGCAATCCCCACACCAGCCCCAGCAGCCCAAACGGCATAGCAAACGTAAGCCCCGATCCCAGATGCCCCCTTGGCCGCGACCGTCTTGTGCTCTGCATCCATCGCAGTTGGTTCCGGAGCGACAGCGCGAACGGCGTGTCCTGCACCATCAGCCTGATAACATGCGTCGCCATCCGCACCCCGACCCCCTGCTCTGCCAACCGGTTGCCCAGAACAAAGTCATCGGCATAAAACTGCCCCAGATAGTCAAACCCGCCTGCCTTCTGAAACGACTCCTTCCGCAGCGCCATCGTTGCGCCCAGCGCAAACTTTGTCCCCTCCAGCATGTCCGCTACCAGCACGCCTGACGTCATCTCCACGCTCTTGCCCACTGCATCCAGTTGCGAAGAAAACCCCGCCTTCGCCCCTTGGTCCGTCGTCCCCAGGTACACACACGAAGCCAGCCCTATCCGCGGGTCCTTCAGGTTCTGCACCATCCGCTGCAGATAGTCCTTCGTTACTCGAACGTCCGCATCGCTGGTAATAAACAACTCATTCTTCGCCACCGAATTCAGCTTCGCCAGTGAGTAGACCTTCGCATTGTGAAACTTCGGCGTAGGCTCACCGCACGTCACATATTGCGCATCCACCCCCGGATACCGCACCCCCACCCGCCGAGCCAGTTGCAGCCCCTCATCGCTCTCCTGCCGCGCGCAAAACAGCAGCTCAAACTCCGGATAGTCCTGCTCAAAAAACGACTCGATGTTCCGCTCCAGACCCGGCTCCGTCCCATGCAGTGGCTTCAACACGCTCACCGCCGGCAAAAACGTCGCCGCCGCACGGTCCTCCCGCCGTTTGCGCAACCCAAATCGCACCGCTGCCGCTATCGCCATCAAGCAATAGATCGTCGAGGTTGCCGTGCCGCACAACGCGACCCAAAACAATATCTGAAGCAACAGGCTCATCTCACCCTTGCAAACACCAGCGTGGACCGGGGGTCCTATGTCAATCCGCAGTACTCCAGTTTATCGCAGCCCTTCCTCCAGCGCGCCTCGTCCTGCCGCTGTCCCCGTCGCATGCAGTTGCAGCACGCACTGTTCTACCTTTTCTTTCCCGTCTTCACAGAAACCGTCTTGATCGGCATCACCACCGGCCGCCGCATCGGGACCAACCCCGCCCCCGGGGCCTGTTGCTGTTGCATCCGCGCCAGCATCTCCGTCCGAACGTAATCGACGAACCCCTGCATCTGCCGGTTCATCTCCTCCATTCGCTCCCGCATCTGCAGCACAATCCCGATGCCCGCGATATTCACCCCAAGGTCCCGCGCCAGGTTCAGGATAAACTCCAGCCGCTCCAGGTCTTCATCGGTATAAAGGCGTGTATTTCCTTCACTCCGCGAAGGCCGCAGCAGCCCCTCCCGCTCATACAGACGCAGTGTCTGCGGATGGATCTCATACATCTCCGCTACCGACGAAATCATGTACGCGCCCTTGTTCTTCCTCTTTGTCGCCATCTCCCGACCTCTTTGCCAAACACTTTTACGCAGTCTAGCTCTTCTACACATACGCTCGTCAAACAAACTCGGCTATCCTCAAATCAGCATCTCACGGGTGGCCCATGAAGAAGTCCAGAGTCGCACTTCACACCGCACAGGTCCTCACCGGAGTCGTCGCCGCAGCCGCAGCAGCCACTTACGCCCTGACGTCACGCCCCCCAAAGCGCCGCCCCGGCCAGGTCGTCCTCATCACCGGCGGCTCCCGCGGCCTCGGCCTCGCCCTCGCTGAACGCTACGGTCGCTCCGGAGCCAGACTCGTCCTCGCCGCGCGTGATGTCGAAGAGCTCATCACCGCCCGCCACACCCTCCTCGACCGCGGCGCCGTCCAGTCCCCCGACGACGTCCTCCTCATCCCCGCAGACCTCACCGACGCCACCCAGGCCGTCATGCTCATCGACCACGCCGTAGGCCACTTCGGCCGGATCGACGTCCTCATCAACAACGCCGGCATCATCGAGGTCGGCCCCGTCGAAAACCAGCCCATCGCCGCCTACCGCCGTGCCATGGCCACAAACTTCTTCGCCGCCCTCCACACCACTCACGCCGCGCTACCCCATTTGCTGGGCCGCGCGGCAGGTGCCGAAGACGCTTCGATCGTCAACATCGCCAGCATCGGTGGCAAATTCGCCATGCCCCACATGCTCCCCTACGTCGCCAGCAAGTTTGCCCTCGTCGGCTTCTCCGAAGGCCTCCACGCCGAACTTCGCCACAAGGGCGTCCGCGTCACCACTGTCTGCCCGGGCCTCATGCGCACTGGCGGCGAAGCCCACGCCGACTACACCGGCCAAACCAAAAAAGAGCAGCAATGGTTCACCCTCGCCGCCAGGACCCCAGTCCTCACAGCGTCCGTCAACCACGCCGCCAACAAAATCTACAACGCCGTAGCCGCCGGCCGCGCCGAAATCACCATCACCCCACAAGCCTGGCTAGCTGCCCGCATAGCCGGCATCGCCCCCGAAACCACCCAATATCTCGCCAGCCTCGCCAACCACCTTCTCCTGCCGGCCCCCTCCATCACCGACCAGCTGACCCTCGGATTCACCCTGAAGGTCTCCACCCACGCCGACAACGCGATATTCGAACAAGAAATCAACCCAGAACAGAGCTGATCATTAAAAGGTATTGGGTGCCCCATGTCCCGCTTTCGGGACATGGGTTTCCTACATCTCGCAATGAGTGCTTGCATCCGTAAACCTTGTTTTTACGAATTCATTCGTCGAATCTCAAACAGCCGCAAACAACCCCTCCCGTGGCTCCTCAGGGTTCAACTTCGCCAGCTCCCGCAAAATCTCCTTGCTCCGCTCGTCCTGCACCTTCGGCACAACGATCTTCATCTCAACGATCTGGTCGCCACGCTTGCCCTCATGCGCCGCTGAAGGCACACCCTTCTCGCGAAGCCTCAGCTTCTGCCCCGTCTGCGTCCCCGGCGGAATCTTCAACTGCGTCCGTCCTCCACCCTCATGCGTATCGATCGTCGGAACGTCGATCTTCGCACCCAGCGCGGCCTCCGTCATCGTAACCGGCACAGTTACATAAATATCGTCACCTGTGCGGGTAAACACCGGATGCGTTCCAGTCTTGATGATCAAAAACAAGTCCCCCGCTGGCCCGCCATTGGTCCCGGCATTGCCCTTCCCTGCCAGCCGGATCCTCTGCCCGTCCCGAGTCCCCGGCTTGATCCGAAACTCCAGCGGCTCTCGCTTGATCACCACGCCTTCGCCATCGCACGTCGGACAAACGTTCTGCACCTTCCCCGTACCGCCGCACCGCGGACACTGGATATTGAACTTCATCCTCCCGCCCATCTGCGTCACCTGTCCCGAGCCATGGCACTCCGGGCACTCCACACTTCCGCCCGTCGTCGACTTTCCTTTGCAGGTCGGACAGATCTCCTGCCGTTGGATCTCCAACCGCGTCACGCCGCCCCGCACCGCCGTCCAGAAATCCACGCTGACCTGGTACTCCAGATCGGTCCCCGGCTGCGGCCCACGCGCGGCCTGCTTACCACCATTGAACATCCCACTAAAGATGTCCTTGAAGCTTCCACTAAAGCCTCCGCCCGACTGCTCTTCCGCGCGCCCGCCTTGGAAGTCCGAGAAATCAAACCCTCCAAAGTCGAACGGCACCTCCTGACCCGCGCGCCCTCCCGTCTGCGCGCTGTAACCACGCGGCCCACCAGCTGCACTCCCGCCATAGCCGCCCCGCGCCGCCGCCTCCGCCGCGGCCGGATCGATGTTGTCCGAGTAGAAGCCAAGCTGGTCATAGATCTTCCGCTTCTTGTCGTCACTCAAAACATCGTTCGCTTCAGAGATCTCCTTGAACTTCTCCTCGGCCTTCTTATCATTCGGATTCACGTCCGGGTGATACTTCCGCGCGGCCTTGCGAAACGCCTTGCGGATATCGTCCGCCGTAGCCGTCTTCTTTATGCCCAGTATGCTGTAGTAGTCTTTTGTCTTTGTCGCCATAGTCTTCTTCCATTCTGCAGCCAGCGCGGTCCCTCCGCACCTTTAAACCGTTCCTGACCTTTGAACCTCTAAGCGGCCGCCTGACAAACCGGACACCAGAACAGGTTCCGCCCGGCCATCACCTCGGTCAAAATCTTAGTCCCGCACACAAAACAAGGTCGCCCCTGCCGCCGGTACACGTAGTGCGTCTCTTCCTTCAGCGCCTGCCCCTTTGTATGCGGCCGGTCCTTCGGCCTCGTCGTCACGATCCGCCGATCGACCATCGCCGCCTTCATCAGCACACCCGCATCCTTCCATATCGACCGCAGCGTCCTCTCCTCTACGTTGCTTCCCGACGTAAACGGATTCAACCGCGCCCGATACAACAGCTCCGCCCGAAAGATGTTCCCAACGCCCGCCGCCACCGATTGGTCCATCAACAACTCGCCAATCGTCTTCCTGCTCTTCCTCACCCTCTCAACAAACTTCTCCGGCCCGTCTCCATTCAGCGGATCAGGCCCCAACCGCATCAGCAGCTTCTCCCACATCTCCTGCGAATAAATCGAGCAGTCCATCGGCCCGCGCAGCTCGACCCACGCCACCTTCTCCGGCGCGAGATTGTCCGAGCCGTCGTCCTCCGAGTACCAACGATGCGGCTTACTCGTATCTGGTCCAGCAGGCCTCTTCACCGCGGCCGCGTTCCACATCCTCAGCCTCAGTGCGCCACGCACCGCAGGCAGCGGCCCCGAGCCCTCAGTAAAGTCCCCCTGCAGCCCCAAATGCACATGCAGAATCCGGTCTCTCCCAAAGTCATACCCCAGATGCTTCCCCACAGCCATCACTCGCTGCAGCTTCCGTCCATCAATCACCGCGGTGTCGGTAAACCGTCCCTGCGGCCCATCCACACGCACGGCCCTTCCGCCAAACGCAGCATAGTGCCGCTCTGCCCATCGATGGATCTCATTGCCCTCTGGCATAGACTGCACTCCTCATGTGTCCCCCTTGAAAAGTTGTTGTTTTGAAGGGGCGCCGCTTCAGGGCCTGCCGTGATCGAAGCCGAATGGGCGTCGTAGACGTTGTTTGCAGTGCGGCTTTACCCGCTGAGGGAATCTCTGCCTCACAACACTCCCTCGAAGCCAAACAAACAGTGGCGACGGCATTACACCGTCGCCACCGTCTCTAAATCAACTTGATTCCTAACCAGAAAAATTAGTTCCAGACCTGCTTCGCCTCAATCGCCTCAATCGAAAACATCTGGTCGGGCTCCATCTGTTGCATCCGCTGCATAAACTGTTCAGCCTCTTCACGGGTATCGAACATCATCCGGTTATACAACCGTCCCGCGCGCACCTGGTCGCATCTCCACATTGTCTCGGTCATCGCCTTACCTCCAAGCAATCGATTGAGTTCCAGGTTCTCCAGCCAAAGCAAGTCCGCGTACTTGTCTTCCCTTTCACTGCTACTCACTTCAAACACCTTTCCGGGTGATATGTCGCACTCTACACGTCAATCCACCCAACTCAACTTGATAAAAATGAGGGGCACCCGATCAGGAACGCCCCTCATCTTTAATTCGTCGACGAAGCCGCTACCGAATTACACTTACTTTTTCTCGTCCACGTCGACATACTCTGCATCAATTACGCCTTCGTCCTTCTTCGGCTCTTCATGAGCCTCGGTCCCTGCCGACGCGCCGTCTGCCGTTGCTGAAGCCGCGGTCGCCTTGTACATCGCCTCGGCGAGCTTGTGGCTCACCGTAGTTAGACGCTCCTTGGCTGAATTCAGCTCACTCGCGTTCGGAGTTCCCCCGAGCGTCGTCTTCGCCTCGGCCAGAGCACTCTCGACCTCGGTCTTGTCCGACGCAGCGACCTTATCGCCGGCGTCCTTCAACATCTTCTCGACGTTGTACACCATTGAATCCAGTCCGTTACGCGCCTCGACCGCCTCGCGCTGCTCCTTGTCCTCAGCGGCATGGGCCTCAGCGTCCTTGGCCATCCGATCGACCTCTTCCTTGCTCAGACCCGAAGAACTCGTAATTGTAATTTTCTGGTCTTTTCCAGTCGCGTTGTCCTTCGCCGTCACATTCAGAATGCCGTTCGCATCGATGTCAAACGTAACCTCGATCTGCGGCACGCCACGCGGCGCCGGAGGAATTCCAGCCAGCTTGAACTTGCCCAGCGTCCGGTTCTGCGCCGCCATCGGCCGTTCGCCCTGCAGCACATGCACCTCGACCTCAGTCTGCGAGTCCGCCGCCGTAGAAAACGTCTCCGTCTTCTTCGTCGGAATCGTCGTGTTCCGGTTGATCATCGCTGTCGCCACCCCGCCCATCGTCTCAATCGACAACGTCAGCGGAGTCACATCGAGCAGCAACAAGTCCTTCACCTCACCGGCAAGCACGCCTGCCTGCACAGCGGCCCCAATCGCAACGACCTCGTCCGGGTTCACGCCCTTATGCGGCTCCTTGCCGAACAGCTCCTTCACCAACTGCTGGATCTTCGGCATACGCGTCTGACCACCGACCAGCACGACCTCATCGATCTTGCTTGCATCGACACCGGCGTCCTTCATCGCCTGCTTCGACGGCCCAATCGACCGCTGCAGCAGGTCATCCACCAACGACTCCAGCTTCGCGCGGGTCAGCTTGCGTACCAGGTGCTTCGGTCCGCTCGCATCGGCAGTAATGAACGGCAGATTGATCTCCGTCTCCTGCGCCGTCGATAACTCGATCTTTGCGCGCTCGGCCGCGTCCTTCAGCCGCTGCAGCGCCATCTCGTTGCCCTTCGAGTGCAGGTCCAGGCCAGTCTCGCTCTTGAACTCCGCAATCAGCCAATCCACAATCCGCTGGTCAAGATTGTCGCCGCCAAGGTGCGTATCGCCATTGGTCGACTTCACCTCGATCACGCCTTCGCCAACCTCAAGGATCGAGATATCGAAGGTACCGCCGCCGAAGTCATAGACCGCAATCGTCTCGTCCTTCTTCTTATCCAGGCCATACGCAAGCGCAGCAGCAGTCGGCTCGTTCACAATGCGCTTCACATCAAGCCCGGCGATCTTGCCGGCGTCTTTTGTCGCCTGCCGCTGAGCATCATTGAAGTAAGCCGGCACCGTAATCACGGCCTCGGTCACCGAGGTCCCAAGATAGTCCTCAGCCGCTTTCTTCAACTTCTGCAGAATCATCGCCGAGATCTCAGGCGGCGTGTACTCCTTGCCCTGCGCCACGACGACTATGTTGTCGCCCTTCGCAACCACCTTGTACGGCACCATCTTCATCTCGTCGCCGACCTCATTCAAACGACGACCCATAAACCGCTTGATCGAATAAATCGTGTTCTCCGGGTTCGTAATCGCCTGCCGCTTGGCCACCTGCCCAACCAGCCGCTCGCCGCTCTTCGTAAACGCCACGACGGAAGGCGTAGTCCGCCCACCCTCTTCGTTCGGAATAACCTTCGCCTCGCCGCCTTCCATCACGGCCACGCAGGAGTTCGTCGTTCCCAAGTCAATTCCAATAATCTTTGCCATCCCTAACCCCATTCCGGGCACACAGGCCCACCATCAAGTTGTTGACTTCTCAAGAATCTCACCTTGAGTCACTTACTGTCAAATATTCTGATGCTCTCCGTCCCTAAAGCGATTCGCAAATTCACCAGAATCTACCCCCCTTGTAACCCCTGACGCCGCTCAACTTACGACCTGCAACAAACGCCTGACCACCTGGTCCGCTTAGTCCTTTATTATCAATCCAGCCCAAGCAAGTCCCCCTCCAAACCGCCCCCACAACCCAAACCCTGAATCCCCCGAACGGGTAATTGTCGCCCCGGATTCCCCCCGAGTACGCTTGCCTCAATCGTGCTTCACCCATGCAACACCTTGGAGCTAGCTCATGTCCTTTCTGCCCGCCTCACGCACCAAACGCAACCTCTTCAAAATTGCCTCCCTTGGCCTTGCTGGCCTTCTCGCCGGGCTGCTCTCCGGCTGCAACGACTCGCCTGACACCTCCGTCAGCGCCCCAAACACTCACGTCGCCAGCGACTCCTATAATCCAAACGCCTCCGCTGAAGCTCAGCCCTCGCCCCTTCCCAAGAGCATCGAAGCGACGCAGGTCCCCGCCCTCCGGCATCCGCCCTCGACCCGCAGCCTCCAGTATGGGTCGGTGCGCACCACATCCCAGGTCATGGTTCCGAACGGTCGCAATCGTTCCTAGTCCCGGCACCATCGACGCCTGGTAATACCACAAACCACCAACTCAATAACTCAACAAAGCGGCGGCCCGCGAAATCGGGATCGCCGCTTTTCCTTTGCCCGCGAATCGGTGAAAAGGCATCCTTGGCCCCCTTTTTTGCCTCTACATAAGAGACAATCACTCTCATCTGAGGGATCTGCTCTCGACCCATGGCATCAGCCGCAGTCGCACCTCCTGATCAATCCGCTGAAGCCCGCCACGGCGTCAACCCATGGCTGATCGCCGCCTCCGTCATGCTCGCGACCTTCATGGAGGTACTCGACACCGCCATCGCCTCCGTCGCCCTCCCCTACATCGCCGGCTCCCTCTCTGCCTCGAACGACGAAGCCACCTGGGTCCTCACCAGCTACCTCGTCGCCAACGCCATCGTTCTCCCTGCCAGCAACTGGTTCTCCCTCAAATTCGGCCGCAAACGGTTTCTTCTCTCCTGCATCGTCATCTTCACCATCGCCAGCTTCGCCTGTGGGGCCGCCCCTAGCCTGGCCATCTTGCTGTTGGCCCGCGTCGTGCAAGGCGCAGGCGGCGGCGCTCTCCAACCTCTCTCCCAGGCCATCCTCCTCGAATCCTTTCCACCCGCTAAACGCGGGGCCGCCATGGCCGTCTTCGCCTTCGGAGTCGTCGTGGCCCCCGTCCTCGGTCCCACCCTCGGCGGCTGGCTCACCGACACCTACTCCTGGCGCTACGCCTTCTACATCAACATCCCCATCGGCGTCCTCGCCATCCTCATGATCACCCGCTTCGTCCATGATCCGCCATACATCAGCAAAGCTCGGGTCCCCGCCTTCGACCGCTATGGCTTCGCCGCCCTCGTCATCTGGACGGGTTGTCTCCAGGTCGTCCTCGACAAAGGTCAGGAAGACGACTGGTTCGGAGCCACCTGGATCCGCTGGGCCGTCTTCTTCCTCACTATCTCCTTTATCTATTTCTGCTGGCACTGCTGGCGCCACAAAGACACCATCGTCGATCTAAAAGTCCTCAAAGACCGAAACTTCCTCCTCGGTTCCATCCTCATCTTCATGTTCGGCGTCGGCATCTACTCCACCGTCACCGTCCTGCCGCTCTTCTATCAGGAGCTCCTCGGCTACACCGCCTTTACCGCCGGTCTCGTCGTCGCTCCACGAGGCATCGGCGCCGTCTGCGGCATGCCCATCATCGGCTATCTCTCCAACAAGGTTGACCCGCGCTACCTGCTCACCTTCGGATTCTTCACCTTCGGCCTCACCACCCTTTACTTCGGCAACGTCACCCTCGACATATCCCCCACCACCCTGCTTCTGCCTATCCTCATCACCGGCTTCGGCCTCAGCTTCGTCTTCGTCCCCATTAGCACCGCCGCCTACGGGACCCTTGACGCGAAACAAATCGGCAACGCCAGCGGTCTCTTCAACCTCATGCGCAACGTCGGAGGCTCCATTGGCATCTCCATCGCCTCCACCCTGCTCACCCGCCGCGCCGACGTCCATCAGAATGAAATCATCAACTATGTCCCGCGCACCGGCCAGCAGTTTCAAAACTCCCTCGGCAACGTGACCCAGTTCCTGACTAACCCCTACGGACATGCGAACGCCGCCGATCCCGCCCAGGCTACGCTCTACCAGCAGCTCGGTCGCCAGGCCTCCCTCTGGGCCTTCGTCGACGTCTTCCGCTGGCTCTCGCTCCTCTGCTTCTTCTGCGTAGGCATCGTCTGGCTCTTCAAAAAAGTAAAGCCCGGCAAAGGCCCCGCCGGCGCCCACTAAATCACACCGCCGCCCTGCGATACTCTCAATGCATGCAACGAGCACGGCTACCCTACATCCTCATCCCACTAGCCGCGCTCGTCGCCATCGTCCCACTTCTCCTCCACGGTTGCTCCTGTGGCCACGACTTCGACTTTCATGTCCTCAGCTGGATGGAAGCCGCCCGCCAATTCACCCACGGCAACCTCCACCTCCACTGGGCCTACACCCCCGCATACAACGCCGGCGAACCCCGCTTCGTCTTCTACCCACCGCTCTCCTGGACCATCGGCGCTGTCCTCGGCCTCATCTTCCCGTGGACTTGGACCCCAATTATCTACACATGGCTGGCCCTGACCGCCGCGGGCCTCGCCCTCTATTACCTGGCCGGCAACTTCGCCCCACCTACAGCCGCCACTCTCGCCGCGATCTTCTACACGGTGAATCCCTACATGCTCTTCACCGCCTACGAGCGCACCGCCTACGCCGAACTCCTCGCCGCCGCCTCTATTCCCCTCCTGCTCCACGCCATCCTACGCCGACAAGTCACCATTCCGCGAATCGCCATCCCCATCGCTCTCCTCTGGCTAACCAACGCCCCCGCCGCCGTCATGAGCTGCTACGCCCTCGCCCTCCTCACCGTAATTCGACTAGCCACAAATCCGGGTGCCCCATATCTCGATTCTGAGATGTGGGCATCGCGCGCAAGCGCGACCGCTCCCGCCCATTCCGAAATCAGCAACGCCCCGACCCAAACACGACCGCAATTGGCCTTCAACACCATCACCGGAACCGTCCTCGGTCTAGGTCTCGCAGCCTTCTACGTCCTCCCTGCCGCCTACGAACGCCGCTACGTCCAGATCGCCATGGCCATCATCCCCAACATGCGCATCCAGGACAACTTTCTCTTTCACCACACCATCAACGTTCTCCACGACCAGGTCCTCCACACAGCCTCTCTCATAGCGGTCATTCTCATCACCCTCACCGCTGCTGCCCTTATCGCGGCCCGCATCACCAGCAAGGCCCGGGTGCCCCATCCTTTGCAGTCTCACCGCAAAGGGTGGGACGTACAAATCTCACCCAGCCTCCTCCTGCCTCTCGCAACTATCACTATAGCCATCACCCTCCTCCTCACTCCTGTCACCGCATTCATCTGGAACCACGCCCCCGAACTCGCCTTCCTGCAATTCCCCTGGCGCGTCCTGGCGATTCTCGCGGCAGTCCTCGGCCTCACCATCGCTCTCGCACTCACCCCACTCAACCTGAAACCAGCATCCGCCACAGCCATCACCCTTGCGATGGCCGCGGCCCTCACCTACCCCGCCTACACCGTCTTCCACCAGACCTGCGACGCAGAGGACACCGTCCAGGCCCAACTCGCCCTCTTCCACTCCAATCAGGGCACCGACCCCACCGACGAATACACTCCCACCACCGCCGACAACGACTCTCTCGCCCACGCCGATCCTCCCTATTGGCTCGCGCAAGACCCTAATGCCAAAACCACCTCCAACGCCGCTCCCGGCCCTGCGCCAACCCACCTAACGCTCAACTCCCCGGTACCCGAAGACATCATCCTCAACCTCCGCGACTACCCCACCTGGCAGATCACGCTCAACGGAACTCCGGTGACCACTCACATCCAACGAGACGACGGCCTCATCGCCCTCCCGATCTCTGCCGGCCCCTCAACCATCGACATCAACTACGCCCACATGCCCGACCAAACCTTCGGCGACCTCATCACCGCCATCGCGCTCATCACCCTGGCCTTCCTCATAGCCAGCCGCAGAAAGAAAATCATTTAATCACCGCATCACCGTTTGCTACTCCCAACTCCCTACTGCCTACTCCATGCATTTATCATCAACATCAGATGGATCCCTCAGTAAAAAACCTGCTCCACTCCGGCGCGCAGCTCACCGATGCCGCCCTCGAACGCCTCCTGCCCTCACCCGACACCCTCCCTCACTCCATCCACCGCGCCATGCGGCACAGCGTCTTCGCGGGCGGCAAGCGCCTTCGCCCCATCCTCTGCATGGAAGCCGCTCGCATGGTCGCAGGCACCAGAGAAATCCCGGCCGGAGCAGCCGACCTCGGCGCAGCCTTGGAGATGATCCACACCTATTCCCTTATCCACGACGACCTCCCCGCCCTCGACAACGACGACCTCCGCCGCGGCCAGCCCACCTGCCACGTCGTCTTCGGCGAAGCTACGGCGATCCTCGCCGGCGACGCACTCCAGACCCTCGCCTTCCAAACCATCTCAGCACTTCCCACGCCAGCCGCTACAATCGTCGCCATCCTGAAAGACGTCTCCATCGCCATCGGCACCGGAGTGGGCTGCGTCGGCGACCTCAACACTGGCCTCCCCCCCGGCATGATCGGCGGCCAGGTCGTCGATATCGAATCCGAAGGCGTCGCCCCCACCACCGAACTAGTCGAATCCATCCACCGGGCAAAAACCGGTGCACTCATCACCACCAGCATCGTCTCCGGCGGCCTCTTCGCACTGGGTCTGCTGAAAGAACATGACCGTGGTTCAACAAATTCTGTTCTAGGTCCCGAATGTGGCACCGACGACGACACAATCGCGCGCCTCCGCACCTTCGGCGAAAAAGCCGGCCTCGCCTTCCAGATAGTCGACGACGTCCTCGACATGACGCAAAGCTCCGCCGAACTAGGAAAAACCGCCGGCAAGGACACCGCCACAATCAAAGCCACCTGGCCCGCCGTCTACGGCATAGAGAGGTCCCTCCGCGACGCCAAAGAGCTCATCGCCGACGCCTTCACGGCCCTCGAACCATTCGGCCCAGCCGCCGACACGCTTAAGTCCCTGGCTCAATATCTCGTCGAACGCAAGAACTAGGTCCCCGATACCCACAGTTTGCTGTTGTTCATGCCTTTCTGGCTGTCATCCCCAGAGGGATCTGCAGTTGCTGTCGTCCTTGCCTTTTTGGTTGTCATCCCGAAGGGGATCTGCGATTGCTGTCGTCTCTTGTCTTTTTGGTTGTCATCCCCGAAGGGGATCTGCGGTTGCACTTTGTCTTTACCGGCTGTGCACCCAAAACTTGACAAAAAAACCTGGGAAAAACCCGGCACGACTACCTTCAGGCATCGCCCGCCAACCGAAGTCCAGACCTAAAGTATCTGAATCGAAGACTTTGCACACATTTGACGGGGGTCGGGGGGTAGGCCCAACGATTGGGGCGATATCATCGACGCAGATGCTCACAGAGTCCGACATCCTCCTCGCCCTCCGCGACTGCTACGACCCCGTCCTCCCCTGCAACATAGTCGACCTCGGCCTCGTCCGCTCCATCACCATCACCCCCGACCTCGAAGCTCCCGGCTCAAACGTCCCCGGCGTCCCCCAACGCTACAAAATCCAGATCGACCTAACCCCCACACAAACCGACGAAGCCGCCAACGCCCACCTCACCGCTCAGATCGCCAACCGACTCGCTGGCCTCGAGACCATAAGCCAAACCATCGTCACCCTCCTCATCGAACCCAGCTGGACCCCCCTCAACATCACCCCCACCGGCCGCAGGACACTCGGTCTCGACGGCAACCCACACCTGGTCCAGATCCGCTGACCCATGCCCACCCCAAAGCCACCCAAAACACCAAAAAAAACATTGGCTGTCCCGGCCATGCACCCCTTCGACCAGATCCACGGCGTCGAGACCAGCGGCCTCATCGCCGCGGGCAACCTCATAACCGGCCACCCTAACGACTCCCACGTCACCGCCTACTACGGTGTCGCCCCCAGCATCCTCCGCACCCTCATCGACCTCTGGCGCGCCACCGACCCGCCCCATCCCATCTCGCACTACACCTTCCTCGACATCGGCGCCGGCAAAGGCCGGGCAATGCTCGTCGCCAGTGAACTGCCCTTCCACCAGGTCATCGGCATCGAACTCAACCCCACCCTCGCCGACACCGCGCAACTCAACCTGGATCACTGGCTCGCCACTCACGCTGCCGACACCACCGCCCCGCCGTTAGCCCCCGTCTGCCTCTACGAGCAGGACGCCCTCACCTTCGATCTGCCCCGCACCCCCACCCTCGCCTTCCTATTCCATCCCTTCGAAGCCCCCGTCCTTAAGCTCCTCCTCCGCCGCATCGAAGCACGCTTCGCAAAAAAACCCGGCACTCCCCCGCCCGCATTCGACCTCCTCTACGTCAACTCCGAGTGTCGCAAGGTCCTCGACCAGCACCCCGCCTTCACCCGTCTCTTCCTCGGCCCTGTGGCCATGTCCCCCGAAGACCACGCCGCCGATCTAGCCGCCATCGCCCAACAGAAGGACTACGGTTCCACCGGAGACGAAGAGTGCGCAATCTACCGATACACCGGCCGCTCCTCCAGGTCCTGATCGGCCACCATCAGCATCGTCATTTGATGTAGTACCCAGCCACCCGCCACACTTTGTCCCTCTCCCGGCTCACGATAACTGTCTCTTGCGCCACGGCCTTATGTTCAAAACTGCTCTCAAAAAGTAAAACGACATAGTCGCCGGCTGGTACACCAGGCAGTATCGTCGTGTACTTTGCGGTATCGAGTCTTCGCGTTTGCAGCTTTCCAAACGGCTCCCGCGTTGCCTTCATCGAGCTCTCCCATTTCTCCTGGGGTACCGCCGACCGAAACGCCGCAGCTGCGCTCTTCCAGCTCTCGGCATACTGTCCCGAGTCCACC
>DATHQG010000089.1:0-13052 GCA_035483075.1 Edaphobacter sp. | reverse complement strand
ATTGTCCTCTATGACGAGCTTGCACTTCCGCTGGGCACGATCCGGATTCGAGAGCGTGGTTCGGCGAACGGGCATAACGGAGTGAAGTCGATCTCCGGTGTGCTGGGTACAGAAGAGTGGTTGCGCATCCGCATCGGCGTTGGGAAGCCGACGCTGGCGGACGGAAGAGAGATCAAGGCCGGCGGCAAGGATTATTTGCTGTCACCGATGCGCAGGCAGGAGCTTGCGGTGCTGGATGAGGTGCTCGACAGGGTCGAGGAAGCTGTCGAGATGGTATTGACGCAAGGGGTCAGCGCCGCGATGAATGAGTTCAACCGTCGGCCACCCGATCCGGAAGATGGGGCGGGCGAGTCGAAGGGGAAGCAGTAGAGAGTGCAGTTGCAGGATCAACGCAGTTGATATTCCAAACCGCGCTGGCAGAACAGACGTCAGCACGGTGCGAAGCAGAACTTCGCAGAAAGAAGTAATCGAATGAATCGTACCTACGAAATTATGTTCATCGTGCGGCCGGACGTTGAAGAAGCCGACCTCGACAAGCTGATTGAAGGCTTCCAGAAGAATGTCACGGATGGTGGCGGCGAAGTGAAGAGCGTCGAGAAGATGGGCCGTCGCCGGCTCGCCTACACCGTGCGCAAGTTCAATGACGGCTTTTACGTGTTGCTGAATGTTGCCGCCGCGGGTTCGCTGATCACTGAGATCGAGCGGCGCCTGCGCGTGTCTGAACAGGTGATCAAGTTCATCACCGTGCGCATGGACGAAGAAGAGAAGCGTCTGGCCAAGGTCAAGGCCCTCCGCGATTCCAAGGTGAAGCGCAGCGCGCAGCCGATCGCACCGGCACAGCATGCACCTGCCGCCGAAGCGACGGCCGCCGCCGAGACCGACGAAGAGAAGAAGCCAGCGGCAGCAGCTCCGGCCGAGCATGTGACAGCCGAGACTGTTGCCTCCGCGGTCTAGTTTTTTCCGACGAGATTTGCGATGACGACTTGCACGCATCGCACGACGCATCACAATCGCCGCACTTCGCTTCCATTCGACGCTAACTGATCGAATGTTCAGAGACTCCAATGCGGGTCTGGAGCGGAGGAAGGCACAACGTACCTGAGAGGGAAATATCATGGCTGACGAAACCAACAGCACGCAATCGACTGAGCAGCACACACATGCATCCCGCCCGAGCGGCGGCCATGCTGGTCACTCCGGCCCTGGCGCCGGTCCTCGCACCCCACGTCCCGCCGGCGCTCCTGGTGGGGGTCCTGGCGGCCGCAAGTTCTTCCGGCGCAAGAAGGTCTGCAAGTTCTGCACCGAAAAGATCGACGCCATCTCCTATCGCGACGTTCGCCTGTTGCAGGGCTTCGTTGCTGAGCGTGGCAAGATCGTTCCGCGCCGTCTGACCGGAGTGTGCACACGGCACCAACGCCGCCTCAGCCTGGCCATCAAGCAGTCGCGCAACATTGCGTTGCTGGCCTTTGCTGCGCGCTTCTAACTTTCCGCCACATACAGCGGACCCACTGATATGAAGACTGGCGGAAGCGAAGGCCAGACAGGAAATCGGAGAAATGCAATGGAAGTCATTCTGAAGGAAGACGTAAATAAGCTTGGACATCGCGGCGACGTTGTCAAGGTCGCGGACGGCTACGGGCGCAACTATCTGCTCCCGGAAAAGCTCGCCATCGAGGCGAATGCAGCGAACAGGGCAGTCATCGAACAGATGAAGGCATCGGCCGTGCGCAAGTCGGTCAAGGAGAAAGCGGGGGCCGAGCAGTTAGCCACGCAGCTCTCCGAGGTTGAGCTTGTGTTCGAGCGCAAGGTTGGCGAGAACGATCACCTCTTCGGATCGGTCACCTCGGGCGATATCGCGCATGAGCTCGAGGCGAAGGGCTACACCATCGATCGCCGCAAGATCTCGCTCGATGAACCGCTCAAGTCGCTCGGTGAATACCACGTTCCCGTGAAGCTGCACCGCGAGGTCACCAGCCACGTGAAGGTCACGGTCAAAGGCGACCAACAGGAAGCCGAAGTGGCCGCAACCGCTGCAACTGTCTAACTACATCGGCAGTACAAAACCAGAACGCATTGGCCTCCGCAAACTCTGCCGAGACCAATGCGTTTCTTTTTTTGCAAAGTGCAGGCTGGAGAATCGGCGGATGGTCACTCGTACTTGAGCGTTTGTACTGGGTCGAGCCGGGCCGCGCGGTTTGCCGGTAGCGTTCCGAAGAGCACGCCTACGAGTACTGACGTCGATAGAGAGATGACCGCGGACCAGGGGCTGATTGGGATTTTGAACGGCGTCAACAGGCCCAGAGTGAATGGAATGGCGAGGCCGATGAGCGTACCGATCATCCCGCCGCTGAGCGAAAGGAAGACTGCCTCGGTGAGGAACTGCAGTCGGATCTCGCGGCTGGTCGCACCCAGGGCCTTGCGGATTCCGATCTCCTTGATTCGCGACTGAACATTGGCGAGCATGCTGTTCATAATGCCGACGCCGCTGACGATCAGGGTAATGCCTGCTCCGAGAGTGAGCACGACGGTAAGCATGTCCGCGATCTTCGCCATGGCGCTGAGGAGGTCAGTGAGCGTCGCCGCACTATAGACGGAGCTTGCATAGTGACGGGACCTAACGATTGCGAGGATGTGGTCTTTGGCGGGCGTGACCATAGAAGCGTCACGCATGGTGAAGAATATCTCCTTCAGTGCGTTGGTTCCCTGGAAGTAGCGTGCGACCGGATAAGGCACGAGCATGGTATGGTCGCTGATCTCCGACTCGCCGTAGGTGTCGAACGCTTCCTTGAATACGCCAATAATGACAAACGGTATGCCTTTGACGCTGATGATTTTGCCGACGGCCGCGTTTGCGGTGCCGTAGAGCTCCTTTGCGAACGGCTCAACCATAACGGCGACCTTCTCGTGGGCCAGTTCGTCCTGACTGTCGAAGAAGCGGCCGGATACAACCACGAGATTGCGTACGATGCGATACTGCGGCGAGACACCGAGCAGCATGGTTGATTTGCTTATACCGCCACCCATGCTGACGTTGTCGTGAAACTCCAACATAGGGGACGAGGCGACGATGCCGGGGACCTGATCAAGGACCGCGTGCATATCGTCGACGGTCATGTAGTCGGGCGTGCTGGTATTGTCTGGACCTGAGACTGTGCCGCCGTTGTATTGCAACTCGATCTTGTTGGGTCCGATGCTGGTGAGCTCGTCCAGCGCATACTGCTTGCCGGTGGATCCCAGGGTCGCGACGAGGATGATGGACGCCGATCCGATGACCATGCCAAGCATGGTCAGCATGAACCGTGTCTTGCTGGCGCGGAAGCTGTCGACCGCCAGCCTGACCACCTCGCTGAACATCATTGTGGAGCGGGCGCTGGCCAAGGTGCGGTCAAAGGACGTCGACTTGGTCACGATGGCCATTGGTTTAACGATTAGACGCCTTCAAGTATCGCAGCGGTGCACGGTTTCCTGCTACCCATGTGAGCACCCGTCGATACTCCGGCCACACTGGGCCCAACGAGTATCTCGTCAACAAACGAGGCGAGGGTGCTTCCTGCCTTTGCTATCCTTCCCCCTGATTTGGTTGACAGTGGTGCTTGCGGCCTATAGGGTTTAGCCGGGAAGTCACCGCTTACTACTGAGTTATGGAGGTCGAGGGGCGATATGAGTTTTTCCAAAGGGACCAAGACGATTGCGACGGACAGCCACTTTTTGGTGCCGTTTTTTGTGCTGCTGGCCGGGATCGCCCTCCTGGTGGTGTTGCACTGAACGGCAGGCGCTCGCAAGGGGATAGAACCAGGAGTGATGGATGGCGGGTGTGACGCAGAGGGTGGAAAAAAAGGCATTGTCGTTGCACGGTTTAGGTGTGATCTGCGGTTTGACCGCGGGAGTGTGGCTGGGAGCGGCTGAGGCACCTACGAAGCTTGTGAATGCAGGCTTCTCTCCGTTTGCGATCTCCCTATGCATGGTGGCAGGCGTCTTTACGGCCCGTTGGACCTTTCCTACTCTGTTGAAGGGGACGGGGTACGTGTTTGCGGACCTTGCGGAAAAGAAGCACCTGATTGTGTGGGCCCTGCTGGCCGGAGCGTTGTGGGCCGTCGCAAATACTCTGACAGTATTCGCGATTCGGGACGTGGGCCTGGCGGTGGCGTTTCCAATGTGGAACGCGAACGCGCTGATCGGACTGTTCTGGGGGCGTGTGCTCTTCCGCGAACTGGAGGGCGCGAGCGGAAAGAACATCGGCAAGGTAGTGATGGGTGCGATTGCGATTGTGATTGCAGCGGTGATGCTGGGGTTCAGTACGATCCATGGTGGATCGATGGGGCAACATGCCTTTCGCGGGATTGTCGCGGCGTTGGGCGCCAGCCTGATGTGGGGAACGATGTACGTTCCGTATCGCAAGGCTTATTTGAGCGGGATGAATCCGCTGTCGTTTGTGACGGCGTTTACGGTGGGAGAGTTGGGCACGGTCCTGGCGCTGACTCTGGCGCTGGATGGCGGGACACACTCTACGGCGTTCCAGCTGTTCCATATGCCGGGAGTGCTGTTCTGGCTGTTCCTCGGAGGATTTGTCTGGGTAATCGGTGACCTGTTTCAGCAGTTCGCGGCCAAGTATCTGGGAATCGGGCGGGGGATCCCGCTGTCGAACACGAACCAGCTTTGGGGGCTGGCCTGGGGAGCGCTGGTCTTCGGCGAACTGGCAGGGGCCGACAGGCAACACATGCTGCTGGTGGTCGGCGGTTCCGTGATGATGATCCTGGGGGCGCTGGCAATCAGCACCGCGGTCGCCTCCGCCAAAGAGCATAGTTCGACAAATGAGGCGGTGCTGCGTGAGTGCAACCGATATGGCCTGGACTACCACCGGACGATGATGGCGCAGGCGGGGGACGAGTTCGGCGGACGAGACGAGCGGAGACGGTGGTGGGACTACGCGATTGTGCTGACGGCGACGGGAGTCTTCGTTGTACTTGGGGTCCGGGCGGTCGTGCCTCCCTTGACGATGGACCTCAAATGGGTCGCGGTGCTTAGTGTGGTGCTTGTGCTGAGTTTGGTCGCCGGCGGATTGAGCCTCTGGCGGCGGACCCGATTCTGTTAGTGATGCTCTCCGCAGACAACATTCTGCATGGTTTGCTGTTAACATTTGGGACGAGCGATCAGGAGCATGTATGGCTATCAGGCTGAAGGACATCGCGCGCGATCTCGGAGTCTCGGTTGTCACCGTTTCAAAGGTGTTGCGGGGGAACGCCGACATCGGCGAAACGACCCGTCGCCGCGTGTTGAAGCGAATGAAGGAGTTGAACTATCAGCCAAACATGATGGCGCGGGGGCTGGCCAGCGGACAGACATACACCGTTGGACTTGTGGTTCCAGACCTGGTGCATCCGTTCTTTGCCGAGTTTGCAAAGTCATTGGGCGGGGTCCTAAGGACGAGCAATCGTGCGCTGATCCTGACCTCTTCCGAAGAGGACCCGGACGTGGAACGGCAGGAGATCCGCACGCTGCTGAGCCGCGGGGTCGATGTGCTGCTGATCGCTTCGTGCCAGGCAAATCTGCGGAATTTTTATGAACTGGGGGACAACCGCACACCGTACCTTCTCTTCGATCGCAACTTTCCCCATTTAGCTGCGCACTTTGTCGGATCGGACGACGTGCAGGTAGGCGAGATGGCGACCCGACACCTGGTCGATATCGGGCGCAAACGGATCGCCCATATCGGCGGCAAGAATACGAGCCCCGCCTTCGACAGATTGCGGGGATATCGAAACGTTCTGGCGGAGAGCAGACTGCCGGCGCCCGAGAGCTACATTGTGGTGAGGGAGCGAGTCGAGGAGTCTGGCGATCTGGTCGGATTTCAGGCGATGCAGGAGCTGCTGAAGCTTGATCCGAGACCGGATGCGGTGTTCTGCTACAACGATCTGACGGCGATAGGCGCGATCGAAGCGACGTTGCAGGCAGGGCTGCGGGTGCCTGAGGACATTGCGTTTGTGGGCTGCGGAAACCTTCGATATGCGAACTACCTGCGGGTCCCGCTGAGCTCGATCGACCATGGGACGACTGAGCTGGGACGGATTGCCGGCGAGTTTGCCTTGGAACTTTCGGCCAGGCCGCAGCAAGATCCGAAGAGCATTCTCGTACAGTCAACGCTGGTGGTGCGGGAGTCTTCTGTAGCGAAACGGCTTCAGAAATAAGGGACCCAAGCGGCGAGAGGCATAATTTCCTTGCCATTTTGCCACTTACGATCCTATAGTTAGCGGTAACGCAATCGTCGGATATACGACGGAGGAGGTCCCGTGGCGACACATGTGATCACATCGAATGCTCCCTTGAGAGATATGGATGAATGGGACGATTTTCTCACCGGCCGCTACAAGGAAGGCAAAAGCAAGGACGAATTTCGAATATATGACGAGAAGGCGACACCGGGCGTCGCGGAGTTCTACCGGTTGAACCATCAGTACCAGACGTACGACTACGTGATGGCGAAGGAGAAGGAATATTTCGGCCTGAACAAAGGCGAGAAGAGCATCTGGGAGGCTGCGGAGTTTCTGAACACGCTGGTGGATGACAGCGATCCGGACACCGACCTGACACAGATTGAGCATTTGCTGCAGACCTCAGAGGCGATCCGGAGGGACGGTCTTCCGCGATGGTTCGTGCTGACGGGATTTATCCACGACCTTGGCAAGGTGCTTTGCCTATGGGGTGAGCCACAGTGGGGTGTGGTCGGCGATACGTTTCCCGTGGGCTGCGCCTATTCAAAGGACATTGTGTTTCCGGAGTACTTCAAGGCAAATCCGGACTACAACAATCCGCTGTACCAGACGGAGCACGGCGTCTATGGGCCGAACTGCGGGCTGGAGAAGGTGCATATGTCGTTTGGTCACGATGGCTACATCGGTGAGGTGATGAAGAATTACATGCCGGAGGAGTCGCTCTATATGCTGCGGTATCACTCCTTCTACTCGGCCCACCGACATGGCGCGTACCGGCACCTGATGAGCAAACATGATGTTGAGATGCTGGAGTGGGTCAACAAATTCAACGTGTACGACCTGTACTCCAAGGGGCACACGAAGCCGAATGTGAAGGAGCTGAAGCCCTACTACGATGATCTCTTCGCGGAGTTCTTCCCTGCGAAGATTGCGTGGTAACAGATCGATTGATGCATTAGTTAATAGATGGCCCTGAGATGCGATGTTCGTCTCAGGGCTTTGCTATGTCCGTCAAAAGGGGCGCGGGTGACCCTTTTGTGGTAGCGACTATCGGGAGCTCACAGATCGCTAGCTGACGGGATGGCTCCGGTTCGATCGGTATACCGCTTGAGATGCAAGCGGGTCGTTCATGTATCGACGACCGGCGGCGATTCAGCGGCTTTGATAACACCGCAGAATTACGCGCAGGTGGGTGAATGCGCGTGCTGCTCTGGGTCCCGATGACACATTAGTGCTCGGGATGGACCGCAAACGCCAAATGCTGGTAATTCTCCAGGGTCTCTCACCCTCTTTCTACAACTTATAGGTATGTCACTGCACATGACGTGCCATACCCGAAATTTATCTGCCAAGTAATGATGTTTTTGGCGCGGAAACTTTTCCCCAAAACGGGAAATAGTTCCAGCCAAAGGACATGAAGGTTTGAATTTGCACGACTGGCAGATCAGCGGAAGAAGCCCCGAGATTGAGATCCAACAGATCTTCCAGAGATTAGTTTCCGAGCCGCTTTAGAGCTTTTCTCGGGACCGCAAAGCCGACCATAGTTCGAAAAAGTTCAAAAAATATTGCCCATTAAGTAACGCAAACCAGAGGCCTTTGCAGAGAAGACTTCTCTGTCCTGAACGACACGAAGGGCTTTCTCAGAAGAGACGAATAACAGTTCGCTGCATCAGTCGAAAGGTTTAGAAATGCCTGTATTGATGAAGGTTTTAAGGAGTGCTTCATCGCCACTCCGTTCCTGCCAAGGTCCATCCGCCAAGACAATGGCGGATCCACTCTGGTCTCTCGTCGCCGCTGCCAAAACTGTTCTTGCGCAATCCAGCCTCCAATCCTCAATTCGTTCTGGAGCAATTGGATCGCCACAAACTTCTGGCGAAGCCGACGAATCATTAGACGGCGTTAAGAAAGAAAAAGCTTGTCGAAGAGCGGTCCTCCGGACGAATCCGCTGACTGTTCTTGGGGTGGCGTTGTTTTTCGTGATGTCTTTTGCGGTGGCGGGTGCGCAGATTGCCACGACGACCACGCTTGCGGTGAGTCCTACTATCCCGGCGGCGAACGGGTCGGTATTCACGATGACAGCGACGGTAGCCGGTACACCGACGCCGACGGCCGGTACGGTCACCTTCCGTGACACCTATAACAGCGTTACGCACGTGCTTGGCACCGTCCAGGTGCAATCGGGTATCGGCGGCTCCACAAAGGGCAATGCAGTCCTAATGCAGGAACTGGGTGGAGTTGGAACACATTCCATCGTAGCTACCTTCAATGCGCCGAAGGCATATTCAACAAGCTTCTCCACGGCCCAAACCGCAACCACTACAGGCCTGTATCCAACGACGGCGAGTTTGGTCCAGTCGGGTGGCTCACTGGCGACTGGCTGGTCACTGACTGCAACCATCGTGGGAATCGGAAGCCTCAATCTGTCACCCACGGGAAATGTGTCTCTTCTCGATACGAGCAACAGCAACCTGCTGTTGGGTATTGCGGGGCTGGGCGCCGGAACATACGGACAACAGACTGTAGCAGGCAGCACCTCGCCTGTCACGGGCGGCTTCAATAAACCACAGAGTGTGGCTGCGGGAAGGTTCAACACTTCGGGCTTTATGGACCTGGCGCTCCTAAACAGCGGCAACACGTCCCCCACCCCCGACACAATAAGCATTCTGAAGGGTAATGCTACGGGTGGATTCACAGTGTCAGGTACGACCTATCCGACCGGCAATGGTTCGGTTGCGATCGTAGCAGGAGATTTCAATGGAGACGGCAAGCTCGATCTTGCCGTCGCAAATTCCACCGACATGACCGTAAGCATTCTGCTTGGAAATGGGGTTTACACCTTCAGCGCTGCGACCCCATATTCTGCGGCTCCGCTTACCTCTTTAACAGCCATTGCAATAGGAGACTTCAACGGAGACGGCGTCCTTGATCTTGCCGTATCGGGCACCACGGCGAGTGGAAATGCTGTGGTCATCCTGCAGGGTGACGGTACCGGCGCCTTTTCCAACGTGACTCCGTCCGGGGTCGCTGTGGGCAATGGGCCGTCTTCCGTCGTGACCGGAGATTTTAACGGAGACGGCAACCTCGACTTCGCAGTCGCCAATGAGACAGACAACACGATCAGCGTCTGGATGGGCAACGGCAGCGGCACCACATTTACTGCGGCCGCCGGTTCCCCGTTCACTACCGGCGGTGGGACCGCCCCTGCCGCGATCGCCACTGCGGACTTCAACGGAGACGGCCATCTTGACCTCGCAGTAGCGGAGAGCAATAAGAAAAGGGTCGATATCTTCAAGGGCAACGGTGACGGTACCTTCACGTTGCAGGCAGGCACACTCGCTACCGGAACGACCCCTATATCCATTGTTGCGGGAGACTTCAACTCAGATGGCCAGATTGACCTTGCGGTGACCAACTCCGGCCAGAAAACCGCGAGCTTAATGCTGGGTAACGGCGACCTCACCTTTCAGGCACAGACGACGGCCAACGTTGGAACAAATCCCGTTGCGATAACGTCAGCGGACTTTAATGGGGACGGCACGGCCGATCTGGCGGTCGCAAACAGCGGCAGCAATAGCGTAAGTATTCTGCTCAACCAGGTGACTGATACTGCGAGCGCATCATTTACAGGCATTTTCATTCCTGGGAATGGCACCGGCAACCACAACCTTGATGCGTCCTATCCTACAGACGGCAACTTCAGCGCGAGTATCTCCAATAATGTCTCGCTGCGAACAACGAAGACCTCGACGTCTACGCTTCTGAGCGCGAACACCACCTCGCCCTCTTATGGGCAACAGGTGGTCCTCACGGCGACGCTGGTCCCTTCGCAAGTAGGCGCACTGACGCCGACCGGCAACGTTGTCTTTTCAGACGCTACAACAGCAACAACGATCGGGACAGTGGCTGTTTCGGGCGGAATCGCGACCCTGAATATTACAAGTCTTACGGCAGGCACTCATAGCATCACCGCGAAGTATGTGGGGGACACTAACTTCTCCGCAAGTACGTCGCCCGCACTGGGCGTGATTGTCAGCAAGGCGACGCCCGCGATCATTTGGGCCAATCCAAGTCCCATCGCCTATGGGATGCTGCTGTCGAGCACGCAGCTGAACGCGACATCACCGGTAGCGGGAACGTTTGCCTACAACCCGTCGATATTGACGGCGCTTGCAGCCGGCAGCTACACCTTGAATACCGTCTTCACTCCGAGTGACTCGACTGATTACACGATGGCTTCGGCCAGCGTCTCGCTCGTCGTGAACCCCGCATCTCCTCAGATCAGCTGGGCGACGCCGGCGCCAATCTCCTTCGGCACGGCATTGAGCGGAATTCAACTCGATGCGACTGCCTCCGTCTACACCACAGTCCCCCTGTCCTACAACGTCAGCGGTATCTACACCGATGGCACAAGCTTTGGCACCGGGGGATTTGATGGAGGAGGCAACGCATACTCGTCAAACTTGCTGGGGAGTTCCGTCACCTGGAACAACATAACCTACCAGCTGGGACCTGCGAACGCACCAGACGCAGTCAGCAATACAACCATCGCTCTGCCGCCGGGACACTACTCCAACCTCAATATGCTTGGGGCCCTCGTCAATAATGCGACGGCCGCAAATACCTTCCTCGTCACATATACCGATGGGTCAACCGCCTCAGTGACACAGAGCCTGAGTGATTGGGTGTTCCCGTTGAACTATACGGGCGAGTCAGAAATAACATGTGTTCCGTATCGCGATACCAGCGGTGGCGGCTCCGACGCTCACCTGACCTGCGTCTATGGCTATCAGATTCCACTCGACAGCACGAAGATCGTTCAGAGCATTCAGCTCCCGCCGACACGAAATGTGGTGATGCTCGCCATGGCGCTTGTCAGCCCACCGGTGCCCGGCACGCTTGTTTATAATCCAGCCTCTGGCACGGTCCCTCCCGCGGGGGAGAACACTCTTTCTGTGGCCTTCACCCCCACAGATACAGCTGATTTCACGGGCGCTACTGGAAGTGTCTTGGAACTGGTCAATCCGGCGAATGCACCGTCGATTCGCTGGACGACGCCTAACCCAATCACGTACGGGACGGCCCTCAGTGGGTCACAACTCGACGCGACCGCCTTTACCGTCCCGGGAACGACATCCGTTTCGCTCTCGTCTTATTACCGTGTCAATGCATTTCAGAGCGATGGGTCGCTCTTCTCGACTGGCGGCTTCGACAATGGTGGAAATGCCTTCTCGTCCAACCAGGTTGGCTCTTCCATTATTTGGAATGGGCAGACGTATCCACTAGGGCCGGCGAACCTTCCGGATGCAGTTACGAGCACGACGGTTACCCTGCCCCAGGGCAACTTTACGTCGATGACACTGATCGGTGCGGCGACCACGACTGGGCAAACTAACCAGACTTTCACGCTCAACTTCACCGATGGCACTAACGGATCCGGACAGTTGAATATGAGCAGCTGGACCGCGCCGGCAGGCTACACCGACGAAACCATCGTCTCGACGACGCCCTACCGAAATACCGGCGGCGGCGGCCGAACAACCGGCAATACCTACCTGTACGGATATACATTTCCCACTGATGGCTCAAAGGTCGTACAAAGTCTCACACTGCCCAACAATCGCAACATCGTTATCGTGGCGATCTCGCTTACCACTTCACCCAATCCAACTCCGATACCCGGCACCTATGTCTATACGCCGCCTGCCGGAACAGTTCCCGCTGTCGGCACCGTTCCGCTCAGTGTCTTGTTCACCCCAACCAATCCGAGCTATGGGACGGCCACAGATACCGTCAACCTCATTGTCAACAAGGCTCCGCTTACCGTCACGGCCAACAGCCAGACCATCGTTTACGGCGGTACCGCAGCTCCTTATACTGACTCAATCACCGGATTCGTCAACGGCGACACCTCAAGTGTGGTGACTGGTACGGCATCGCTTACTACCACTCCGACCACGCCTACCGCCGCAGGGACCTATCCCATCACCGCCGCGCTGGGTTCCCTGGCCGCGGCTAACTACAGTTTCTCCTTCGTCAACGGCAGCCTGATCATCGGCCAAGGCACTCCAACCATCACCTTCACGGTGCCCAACAAGACCTTCGGGGCGGCGCCGTTCGCGGTCTCTGCCACCTCGAACTCGACCGGGGCGTTCACCTACTCGGTGGTCTCGGGCCCGGCGACGATCTCGGGCGCGACCGTCACCCTGACCGGGGCGGGCACTGTGGTGCTCATGGCCTCTGAAGCGGCGGACAGCAACTACGCCGCGGGCAGCAAGACCGCGACCTTCACCGTGGGCCTGGGCACTCCGACGATCGCCTTCACCGTACCCAACCAGACCTTCGGGGCGGCACCGTTCGCGGTGGCTGCCACCTCGAACTCGACCGGCGTCTTCACCTACACGGTGGTCTCGGGCCCGGCGACGATCTCGGGCTCGACCGTCACCCTGACCGGCGCGGGCACTGTGGTGTTGATGGCGTCTGAAGCTGCCGACAGCAACTACACTGCGGGAACCAAGAACGCGACCTTCACCGTGGGCCTGGGTACTCCGACCATCGCCTTCACCGTGCCCAACCAGAGCTTCGGCGCGGCGCCGTTTGCGGTGAGCGCGACCTCGAACTCGACCGGGGCCTTCACCTACACGGTGGTCTCTGGCCCGGCGACGATCTCGGGCGCGACCGTCACCCTGACCGGGGCCGGCACTGTGGTGCTCATGGCGTCTGAAGCGGCGGACAGCAACTACGCCGCGGGCAGCAAGAACGCGACCTTCACCGTGGGTCTCGGTACTCCGACGATCGCCTTCACCGTACCCAACCAGACTTATGGCGCGGCACCGTTCACGGTGA
>DATHQG010000088.1:0-8205 GCA_035483075.1 Edaphobacter sp. | reverse complement strand
CTTCACGAATCTTGACTTGTACACGAACGGTGTCGCCAGGGGCGAACGCGGGTAAATCGGTCCGCTCTAACTTGGCGGCCAGCTTCTGCATAATCGGATGAATGGACATGACACAACTTTCCTATGTTGGACTCGACTTTTAGTGTACACGAAATCTCCGCTTTTAGGGCCGAAATCGCATCGAAAACGCACAATATCAGTGCTTTATCAATCCGGATCATCCTGCCACCCGAACTCCGCAAGGACCTCCCGATCCTCCTCGCTGATCTCGATCTTCGCCAGCAGGTCCGGACGGTTCTCGAGCGTCTTCTTTAAGGCCATCCTCCGCCGCCATCTCCGGACCATCTCATGGTTTCCGCCGGCAAGCGCCTCCGGAATCGCAATACCCATAAAGTTCGCCGGCCGCGTGTAGTGCGGATAGTCCAGCAAGCCTCCGGCCCCGTACGTCGACCGCGGCAGTCCATCCGCAGAGACTACGTCTCCAGCGAGGTCGTCTGCCCCAAAGCTCTCAAAGCGAGACGAGTCCGGGTTCCCCAACGCTCCCGGCAGTAACCGAACCACTGCATCGACAATCACCGCTGCGGCCAGTTCGCCACCAGAAAGAATGTAGTCCCCAATAGAGATCTCGCGGTCGCACAGCAGTTCATTCACCCGCTCGTCCACACCTTCATACCGCCCACAAAGAATCACAACCCGCTCCGTCACCGCGAGCTCCTGCGCCACCGTCTGTGTGAACGGCTGCCCCTGCGCCGACAGTAGAACCACAGTCTCCTTTTGCCTCTGCCGTTCGGCCTTTGGGACAATGTGCAGTGACTGCACCGCGTCGTAGATTGGTTGCGCCTTCAGCACCATCCCCTCGCCGCCGCCAAACGGACGATCGTCCACCGTTCGATGGCGGTCATGCGTGAAGCATCGCAGGTCATGCGTCGTAATTTCGACCAGCCCCGTGGTCCGGGCGCGTTTGAGGATTCCATAGTTAAACGGCCCCGCGAAGATGTCCGGAAAGATCGTAATGATATCAAAGCGCATAAAGAGGTTGATTACCGAATAGGCCAGTAACGATTACCGAATAGCCATTTATTTGTGGCTCTGCTGACTGCACCATATCACTTGGAAGTTGTAGAAGCGCGTGGCCGGATTGGGTTGAAAATCATAATGTGTTGCTCTACGCCCCACTTACGGTTGTCATCACAGCGCGCAGAAGAGGCCCCCTCATGTCTCGAATCAAACTCGCGGCTGTGCTAGTGACGCCGCTGGCATTTCTCTGTTCCAACACCGTCCAAGCCCAGGAAACAGCCAACAGCGCAGTGCAAACGCCCGCACCGCCCAATCCGCAGATCCAGGCGTCTGTCGCGGTGAAAGACGAAGTCTATCGCACCTACGTGCCATATAAAGGCCTCCCTCTGAAACCGGCCCCTACCCCGGTTCCACCACCAGTATCGGCACAGCCTCCAGCAGCAGCACCAGTCGCCGGCGCGGCTCCGACCGGCTGCGATACGGCATTCGCCGCGCCCAAGAACGACGTCTACGGCGTCTACGTCCCATACAACGGGCCCCTTCTGAATCGCAGCTGCGTCATAAATACGCAGCCTGCAACTGCTAGTTTGCCGCAACAGGCATCTCCTGTGCTCAAGACTCCGCCGCAAGAGCAAGCGCTCGAGGTCCCAACCGTACCACCGGCCACGAAGCCAGCCCCGCCCGAAGTTGCGGCTGCCGACGCTCCACCCCCGGCTTGTAGCATGGTCGCGTCCAAGGTCTACGGCGCTTACGTTCCCTACACCGGACCACTCGTGACGGCATGCACCATCCCACAGGCGGACAGTGGCGGCTCGACACAACCGAACTCTACTGTAGCCGCGGCGCGGTTGGCAGAAGCCGCTGCTCTTCCTCAGCCCAGACTGGCTTCGCCCACAGCCAACGAGATCGCGCTTGCGGCCCCATCACCTGTAAGCGCACCGCCAATCGGCGACCCATCGGGCGGCGCACCGGCCGGTGGCAGCGGATATATCCGGGTCGTTCCCGCGCCCATTCCTGAGAAACAACCCCTCCAGATCAAGCCGTTCCGCTCAGTGGCAGTTGGCGTCAAGGCCGACACATTGGGCGCGGGCGTCGAGTTAGCGACCCCCTTGTCCCACAGCTTCAACCTCCGCTCCAGCTTCAATGTCTTGCCCTTCAACTACGGATTCTCCATCGACGGAGTTAACTACAACGCCAGGTTCCATCTCCAATCCACCGAAGCCGCGCTCGACTGGTTCCCCCTACACAGTTCATTTCACGTCAGTCCCGGCGTCCTCTACGCAAAGAACTCGCTTTCTGGGACAACATCTGTCGGGCCCGGTCAGTCGTTCACCCTCGGTAATCAGCCCTTCATCAACAGCGTCGACGACCCGGCCCACGGATCTGCTTCGGTCGTCTATCCCCACAAGGTCGCTCCAATGCTATTGTTCGGCTTTGGAAACATCATTCCGCGCAATGGCAGTCATTTCTCATTCCCCGTTGAGTTCGGTGCCGCCTACACTGGCGCTCCTCAAATGAGCGTCTCCCTCAACGGGACTGCATGCACAAAAGACGGCTGCGCCGACTTTGGCACAAACACCCAGGCGCAGACCTTTCTGAAACAGGAGGTCAACGATCTCAACAGCGATCTAAGGAGCTTTCCCTTCTATCCCATCGTTTCGATCGGTGTGGCCTACCATTTCTACTCTAGTCCCCATCACGCGCCGCACGATTGACCTCGATCAAACCGTCCGGCAGCTTCATGTCGATTCGTTTCGCCTCAGTACTCACCGCCACCAGAAACGCCTTCGCAAACGGAATAAGTACTTCGTCTCCTTTTGCGGAGGTCACTGCCAGCAGCGGCGCCGCGTCGTCAAGCCGTCGCCCTCCATCTGCGGTCATCGCAAATTGCACGTCTTCAACCACCCCCACAGGCACGCGGCCATTGTAGACGGTGCAGCCAATCAACTCGCTGATGTAGACGGATTCGTCATCCAATGGGACTCGTTCCTCGTGGGGAACGAGCACGTCTTGCCCAGCAAGCGTCTCTGCATCCGAGATCGTATCGATCCCGGCAAACTGCAGCACCACCCGCCCTTCGTTCTTTCCCACTGGCAGCCAGAAAGCAACGACCTCGGCCTGGCGCGCTTTTGCCTGTTCTCCGTCGAAGCCAGGCGCCGCCAGAAACACCCGCTTCTGGTCCTCAAAGCGTTCAGGAAAATCGGTAAACAGCTCCGCAAGCACCTCACCCTTGCGACCCTGTGGCCGAAGCAGATGTGCCAATACGATCCATGCTGGCGCAGTTTGCGTCATAATGCAGAACTCAGCGTGAAAAAGGTGCAAAGACGCCGACCGTCATGGAGGTCAACTCGATGGCGCAGGCGGCTCGCTGTGTTCCACGATGTCAAGTGAAAAGCGATGCTTCAGCTTCATACTCGCTGCACTGAGAATGGTTCGCATCGACCGCGCGGTTCGACCCTGTTTCCCAATCACTTTGCCAACGTCGCTTTGCGAGACGCGCAATCGAATGATGGTGGACTCACCATCTGGAATCGCCTCAACGGAGACGTTGCCAGGGTCATCGACAAGAGCACAAGCGATCTCACGGACGAGGTCTGTCATATTAGTTACAGGATCCCCCCCTGGAGGAGACTGAGTTGCCTGAGTCATTACACACCTTCGGTTCTGGGAGTCACGAAGAAACGCTCAAGCCCGTCCCTTCGTCCCGTCTGCAGCGAGATCTTCTGGGAAGTGCTGAAACGAGCGAAACTCGGTCGCAGACAGTCCAGCAATAACGCCGGACGTTCTGCTTTGCAACGTGCAACCACTAACTATGCAATACCAAGGAGTTTACGTGAAACGGTGTGCAGGACATACTGCTAGGACTCTAGTGTGACAGCTATCTTTGGGAACCATAATCGCATTCCCAAAGTTAGCGGTAACCAAGTAACTTTATGCAGCAGCGACTGCTTCTTCAGACTTCGCGGCCAACAGTTTTCCGACCCGCTCCGACAACTGCGCTCCATTGCTGGTCCAGTAGTCGATGCGGTCACGCTTCAGATCAACAGTCGCGGGGGTCGTGCGCGGATTGTAGGTGCCCACTACTTCAACGGAACGACCATTACGGGCGCGATCCTTTTCGATTACAACGACGCGGTAGTGGGGTTGCTTACGCGCTCCAACGCGCGCCAAACGGATCATCAACACGGGCAATGCCTTTCAAAACATTTTTTGATTTTGAGCTACAGATGGCCTATCAGCCTTCCATCTGGTCAGACGGCTGACATGGTTAATCCAACATCTAAGTATCGCGGAAAACGCCGCTTTTCGCAATGCTTACCAGCAAATTGCCTCAATTAGGCGGGAAACAGGAACCGCAGCACGTCCCCAAAACGGTCCGACCATGCACGCTCATCGTGCACCGCACCCTGCGCCTTCACATAAGCCAAGTCGACCCCGCTCCGCCAGCCTCGTTTGAGTAGCAGACGCTCCAGCATGTCCGCATCGCGCAGATGCCGCACTCCTTCCGCCGTTCCCATGTCCAGCCAGATGCGCAGGTCGGGTCTTGTCGCCTGATCATTGATTGTATTGAGGATACTGCGATGGTCCCACCACAGCGACGGCGACATCACCGCGATCTTGCCGAACACCTCCGGGTGTGCAAAGCCCAGATAAAGCGAGATCAGCCCGCCCAGCGAAGAACCGCCCAGCCCCGTATTTTTCCCGTCCCCCAGCGTCCGGTAGGTGCGGTCGATCAGCGGCTTCAACTCCTCCATAAGCAGTCGCCCATAGCTTCGACCCTCGCCTCCACCCATCTTGAAGTCGCGTGTCGGCGTGTACTCCGCCATGCGGCGAAGCCCCGTATTGGCGACCCCCACCAGGATCACCGGTTCGATCTTACCCTCCTCAGTCAGCCGGTCTGCCGTCGTATTGGCGTTCCACGTACGGCCGGTTATATACGAGGTCCTTCCATCAAATAAGTTTTGCCCGTCCTGCAAATAGAAGACAGGGAAGCGGCGGTCCTCCTGCTTCAGATACTGCGGAGGGAGATACACCGAGACCACCCGGTCGTCCGGCAGTATCTCCGAATGAAATTGATGAAGGCTGTATCTTGGGTTGGCGTCGAGCTCATCTGCGGTATGCTCTCTACTCGGACCGTTGACGGAGATATCCGTGACCGGCTCGCGCTCCGGCGGCCCAAACGCTGCCTTGAAAGAAGTTGGGGTTAGCGGTTCCAATGCGATAACGACGGCTCCAGTAAAGTACGATTGCATCAGACTAGCAGAGGGGGAAGGCAATGAAACGCGAATACCATAAATGGTCCTCCCCGGCCCTCGGGCGCGACATGGAGATGCTCGTCTTCGGACACGCAGGTCTCCCCGTCCTTGTCTTCCCCACCTCCTGCGGCCGCTTCTTCGAGTTTGAAGATCGCGGCATGATCGACGCCGTCCGTGACAAGCTCGAACACGGCCGCCTCCAGTTCTTTTGTGTCGACTCAGTCGACTCCGAAAGCTGGTACAACCGCGCCGTTCCACCACGCTGGCGCATCGCCCGCCACGTGCAGTACGAGCACTATCTGATGCACGAAGTACTGCCTCTGCTTCGCCACCACAACCAATCCTCCAGCCTTGGCGCCCTCGGCTGCAGCTTCGGCGGTTATCACGCAATCAACATCGCGCTGCGCCACCCAGACGTCTTCACCGCCATGCTCTCAATGAGTGGCGCGTTTGACACCTCCAGCTTTCTCTCCGGCTACTACGACGACGACTGCTACTTCAACATTCCCATGCACTATCTGTCGAACATCAGCGACCCCTGGTATCTCCATCGGTACCGGCGCAACACCTACATTCTCGCGACCGGTGTTCACGACCAATGCTGGAACGCAAACGAACGCATGGCGGAGGTCTTCCGAGCCAAAAACATTCCGTGCCGCCTGGACGTCTGGGGCGACAACACCGGCCACGACTGGCCCTGGTGGCAGCGAATGCTGCAGAGTTATCTCTAGTTCTCGGTCTCTAACGAGCGAACGGCCCCGCACACTGGTAACCACCTGGAGGATTACGTGAAGAAGATCGGTGTTCTTTTTGGAATGGAAAATACCTTTCCCGGCGCCGTGGTCGACAAGATCAACGGCATGGACGTCGAAGGAATTCAAGCCGAGTTCGTCCATGTAGGCGGGGTTCACATGGCCGAGCCCTCCGGCTACGCTGTCATCGTCGACCGCATCTCGCACGACATGCCCTTTTATCGTTCTTTTTTAAAGAACGCCGTCCTTACCGGCACCCAGGTCATCAACAACCCCTTCTGGTGGTCCGCCGACGACAAGTTCTTCAACTTCGCCCTCGCCACTAAGCTCGGTGTCGCCATTCCCAAGACCGTCCTCCTTCCGCACAAAAAATTTCCTCCACAAATTAACGAGCGCTCTCTGCGCAACCTTCAGTTTCCCCTCGACTGGGACGGCATCTTCGACTATGTTGGCTTCCCGGCCTTTCTCAAACCTCACGATGGCGGCGGCTGGCGCGACGTCTTCCACGTCCACAATCGCGACGAGTTCTTCCACGCATACGACAAGACCCGCGACCTCTGCATGACCCTCCAAGCCGCAGTAAACTTCAAGGAGTACTTTCGCTGCTACGTGGTCGGCCAGTCCGAGGTCCGCATCATGCCCTACGACCCGCGCCGCCCGCACGAGCACCGCTACGTCCTCGACCCACCCGCCTACGACAAAAAACTCCTGAAGCGAGTCGAAAAAGACGCTCTCACCCTCTGCAGGGCCCTCGGCTACGATCTCAATACGGTAGAGTTCGCCGTAGAAGGCGGCGTTCCCTACGCCATAGACTTCATGAACCCGGCCCCCGACGCCGACCTCCACTCCGTAGGCAAAGAAAGTTTCGACTGGATCGTCAATGCCGTAGCAAATCTCGCCATCAGCAAAGCCAAGGACCCGGTCAAACCCGAACTCCGCTGGGCCTCGCTATTGGGCTCAGGGAAGAAATCTGCACCGAAGAAGACGACCGCTAAATCAACTACCACCAAAACAGCAACGAAGAAGGCAGCAAAGAAAATAGCGCAGTAATAACTCGAATCAGATTGATGTCGAAAGAGTCATCGGTCTTTAGGGTAGCCACAAAAGAATTCGCTTTTATCCGTCCAGTCGGTGTTTATCCGTGTTAAGTTTTTTGTTTTCGCTAACGAGGCCACGAATATGCGCCCAACCTTCACGCTAGGCATTGAAGAGGAATACCAGACCATCGACCCCGAGACCCGCGATCTCCGTTCGCACATCGCGACCGAGATGCTCGCCAAGGGTAAACTCCGCCTCGAAGAGCGGGTCAAGGCCGAGATGCATCAGTCCGTCATCGAGGTCGGCACCCGCATCTGCAGCAACATCCAGGTCGCCCAGGAGGACCTCTTCGACCTCCGCCGCAACATGATCGCCCTCGCCGAAGAGCACAACCTTGTCCTGATCGCCGGCGCAACCCACCCCTTCGCTGACTGGCGCGTCCAGGAGATCTACCCCGACCCCCGCTACGCGCAGGTCGTCGAAGACCTCCAACTCGTTGCCCGCGCCAACCTCATATTCGGCCTCCACGTCCACGTCGGCATCGAAGACCGCGAAGCCGCCATCCGCATCATGAACTCTCTGCGTTACTTCCTCCCGCACATCCTCGCTCTCTCTACCAACTCCCCCTTCTGGCTAGGCATGGAGACGGGTTACAAGAGCTACCGCGCCAAAGTCTTCGAAAACTTCCCCCGCACCAACCTCCCCGACAGTTTCGCCAGCTACTCCGAGTTCGAAAGCTACGTTAACCTCCTTATCAAGACCAACTCCATCGACAACGCCAAAAAAATCTGGTGGGACGTTCGCCCGCATCCCTTCTTTGACACCGTCGAGGTTCGCATTTGCGATATCCCCCTCCGCGCCCACGAAACCATCGCCATCGCGGCACTCATCCAGGCCACTGCTTGCAAGCTCTGGCACCTGCACTCCCGCAACGTCGACTACCGCCAGTATTCCCGAGCACTCCTCATGGAGAACAAGTTCCGCGCCGTACGCTATGGCCTCGACGGCAAGATGATCGACTTCGGCAAACAAGAAGAGGTTCCTGCCCGCGAGCTCATCCTCGAATACCTCGCCTTCGTCGACGACGTTCTCGACGAATTAGGCAGCCGCAAAGAAATCTCCTACATCCACACCATGCTCCA
>DATHQG010000087.1:0-2824 GCA_035483075.1 Edaphobacter sp. | reverse complement strand
GCTACCGCATACTGGAGAAGTTGACTTTCCGTATTCTGTCGGACTTGTCGCTCGCTGGACTGCCGAAGGTACACAATCGCCTTGCGAGCCAGGTGCTCCGGTTTGATCTTGGGACTGTATACGACTTCTGTCATTGCTTCCTCCCTCCGCATGAAAGACCGCCACTACAACGCGGGCCATGAGACCGATGAGTTCGACGCGTGTCGCTGGGTCCAGTGACACCGCGTCGCATTCCCTTCGACTCATCAAGCCCAGAAGTTGAAGCTGCACCACGATGACCTCCCTCGCATCCGCTAACGGACGTTGGACAGAACGGCTACGCCGTAGGGAAGAGATCATCGCGGGACGGAACGTGTGAGGGTATTTTTCGAGCGCCAGAGCCTGTCTGCTCGCCTGGTGCTCGAAACAAAGGAGACCTCCATGACACCGTTACGTCGGCGTATGATCGAAGACATGAGGACGGCTGGGTTGGCATCCGGAACCCAGGCCCTTTACCTGGTCGCGGTTCATAATCTGGCCGCGCATTACCGTCGTTCGCCGGACGAATTGAGCGAGGAAGAGGTGCGCGGCTATTTGCTCAGCCTGCGTGAGCGGGGTGTGGCACTCGGCACCTTCAAGACCAACCACGGCGGCATCCAATTTCTCTATCGTTGGACGCTCGACCGCGACTGGCCGCTGTTTGGGAAAAAAAGGATCCGCCCGCCGAAGCAGCGGCGCCTGCCGTCGGCTCTGCCGGATCCCGAGATCCGTGCGCTGCTGGGCTGCGTCAGAAACCCGGGTCACAAGACCTGCCTGTCCGTCATGTACGCTTGCGGTCTACGCATAAGCGAGGCCGCGACCCTGGAAGTCGGCGCGATCGATAGTGCCAATATGCTGCTGCGCGTCACTGGCAAGGGAAACAAACAGCGGCTTGTGCCGCTGCCACGGCCTCTCCTGGACGATCTGCGTGACCTTTGGCGGACCCACCGCCACCCGCGCTGGTTATTTCTCAATCGAGACGGCACCGGACCAGCGAATACGCCAGCTCTGGGCTTTACCTTCCGAAACGCACGCGCCGCCGCCGGCATCAAACAACAGGTGCCGCCGCACGTCCTGAGGCACAGTTATGCGACCCGTCTGCTGGAAAATGGTGTTGATACCAGGGTCGTTCAGATTTGCTCGGTCACGCCAATATCGCCACCACCGCCATCTACACCCACCTGACCGAGCCAACCAGCGTTTCGCTGCGAGCAGTCCTCGATCGATTAATGACCGGCTTCTGACCCGGCGGTTCCACCGTGATCGAGATCGCGGACGTCTTCCGCCGCTTCGCGGGCGATTACCTGTCGTCCCATGGCGCGTCGATGCCACCATCCCATCAGCGCGCCATCGCCGATATCCTTGCCTGCCGCACCGAGGCTCTCGGCGGACATCTCTGGCGCTGCGACGAATGTGCCGCCGAGGTCTTCTCGTATCACTCCTGCAAGAATCGGAGTTGTCCAAAATGCCATACTGACCAAACCGAGCGCTGGCTTGAAGCGCGCAAGGCCGAGATGCTGCCAACCCGCTACTTCCACGTCACCATGACTGTGCCCGAGGAACTCCGGGAGGTCCTGCGTGCGAACCAGCGGGACGGCTACGCCATCCTCATGAAGGCCGCTGCGGCGGCCATCGTCGAACTCGCTCGTGACCCACGCTACGTCGGCGGCACGGTTGGTGTGCTTGCCGTCCTGCATACGTGGACGCAGCAGCTTCTCTTTCACCCCCACGTCCACTGCCTGGTCACCGGAGGTGGCATCTCCGATGACGGCGACCACTGGTATCCCTCGCGCAACGTCTTCCTCGTCCCGGAAAAGGCCCTGGCCAAACTGTTCCGCGGCAAGCTCAGGGCGGCGTTCGAGAAGCGCCGTCCCGACCTGACTTTGCCCGAGGCCGCATGGTCCAGACCGTGGGTCGTCCATTGCACGGTGTGGGGAGAGGGCGAGCAGGCCGTACTGGAATACCTCGCGCGCTATGTCTTCCGTGTCGCCATCACCAATACGCGTATCGTCGGCCTCGATGACCAAGGCGTCGCCATTCGTCACAAGCATCGTAAATCGAACCGCTGGCGGATCAGCCGCATCTCCGGCCATGAATTCATGCGTCGGTTCCTGCAACACGTCTTGCCGCAAGGATTACACAAGGTTCGCTACTTCGGCTTGTGGCATCCTTCAAAGCGCAAGCAAGCCGCCCGGGTTCGCCTACATCTTTTGCTCGAGCGCCCGATGTTACCGCGGGCGACCGATCTGAGTGCGAATGTGGCCGATCGGCCTGACGACCATGCGGACCCTGGCACGTCCAAAATTTGCCCACGCTGCACCGAAGGGCATTTGGTACACATTCGCCGACTTTCTCCGAAGCAGGCCAGGGGACCATGATCTTCGATCTCTGGCTACCTGAACCAAAGCGACCCATTGTCATCGTCGCGCGTGTCCGCCACGCCACGGGCCACCCGCTACCCAACGCTCGCCTCGTGCCGCCTCGATGGCCCGGAACAGGCACCGTTGCCGGCAAGTTGCTCTGTCTGAGAGACGCGATGGCAACCATCCCAGGGTGGCACGGTCCCGTTCACATCGGTGTCTCACCGGCCGACACACCAAGTCCTATCTGAAAAATCCATAGGCCTCAGCGTTGCGATCATCCCGGCCACGTTCAGTCCAACGGAGTTTTCGCCTCGGCTTCGCGATGCGGAAACTCTTAATTCGTTTGCAGACGGTCATCGTGAACACGGGGTTCGGAGTCGGGTTGTGATGCAATCAATGTCGCAAGAGATAGGAGCGCTTCCGTACTCAGATACGGTCGTTCG
>DATHQG010000086.1:0-5177 GCA_035483075.1 Edaphobacter sp. | reverse complement strand
CTCGCCAGATCTACGGTGAGATCCGCTATCGCTTCAAGTATTAGTCAGCAAGATGCATTTGTAACAGCAACCGGCACAAAGGTGGATTGCCTTTGTGCCGGTGCTTGTTGCATTAACTACTATGGCCGTAGTGCGTCCGCTATTTGGCTTTGGGTTGAGAGGCGGCGCCCTGGACGATGAGGTCGTTGTCGACGCTGAAGGCGCCGGGGGCGGAGTTGGCTTGCATGCCGGCGATGGCTTTGTCGCCCTCATTGTTGACGACGCCGTAGAGGGTGACGTTGCCGTTTTTTACGATGATGTGGATGGCGTGGAAGCCGCGAGGGGGATCATTGGTGATGCCGCCGGCCGAGCGGGCGATGCTGCTGCCAGGCCCTATGGCCTGTCCGACGGTGCCCTGGTTGGCGTTGTATTTACGGAGAGAGGGCTGGGTGAAGATGCGGTTGTAGACAGCGGCGCGGATGCGGTCGTCGTTGGGGGAGAGCGGAAGGACCTCGATCTGGTTGTCGACCGATTCGACGCCTGAGATGCCTTTGAGGGCGTTGGTTACATCGCTCTTGAGGATGGGGCGAGAGGCGTAGCCTTTGACGACGACGGTTTTACCGTGGAAGCCGAAGGTGATCCAGTCGAAGACGCTGTAGTTGGTGAGGCCGGCGAGCTTCTTTTGGACCTCCTTGGCGATGCGGAGGGTGTCCTCTTGAGACCAGGTGGGGCCGGGCACGGCGTCCTGGGCTACGACGGCAGGAGCAGCAAGGCTGAAGATGAGGGCGGCCACAAGAGTTGGCAAAGTGCGACGAGTCAGCGGGGACAGCGGGGACATGGATTCACTCCGTATGCTGAAAGATTTTGGCTTTCGGCCAAACGATACGCCATGCAGAAGATGGAGTCCAGTGTGTGCCGCAGGTTATAGGGGCGTTGCAGCGGCCCGGGTCGGGCTCAGCGTTCGTGGCGATGGTGCGGGTTAAAGTCAAAGTTATAGAGGAGGCCAAGCGACAGGGCAGTAGGGTGGATGACGCCAGAGGCAGTTGCCGGGGAGTTCCAATACTGAAACTGCGCGTCGGCCTTGACGGCGATGTTGTGGGTGAGGTTGTAGTCGAGACCGACGCCAGGGGAGTAGACGACGGTGTTGCTGCTGATGTATCGGATGTCGCCGACGATGAGACCTCCGTTGAGGTAGTCGATTTCACCGCGGCCGATGAGGAAGTCTGCGTAGGGATGGAAGTGTCCCCAGGGGTACTCGACCTTGGGGCCGAGGAGGAAGTTTTTCTGGCTGCTTATGTGGCCCTGGTCGATGGGATAGGTGCCTCGAATCTCAAAGGCCGGGCGAAACTGACGGAAGGCGAGAAAGGTGAGGTCGGCCCCGGCGGTGATACCCAGATTTTTGCCGCCCTCGAGGTCGGTGAAGGTACCAGTGCCAGCGAGAAAAGCGGAGAGCTGGAGCCGCTGAGTCCCGGCGGGAACGGCTTGCCCGTATGCGATGTGGGGTACAGTGCAGATGGCGGCTGACAGGGCGAGCCTTACCAGCGTTTGCGTGAACTTCATTCAGCTCCTCAGACTTCTCTTTCTAAGGTACCTTAGACGCAGCTTTTTTCGAGGTGGTTTGGTGCTCTGCATAGGGACTGAGGACGTAGTTGAGGCAGCGTGCGGAAAGCCGTGGTAAATCCAACCATTTCAATGAGGTCTATCATCGAACTTACGTTGCAATAATAGAGGAGTTTCTCATGAAGAGAGTTATCGGCCTATTTGCGGCAATGCTTATTTTTTCTCTCCCGGTGTGGGCCCAACAACATGGTGGCGGCGGCCAACATGGCGGCGGAGGGGGATATCATCCTCCGAGTCCCGCTCCTGCGCACGGGCCCGCTCCAGTGCATACGGCCCCACCCGCGGCGGCCCCAAGTCGAAACTTCAGCGATGCTCCGGGTCATCCCGAGGCCCCGCATGTCCACGAAAACAGCGAGTGGATCGGACACAATTCCGGGCCGAACGATCCGCACTACCATCTGGACCATCCGTGGGAGCATGGGCATTTTGCGGGCGGGTTTGGGCCTTCGCATGTGTGGCGATTAGGCGGAGGCGGACCGAACCGGTTCTTCTTCGGCGGCTTCTACTTTGGTGTGGCCCCGTACGACCTGATCTATTGCAATGGCTGGAACTGGACCGGCGACGACATTGTGCTTTATGACGATCCGGACCATCCGGGCTGGTACCTGGCGTATAACGTGCGGCTGGGGACTTATGTGCACGTGCAATACTTTGGGTAATGGGTAAATGGACACGGCGGTTGGTTCGATCGGTGTTGGTGGTGGCCTTCCTGGCGGCCAATCTGTACCTGTGGGACTGGGTGTTGCTGCGGGTGCGCATCTCGCGAGGGAGTGGGTATGGGAGTGTGCAGGTGAACCAGTTTCTGGCTACGCCACTGAAGGGTAACAAGGTAGAGTACGACTTCATGGGTACTGCCCAGGTAATGTGCAGCCGGTCGCTCCTTCCGCAGGAAGGTCATCAGGCGTGCTGGTGGCTGGAGCGGCATCCGACGCAGTGGGAGTGATGGTTTAGACCTGAAAGAGTAGCTCGGCGATATGTCGGGCGAGGTCTTCGGGCCGGTGGAAATGATGCGGGTCCTCGCCGAAGGCCTCATGGATGGACAGGGTGTCGTCGTCTGCGACCCGGAAGGCGAAGTGGCAGGTCTTGCGATCGAGGGCAGGGTCGCCGGCGACGCCAAGGCCTTTGGCGTAGTCGAGGACGATGTCGGGGTCCTGATGGGTGATGCGTGCGTCGAACCAGGGGAAGCGGCTGCGGGTGAGCTTCACCTCAGTAGGGCCCATGGTCTGGAAGGCGGTGTCGGAGGAGGTGACGTCGCCTTGCAGTTGGCGTTTGATGTCAGTGACGTCTTCTTCGAGGGCGGTGACGAAGGCGATGAAGAATGGCCGGCCCTGCGTTGTGATGATCTCTGACTGATGTTGCGACCTGCCGTAGTCCTCTGCCGCTTCGTGGCCCTTTTGCCGAATGTCCTGTGCGAGGTCTGTGATCCACTCTTTGCCCATGCCTGTGACTACTCCTGCAATCCGGTCGCATTGATTCAAAGTACCTGCGAGATGGACGCTGTTAGTTGGATGTGAAAGACGCGGAAAAGGCCGCTTGGGGCGGCCCGGTCGTGCGAACGCAATATGTAACTGAGATGGGTGCGGTGCCCGCGATGACCAGGGATGCGGACGGTGGCCCCTTTTATGCGACCCAGGGCAACCATAGAATAATTTTCACGAAACAGATTTCCTTGTCCTTTTAAGGGATGGGTTGGGCATAATGGCTGTTCGTTGCGCGCCTCGGTGCGTGGCGTTGCGACGTCTCGCCGGAGCCTATTACTTCATGTTCGTTCCTACTACTTTTGCTGTCGCACTTCTGATGACGGTCCTCAGCACGGTGTGCTGGGGTTCCTTCGCTAACACGTTTAAAGGGACGCGCAACTACCGGTTCGAGCTTTATTACTGGGACTATGGGATTGGGATCTTTCTGATCTCGCTGGTGCTTGCGTTTACGATGGGCAGCTTCGCCGGCGGGCCGACTGCGTTTCTCGCGAACCTGCACTCGGCCGACAATATCAATCTGTTCTATGCGGCGTTGGGCGGATTCATCTTCAATATCGCCAATGTGCTGCTGGTGGCGGGGATCGAGATCGTCGGGTTGGCCATTGCGTTTCCGATTTCGATCGGGATTGCGCTGGTCGAAGGTGTGGTGCTCAGTTACGCACTGCAGCCGCGCGGCAACCCGATGCTGCTTAGTGCGGGTGTATTTATGGCGGTGGTTGCGGTAGTGCTGGTGGGGAAGGCCTATGGAGCGCTTCGGGTGGACGGAAGCGTGGTGTCGCGTCGGGGCGTTGTGGTTTGTGTGATCTCTGGTTTGCTGATGGGGATCTTTGCGCCGTTCGTTACGCGGGCGATGACGCGGGGGAACACGCTGACTCCTTATACAACGGCAGTCTTTCTTACGCTTGGTGCTTTTTTGTGTTGTTTTGTTTTCAATACGGTCCTGATGCGGAAGCCGATTGTCGGATCTCCGGTGGCGGCGGCGGATTACTTTCGTGCGCCGGGGTCGTACCATGCGCTGGGGTTGCTGGGCGGAGTGATCTGGGGGATCGGGACGGTGTTTAATTTTGTGGCGGCGAGTCTGGTGGGGGTGGCGATCTCGTATGCGATTGGGCAGGCGTCGCCGATGGTGGCTTGTCTATGGGGAGTCTTCATCTGGAAGGAGTTTCGCGGGGCCAATGCGCGGGCGAAGGGGTATCTGGCGGCGATGTTTGGGGCCTATCTTCTTGCGCTTGCCCTGATCGCTCGCGCTTATGCTGGATGATTTTCGCGGGAGATCGCTAAATCAATTTGACGCGTCACGTTCGAATGGCGTAGCTGGCGGCCTCCCCTATTTCTGGACCCATTGATGTCCGCCAAAATTCACTATGGCGGGAGGAGAACCACATGCGCATGATGATGCGCGTCACCTTTCCCCATGGGCCCTTTAATGCAGCCGTGAAAGACGGCAGCATTGGGGCCAAGATGAAACGAATCCTCGACCAGCTGAAGCCTGAGGCCGCCTATTTCACGGCCTGGGGCGGCCACCGCTCTGCGTTCCTGATCGTCGATGTGGCCGACCCGTCCAAGATCCCTTCGTTCGCGGAGCCGTGGTTCCTTACGTTCGAAGCAGACATTGAATTGAGCCCGGTGATGAACGGTCAGGACCTTGCGGCTGCAGGACTAGAAGGTCTTGGTAAGGCGTGAGCGGGTAGGTCTAGTTAAATTTTGTTTGCCAAACAGTAACTATTACTAGTGTCGCCGCTGAGAGTGGGCGAGGAAAATAGCAAGGTCGGGCGCGCAACGGGCAGATGCAAATCGCGGAGCCCTTCCTATCTTATGCGAGGAGCTAAACATGAAGAACTTCCTAAAAGTTATCGGTGCAAGCGGATTACTGTGCCTGTTGTTCGCGATGCCAGCCACGGCGCAGATCGTGAACGGTTTGAGCTTCACGACGACGTTTCCTTTTTATGCGGGCAACACGAAGATGCCTCCCGGCACCTATAAGGTCAGCCCAACTAACTTCGGTTCATCGACCCTGCAGATCGAGAACTCGACAGGGTCTCATTCAGCGTTCTTTGAGTTCATCCCGACGCAGGCGGAGAACGGGCATAAGGCGGG
>DATHQG010000085.1:0-3775 GCA_035483075.1 Edaphobacter sp. | reverse complement strand
CGCGCCGAAATCACCGAATCCCACGACTACGACGTAGTCGCCCGCATCCTCGAATAGCTTAGCGAAGGCACCATATGCCGAAACCCCGCGTTTCTGAATATGCTCTCCTCTTCCTCTTCCTGATTCTGCCTACCTCCCTTTATGGGCTTTCACACTGCACATTTCAACATGTTGGGGACCATTTCGTTGGCGGCTGTGGTCGCATCTTCGATCAAACACCAGCCATTACCCTGAAACCCGCAGCGGGCATTACAACCGGCATCTGGCGCTCCGACATTCACCCATCTGAGGTCTGGTCCGGCGACATGACCGACCAAGGCAACTCGAATGCCGTGCTTGAACTCGAAATCTATCCGGGCGAGTGGGGTGTTCTCCGCACGGCATACGGCTGGTACCCTGTCACACATTTCGTCTCTTCGCCACTGGCATTCGATCTCGACGCTTCCAGTGAATCTCATGAAGTGGCCCCCAATCTTCTTGATGAGAAGATCGTCCAGGAAGCAGCACAGCTGCTTTCCACTCCTGCGACATGGAATCGTGTTGACAATCGTAATTGTCCAGCCTCCGCAACAACATGGAGCATCTACTGTGCCATGATCAAGGCGGCTATCTCCGTAACCGGAGGGTCCCATCACCGCAGACCCGCCATGGAAGCCGTTCGCGGGATCGTCGACGAACGTACCGCGACACGCAACTACCATCACCGCTTGATGGACTACAACAACGATCCCACAACAACTCTCGGTGACGTGCAGAGTCTCTTTAGCGAAGTCCTGACGCGAATGCGGGCCCAAATAAAGGCATCGCCCTGAACTCGTCCCCGGCACCTTCTACCGCGCCGAAATCACCGAGTCCCACGACTACGATGTAGTTGCCCGCACCCTCGAATAGAATCTCCCTTCCATCTAAAGTCCAGACCATACCGATTGACCCAAGACAGTGACGGCTATAGAGTTTGGTTGGCCTTCAAAGAGGCCTTCAGCCCGTCTTGAAAAGGGGAAAAGTATAGATGGCAAGCGGTTCGCGCAGAGGGTTCCTGAAGGCAGCTTCGATCACGGTCGCAGGATTGGCAGCATCAAACTGGATGCCAGCCTGGGCCGACGCCACCGGCGCCACTGGGTCTGTGCAGGTCTGGAGCACCTACCGGGACCGCCGTCATGCAGCGAGCGAACCACTAGCCTGGAAGCCAGTCACCGCCGTAGCGTCCGACGCAATCGTGCTCGATCCGGCATCAACGCAACAGGAGATGCTTGGCTTCGGCGCGGCATTCACCGATGCGGCCTGCTACATGCTGAACCAGCTTCATAGCGACGAACGGGCGGCCTTGATGCACGAGCTCTTCGCTCCCGACGAAATGGCCATGAACGTCTGCCGTACCTGCATCGGAGCAAGCGACTACTCCAAATCTCTCTACAGCTTCGACGACAGCGAGCAGGATGATCCGCAGCTTACAAAGTTTTCCATCGACCACGACAAGGCCTACATCCTTCCCGCGCTCAGAGAAGCGCGCAAGCTCAATCCCGACCTGTTCCTCTTCTCAACGCCATGGAGCCCACCCGCATGGATGAAGTTCAACCGTTCCATGTTAGGTGGAACCATTCGCAAGAGCAGCCTTGAGCCATATTCACGCTACTTCCAAAAATTCCTCGATGCCTACAGGGCCGAAGGAGTAGAGATCAACGCGGTCACGGTCCAAAACGAAGTCGATACCACCGTGGACGGACGGTATGCAGCCTGCCTGTTAGCTCAGGAAGACGAGATTTTGTTTGTAAACAAATATCTTGGGCCATTGCTCCGCAAAAACGGTAGTCCAACGAAAATCTGGGTTTTGGACCACAACTTTACCTTGTGGGGACGCGCAATCGCCGAGTTGAGCGACCCGAAGGCCAGCGAGTTCATCGACGGCATTGCGTGGCATGGATACGCAGGCGAGCCTTCCGCGATGACGCAAGTGCACAATGCCTTTCCTCAAAAGCACGCCTACTTTACCGAGGGCGGACCTCAGCGCGAGCCTCATGGGCCCGGGACTCCCTTCCCCGATCCAATGACCGCCTGGTCGCGCTGGTCTGAGTGGGCCAATAGCGTCATCAGAAACTGGTCGCGCTCAATCACGGTATGGAACCTTGCACTCGATGAGAAGGGAACTCCTTACATCGGCGTCCATGAAGAAGGGGACATCGTGCCGGGGGCCCCGACCACAGGCCGTGGGTTCATCACTATCGACAGCGCGACGCGGAAAGTTGGCCGAAGCGGACGCTTCTGGGCGATGGCCCACTACTCGAAGCATGTGTGTCGCGGAGCAAAGGTCTTTCACACGGATGGAGTTTCAGATAGCGCCGCGCAAACTTCCAGCAATCGTGTCTCCCATGTTGGATTCCGGAACCCTGATGGAAGCTACGTGGTAGTGCTCGCCAATCGCGGCCAGGAAAAACAAGTCCAGCTTGTGCTCGGTCCAAGCTCCCTGAGCTTCGATCTGCCGGCAGATTCGGTTCATACTTTGCAGTGGTCTTGAATGGCCCGTCGCGATGTGTAACAAAGTCGGTTACACATCGCGCGTAGCAGGGCCCTTCGTCCCAATATTCTGGGCCACCACCCACGCACCGGCCGCGATCGCCCATGAGATAAGGAACGCAGTCCACGGAAACCGCGTCTTCGGTGCGGCCAGGACCGCAGGCCCCCACACAAGAAGAGCAAACAGGCTGATCATTCCTGCCTCCGTCGCAGCGGCCACACGCGGAAAGATCGAAAACAACACGCCAAGACTGCAGGCAATCTGCCCATAGCCAGTCAGGTAAGCCCAACCCTTTTGAAAATGAAGCCACGCCGGCACCACGGCCGCGGTCTCCTTCACATACATAATGTGCGCAAGCCCAATCGGAAACACCCAAACCGCAAAAAAGATCCGCGCAAGACGGACCCCGCGTTCCCCTGTAGCGAATCCCAAAAATGATCTCTCCGGCAACTTCGCAAGCACAGCAAACAGCGTCCAGCCTCCAGCCAGCAACACTGCAAGCTCCCCAAACCCCAGCCACACACCCTCTATCTGAGGCGCAGCCACGAGAGAGGGCACCTTCAACAGCGTCCACACGATGAGGTAAGGAAACAGGATCCGGACCGACCACGTCACCGTAGCGTCAAAGAGCAATCCAGCCCCACCAACCAGCATGATGAGCCCCGACAGGTACGCAAGAGCGGTCCGCCCGGGGACCCATGTGGCAACCGGCTGCCAAACCAGCGCAAAATCGCCGTAAATCAACGCGAGAACGCCAAGACCAATCATCCCAACGGCAAAAAGTATCAAAGCAGGCTGTTGCCTTCGAGTCATGTATACCCTCTCTAGATAGGTGACAAAGAATCCCACGATGATGATGCCAACCATCGCGGAACTCTCATGATAGGTATACCCTATGCCCGTGAAGACCACCCCAAAAGACGACACCGCCGAACTCCTCACCATCGACGATCACACCGTCCGCATCACTCATCCGGAAAAACTCTACTTCTCCCGCAATATCCAGCTCACCAAACTCGACCTCGTCCGCTACGCCCTCGCCATCGCTCCAGGGGCACTGCAGGGCATTCGCGATCGCCCAATCGTCCTCAAGCGTTTCGTCAACGGCGCCGAAGCCGAGCCCTTCTACCAGAAGCGCGCTCCCTCCGATCTGCCCGCCTTCCTCCGCACCGTCACTCTCTCCTTCCCCTCCGGCCGCACCGCCGAGGAGCTCGTCGTCGACGACCCCGCCGGCCTGGCCTGGATCGTCAACCTGGGCTGCAT
>DATHQG010000084.1:0-14571 GCA_035483075.1 Edaphobacter sp. | reverse complement strand
CGCCGCACCACCAGGTCGGTCTCCTCTGCGTCCCGATCGGGCTCCCCCATCGTCAGCCCCTCGGCCAGAAACACATAGTGCTTCTGGTTCATCACCCCATACGCAATCTGCAGCGTCGACAGAAGCGTCATCCGCTCCGCCGTCAACCCAGTCTCTTCCTTCAGCTCTCCGCGAGCCATCTCCTCCGGCTCTACCTCCGCCGTCTCCCACCCACCCTGCGGAAGCTCCCAATGTCGCGCGCCCACGGTATACCGGAACTGCTCGATCAGATAGACAAACTCCCCCTCCGCCGTGACGTCCAGTGGAATAATGATCGAAGCCGGGTCCTTATCGACCACCCCGTAGATCCCGCGCACTCCGTTCGCCCGCTCGATCACATCTTCCCGAACACTCGTCCAGCGGTTCCGATAGACCTCCCGGCTACTGATCGTCTTGATCGTCACGCGGCCTCTCACCCAAATCCACTCCGCTACAACTATCCCTAGTCTTCCGGGACCGAAAACTCCAGATGCGATGGATACTTATCCGACCCATAGATCGTCTGCGTCGCCGCCTTGTACGCACTCGCCGGCGCCGTCATGATATTCGGCACAAACGTCTGCGGGTTCCGGTCATACAGCGGAAACCAGCTCGACTGCACCTCCACCATGATCCTGTGCCCCTTCAAAAACGTGTGGTCCGCGCCATGCAGACTCCACTTGAACTCCGTCACCTTCCCCGGCGTCAGCGCCTCCGGCTTCTCGAAGCTCTTCACATACCGTCCGCGAAAGATCTCGTCCACAATCATCAGCTGATATCCCGCCATCGGCGCCGGTGCATCGTCTGGATACACATCAATCAGCTTCACTACCCAATCTGAATCCGAGCCCGTCGTTGCAGCAAAGATGTCGGCCATCACATCGCCCGTCACCGTGACGTCCTTATCCAGCACCGGCGTCTCAAAGTTAGCCAGGTCCTTCCGCGAACTCACAAACCTCTGGTCCTCCACCAGCCACGTCCGCCACTTCGATCCATCTCCATACGTCGCCTGGATCGGCCGGTTGCGATATGGCACCGGGTTCGCCGGATCGGCCACATACGATCCCGCAACTCCACCCTCCTTCGGCGCGCTAAAGCTCAACCCCTCGTCCTTCGTCAGATAAAGCTTCTCTTCGTTAAATCCACTCTTCGGCGGCCACGCATCGTACCGCTCCCACTGGTTCACACCCGTACGAAAACTGGCCGTATCTTTCAGCTCAAAACCCGGCTGCCCCTTCAGATACTTCTCAAAGAACGGCGCCTCGATCGTCTTGCGATACTGTTCCCCTGCATCCACTCCGAAGTTCACTGCGCCAAGGCTCAACGTCCGTCTGTTCCACCCCCCGTGGTTCCAGGGCCCCAACACCAGAAACACATCGTGGTCCTTATCATGAGGCTCCAGCGCGGCATACTCCGCCTGGGTCCCCCACATGTCCTCCTGGTCCCACCATCCGCCCACCTCCAGTGTCGGCACCTCTACCTTCGTCAGGTGCTTCTCCACCGCCATCTCCTGCCAGAACTTCGTATACGCCGGCTGCGTCAGAAAAACCTTCGCCGTCGGCAGGTTTTCCATCTTCGCCGCCTGCGCCGCGCCAGCGAAGTTCACGTTCCGCAGAAAGAAATCGAACATATCTTCCTTGCTCTGCACCCGCGCGTCCGTCTTCTGTCCCTCCAGCTGCTGCACATAATCAAAGCCATATGTCTCACGGAACGCGCCGTTATGGAAAAAATCATCACCCAGCCAGACATTGGTCATCGGGGCCTGCGGCGAAATCGCCTTCACCGCCGGATGCGCCTCGATGCCCGCCGACATCGCCAGAAACCCCGGATACGAAACTCCAAACACCCCCACCTTTCCGCTGTTGTTCGGGACGTTCTTCAGCAGCCAGTCGATCGTGTCCCGCGTGTCCGTCGTCTCGTCCACATCGTTCTTCGTCGTATGCGCCACAATCGGACGGTTCATCACAAACTGTCCTTCCGACGAATACCGCCCGCGAATATCGCCGAACACAAAGATGTATCCACTCGCCGCCAGCTCCGGCTTGCTCACATTCACGCTCTTCGACGAGTTGTTATCCACACCATACGGTGTCCGCTCCATCAAAAACGGCAGCGGCCCACCCGCGCTCTCTGACCCTACCGGCCGAAGAATCACCACATGCAGCTTCACGCCGTCCCTCATCGGGACCATCGCCTCGCTGCGCGTGTACTCCTTCGACTCGGCCTTCTGCGGCGCCTCCTGCGCTCTCATCGCAACAACCGAAATCAGCGACCCTAAAGAAAAAACTATCCAGCAGCGGCGAAGGACCTTCATGGATCGCATACCTCGTAGATGAATTCGAAATTTAAAGTCAGACTCTTTCGCTGGCTACCCCAGCGCGACCGGCTCCGTCGGTATAGGACTCGCCTCGCACTTCCATCCTTCTCTGCCATGCGTCCCATCACAAAACGGCCGCTTCGACGACATGCCGCAGCGGCAAAGCGAGATCGCCGGCTTCCCCGTCAGGTCCCATTCGTTCCCATTCACATCCACAAGCGAGATCGGCCCCTCCACACGAAACGGCCCATTCGGACGGACCGTGATCTTTACCGTGGGGGCCGGGGCCGGCTCTACCGGCACAACATTCAATACTTCGTCAGACATAAAACTCCCTTGGCCTTCGTAAATCAGAAGACTTCTTTAGATTGAGCCAGAATAGCAAACCACGGCGTCCACCTCACGAAGGCCACTTCTCGTCCAGCTCTATCTCATCGATGTAGCACCAACCCCAGCTCTCACCTGGCTCCATCGACCGCATAATCGGGTGCTTCGACGCATGAAAATGTTTCGTCGCGTGCTTATTCGGTGAAGAGTCGCAGCACGCCATATGCCCGCATTCCATGCACATCCGAAGATGCACCCACCAGCCGCCGATCTTCAGACAATCCTCACACCCCTTCGCCGACGGCTTCACCTTCCGTATCTGGTCCAGATGCGTACACTCCATGACAGTCACCTTCCTCGCCACGATTCTATCCCGCCCGCAGCAAACCGGGTGCCCCATGTCCGGATTCTCGGACATGGGTTTTCCTTGCGCCAAGGCAAGTCGATGGCAAAGAACGGTCAGTTTGAAAATACATGCTTGCTCACACAGAAGCAGTCCGCCAAAAGGAATAGGCTCAAACCTGGCGGTAGTCTCGCGCCTCTAGCGGCCCCACAAGCCGCTCATTTGGGCACAAATGATGTGGCTTATCCCACTTCTTGCTGACTGATTGCCATGCGCCCATGTCCGGATTTTCGGACAGGGGCTTTATTATGAAACTAATCCCCCAACCCCTCCGTAATCCCATACTCCTTCAGCTTCCTATACAGCGTCGTCTTCCCGATCCCCAGCAGCTTCGCCGCCATTAGCTTGTCCCCCTTCAACTGCCGTATCGTCCCAAGAATTGCATGCTTCTCCATCTCCGCAATCGACACGATCTCCCCCGCAATCTCTCGCCGTTGATGCTCTTCCTCCTCGATGCGAACTGCAGGCCCCTGCTGCAGCCGAAAGTTCTGTAGCTGCGTCGGCAGATCACCCATGTGCAGCACTGGCCCCGAAGACAACGCGCACGCCCGTTCGATCGCGTTCTCCAGCTCCCGCACATTCCCCGGCCAGTCATACTCCATCATCACCCGCAACGTGATGTCGGAAAAAGTCCTCTTCACCCCGGTCTCCTTCTCCATCCGCTCCAGAAAATGCATCGCCAGCGGCGCAATGTCCTCACGCCGGTTCCTCAGCGGCGGGATCCGCAGATTCACTACATTCAACCGGAAGTAAAGGTCTTTGCGAAAGCGCCCCTGCTCCACCATCCCTGCAAGGTCGCGGTTGGTCGCCGCCAGCACCCGAGCTGAAATCGGCTTCGCCACCGTCGACCCCACTGGACGCACCTCCTTCTCCTGCAGCGCCCGCAGCAGCTTCGCCTGAAGGTCCAGCGGCAGTTCGCCAATCTCATCCAGAAACACCGTCCCACCATCAGCCGCGGCAAGCAGACCCTCCTTCGCGCGATCTGCACCGGTAAACGCCCCCTTCACATGTCCAAACAACTCACTCTCAATCAGCGTCGGCACCAGCGATCCGCAGTCCACCGTCACAAACGGCTTCGCCGCATTCGGCCCATTGAAGTGGATCGACCGCGCCACCAGCTCCTTCCCCGTTCCGCTCTCGCCCAGAATCAGGACCGGATGCGTCGAATGGGCCACCTTCGACAAAATCCGGTACAGCTTCTCCATCTCCGGTGACCGCCCCACCAACCCGCCCATCCCCTGCTGCGTCCTCAACCTCTCCCGAAGCAGCCGGCTCTCCACGTCCAGCTCAAACTGCTGCGCCGTCCGCTCCAATACCGTCGTCAACTCCTCCAGCGCAAACGGCTTCGTCAGATAGTCCCCTGCCCCGATCCGCATCGCCTCCACCGCCGACGACACCGTCGCAAACGCCGTCATCACAATCACCGCCGTGTCCGGATGCAGCGCCTTCACCTGCTCCAAAAGGGCCAGCCCGCCCCCACCCGGCAGCTTCAAATCGAGAAGCAGCAGATCGATCCGCTGGTGCTTCAATATCTCCCGCGACGTCGTCGCACTCTCCGCCCCCAACACCAACGCAAACCCCATCCCCCTCGCGATCTGGCAGCAGGACTTTAGCACCGCCTCATCGTCATCGACCACCAGTACATGCAGCAGACCAAACTTCTCCGCTCCGCTCTTCTTCGCGCCATTGTCCGCCACCTGAACACTCACCGGCGACACACCCACCAGCACTCCCGACGGCCCCTCAGCTACCAACCGATCACCAACCACCAGCGCTCCGTCCACTCGTTCCTCCAACCTCCCGGCCTCCCCCGTCTTCTTCGTTCCCTGATCCAAAGTCCCTAACATGCGATCCACCCAGCCTCTCCCCTGAACACCGTCGTCACTCCCGCCTCCATCGCCCGTGCCTCATCTCGCCGCAACTCGACCTCCGTCCGTTTCACTGCATACCACTCCACAGAAATACTGGTTCCCACCTCCGGCTGGCTCTCCACAGTCAGATACCCACCCGAGATCGCAACCAGCTCCCGCACCACGCGAAAGCCAAGCCCCCGTCCGTTCGCGCTGGAGGTCCCACCCGTCTGCATCAACCGCCGCACCGCCGCCTGGTCCATCCCGCAGCCCCGGTCCCGCACCGTCATAACCACCCGCCGCCGAGCGTCATCGCAGTCGTTCTCTGGCCTGTCCATAACACCCTCAACATGGATCGAAATCGCTCCCACCCAGGGCGTCGCCTCCGCCGCGTTCTTCACCAGGTTGGTCAGTATCCGCTCCACCGCCTCCACTGGCACCCGGACCGGCTCAAACGCCCCCACTCCATATGAGACCTCTACCGTCCGGCCAGCCACCCGGCCCAACAGCCCTTTGCATCGGTCCACCACATCGGGCAGCACAGAAATCTCCGCCTGCACCTTCACCGGCAGCCCCGCCCGCGAATGGTTCACCAGCCGATTGATCATTGCCCAGCTGCGATCGCTCAACATCCGCAGCTCCGCCGCATACTCGCGATGCTCCTCATGCAGCACACCCGGCATCGCCAGCAAATCAGAATAAAGACTCAACGCGCCCAGCAGATTGCCCGCGTCATGCGCCAGCCCCGCACCCTCGGCAACTCCCGCGATCGCGCTGGCAGCATCACCCGCCGTCGCGACCGCCCGCCGCACCACCGGCATCGCTGCCCTGTGCAGACCCATTTCGCGCGTCACATGCCGAAGCGCCGCAAACTTCCCTGAATAATTCCCTGACCCTGAGGCAGTACTGCTCTGCATTGCCCGCATTCGTCCGTCCGCCAATCCCTGCTCAACGTTTCCTGACAACAGATGCGCTTACGTAATCACGTCAAGTGCCAAACTGGAACTCCTTCGCTAAGTAAACGCACATCAACCAAAAAACGTAACCGTGCCGAATTACACACACCCCAGTAATTCCCAATATAGAACTACGCTCCCACCGGGGGCCCTACAAAATCTCCACTCAACCCTAATACAATTACCCTTTCCCATTCTGGAACAATCCTGTCTTGGGACAACCACCCTCCCACCTCACCCGCATACCACCCGCCTCAAAAATCATGAGAAGAATCTCACAACTATAATTCCCTAATGTCCGTAACCGCCCCAACCCCGCAGCTCTTCCGTCCGGACCACCGCGCAGCCGACGCACTCCGACCCATCCGCATCACTCCCCATTACGTCGCCATGGCCGAAGGCTCCGTCCTCATCGAGTCCGGCAACACCCGCGTCCTCTGCAACGCCACCATCGAACAGGGCGTCCCCGGCTGGCTCCGCAACTCAGGCCGCGGCTGGGTCACCGCCGAATACGGCATGCTCCCCCGCGCCACCCTCACCCGCACCGCCCGCGAAGCCGAGCGCGGCAAGATCGGCGGCCGCACCCACGAAATCCAGCGCCTCATCGGCCGCTCCCTCCGCAGCGTCGTCGACATGAAGGCCCTCGGCGAGCGCACCGTCATCCTCGACTGCGACGTACTCCAGGCCGACGGAGGCACTCGCACCGCCGCCATCACCGGCGCATGCGTAGCCTTGGCCCTCGCCCTCGGAAAATTAGTAGCAGCAGGCACCCTAAAAACCTCGCCGCTCCGCCAGATGGTCGCCGCCACCTCCGTCGGCATCGTCGACGGCAACACCCTCCTCGACCTCTGCTACGAAGAGGACTCCCGCGCCGCAGTTGACATGAACGTAGTCATGCTCGCCGACGGAGGCCTCATCGAGACCCAGGCCACCGCCGAAAAGGACTCGTACTCCCGCAAGCAGCTGAGTAAAATGCTCGACTACGCCGAAAAAGGAATCCACGAGCTCCTCGCCGCCCAGCAGGCCGTGCTCCAGTCCTCAGCGGCGTAAACCGACTCCCATTCTTCACGCCCAGCGTGGACGACGTCCCTGCTGACGTCGTCATCACTATGCACTCCGCCACCGTTTCGCAAGAAACACCACACAGCTCCCCATCACCGATCGCAATTCTCTGTGCGCCCGATCCATGGTGGCATGCATTTCTTATAAAAATTTCCTGCTACACTCCGTTCTGAAAGCGCACGTTAATTTGGCGGATCCGATGGAGGCAACTGTTGCTCTCTCCCCACACCATGCGCAAGGCCCCGTTCCTATCAGGCGTATTTCTCCTTACCTTTTCCCTCCTGACATTTCAGATCGTACAAACGCGGATACTCTCGGTCATCGCGTGGTATTACATGGCTTTTTTTGCGATCAGCGTAGCCATGCTCGGAATGACCGTGGGTGCCGTCTGGGTCTACCTGCACCGTGCGCGGCTCGAGTCGGCCCCCCTGCCCATTACTTTGAGCAACTTCGCTCTGGCAACGGCACTCGCTATGCCTGCGTCGGTCATGGTGCAGTTCTGTCTGATCACTGCGACCTCCGTCTCGCTCACCACCGTCGTTGAGTGGAGCCTGCTCTTGGTCGCCATGGGCATGCCGTACGTATTCTCTGGTGTGGTCGTGAGTCTCGCGTTGACGCGCAGTCCGTTTCCCACCGGCCAGGTCTACGGCATAGACCTGATGGGCGCGGCTCTCGGATGTATGGGGGTCGTCTTCATCTTGAATGTTCTCGATGGACCGACCACAGTGATTGTGACTGGTGTCGTATGCGGTGTGTCGGCCATGGCCTTTGCCTCCAGTGCCGATGCCGCAGATCGACAGGAAGTGAGATCGCGTTCCTGGTGGCGCAGACCAGGACCCATCACGCTTGCGTTGGCAATATTCGCGGTCCTCAATTCACTCGCGCCGATCGGGGTACGCCCCGTTTTGGTCAAGAACAGCCTTGAGCTCTCAGGTCTAAATACATATGAAAAATGGAACTCCTACTCCAGGGTTGTTGCGAAGCCCCCGATAGTTGGTTTTCCGACTCTATGGGGCCCCTCGCCCAGGGTCCCCGCACACACGACCGCAACACAAATTGAACTGAATATCGATGGCGCAGCAGGCACCGTCATGTCCAAGTATGACGGTACCCGCGACTCCATCTCGTTCCTGCAATACGATCTGGTAGGTCTGGCGTATCGCCTACCCGGGATCCGCAAATCGGCTGTAATCGGCGTTGGCGGCGGTCGCGACGTCATGACCGCGCATTTTTTTGGAGTACCCGACATTACGGGCGTCGAACTCAATCCCATCTTCATCAACCTCCACACCAAAGACCCCTTCTATAAGAGCTTCAGCAATATAACGGCGCTGCCCGACCTCAAACTTCATATAGACGACGCCCGCAGCTGGTTTGCCAGCACGAATGAAAAATTCGATCTCGTTCAGATGAGCATGATCGACACATGGGCCGCCACCGGCGCGGGCGCATTCAGCTTGAGTGAAAACGGACTCTACACGCTGGAGGGATGGCGCGCCTTCCTCAGACCGATCAACGACAACGGAATATTTACAGTAAGCCGCTGGTACAGCCCCGACGACGTCAACGAGACCGGAAGAATGATCGGACTGGCAACAGCAGTACTCCTGGACTCTGGAGTCAAAGACGTTCGTCCGCAACTGTTCGTCGCCAGCAATGGGACAATTGCCACACTGGTACTGTCAAAGACGCCCTTTACGACAGATCAGCTGCAGGTCTTGAACGACACGGTGCAGGCCCTGGGCTTCAGTGTGCTTCTCGCCCCCGGTCAGCCACCCCAATCTGCACTATTGCGCAGCATCACCGAAAGTCAGGGCCGCGAGGCCTTGGACCGCGTAGTAGATTCGACCTATCTCGACCTGACTGTATCGACCGACAATCGGCCGTTCTTCTTCAACCAGCTGAGATTTCTTGATATTCCGAGCGAGATGCGACGGTGGATCCATACCAGCCATGTCGCCGGTGTCATGCATGGCAATCTGGTCGCGACGGCTGTCCTTCTTCTAATCTTATGTATCTCAGTAGTCGCCGTAATTGCGGCGATCATCGTTCCCCTCAGAGGCGCAGCTCGTGAATGTCCGTTCCCCTTGGCAGTCACAGGCAGCCTTTACTTCTCGCTCATTGGTATGGGATTCATGTTCGCTGAAATCGCTCTTCTGCAAAGGTTCAGTGTGTACCTCGGCCATCCCATCTATTCGCTGAGTGTCTGTCTCTTCAGTTTGATTCTTGCCTCAGGCCTGGGCAGCTTAACCTCCGACCGCCTCAAACTGAACACACGCGGCAGATTTCTGACATGGGCCGGAATCGTCGTTCTCTATCTCATTGCGATGGAGCAGGTCCTCCCATCGGTCTTCCACCACACAACAGGTCAGGAACGCCTGGTGCGCATCGGCATTTCAGTAGCGGCAATCATGCCACTAGGTTTTCTACTCGGCTTCGCCTTCCCAACAGGGATGCGGCTCGTCGAAGCAATCGACAAACAACCCACCCCGTGGTTCTGGGGAATTAACGGGGCGACCGGCGTCCTGGCCTCGGTACTCGGTGTGATGGTCAGCATGTCCCTTGGAATTAACGTGACGATGCTCCTGGCCGCAACATGTTATCTTCTGCTCGTTCCAGCGACCTTCGCTCTCTTACAAATGGGACAGCGGACAACGGTAGCTGCGACCGTCTAGGCAGGCAATCAAGAGAAAGCGCAGATTGTGGATCTTGACGCCACATTTCTGGAGCCAGAAAGACCAGCATTTTCTTCTATTTACAACTATTTTCGTCATTTTTAGCCCAAAAATCGCATGTCAAGTCCCAAAACAACCTAAACCATTACCTATCATCAACTTACACTTGGCATTTTAGTTAGGGTCAACCCGTTATACTGAATATAGAGATCAGAAAAGGCCTCGGCACGTTGCCGGGGCCTTTGTATTTAACCCGTAAGTCCTTTACGGACAATATTTTGGACGCAACCCCTTTGGTTGCAATATTTTAGCGGCAATCACTTCCGCTAAATCATTGCAACCATTCGACTTAAACGCAGGCAATAGGGGGTACCCCCCGAAAGAACAGAAGGAGAAGACCCCATGCAACTCGCACTCTGCAGACACATCAAGACCAACGGCACCCGTTGCAAAGCCCCCTCCCTCACCGACGGACTCTGGTGCTACTTTCACGCGCGCCTCCATCAGCGCCACCAAACCTTCCGCCACACCGAAGCTACCCGAGGCTACCTCGTGCCCGGCCAGCACATCGAGCTCTCCGCCCTCGAAGACCGCGAGTCCGTCCAGGTCGCCCTCTCCGTCGTCATCAACGCCCTCGCCACCGGAAAGCTCGACAGCAAGCGCGCCACTGCCCTGCTCTACGGCCTCCAGCTCGCTTCCTACAATGCCAGAGGCCTCTACACCGAACCCTCCGCCACCACCGTCGTCCGCTCCATCGAACCATCAGCCGACGGCCTCGACCTCGCCCAGCCAGAGACCCTCGAAACCGACGACATCTATCTCTTCAACGATGACGACGAAGACGAAGAACTTGACGAAGAGTAGAGTTCAGCCGTCTCGCTTAAGGGCACGGCTTCAGCCGTGCCAATGCTTTTCTTTTTCGGAGGGAGCGCAGGGCTTTAGCCCTGCGAAAAGAATTCAACAAATACAAGGGGCTTCAGCCCCGGGCCTTTCTTCCCGGATCGCAACCCGTTCACCCAAGCAAGACCCGCACCTTACTGTGTAAAATGACCCTCGGCAGACACAAAAATTAAAAGCCTCAGGAGACATGAACAATGGAAAAGCTGACACCAGGAAAACTAGCAGGACTGAAAGCCGTCTCCGACCACCGCGGCGTCATCGCCGCCGCCGCCATGGACCAGCGCGGTTCCCTCCAGAAGTCCCTCGCCAAGGAGCGCGGCGCCGCAGCTGATGCCCACGACCTCGAGGTCTTCAAGACCCTGGTCACCTCTGTCCTCACCAAACACGCCTCCGCCATCCTCCTCGACCCCGAGTACGGCCTCCCTGCCTCCAAGCACCGCAACGGCAAGGGCCTCCTCCTCGCCTACGAAAAGACCGGCTACGACGCCACCACCCCCGGTCGCCTGCCCGACCTCCTCGACCTCTGGAGCGTCCGCCGTCTCAAGGAAGCCGGTGCCGACTGCATCAAGATCCTCCTCTACTACACCCCATTCGAAAAATCCGCCGTCAACGACCTCAAGCACGCATGGATTGAGCGCATCGGCGACGAGTGCGTCGCCCACGACATCCCCTTCTTCCTTGAGTTCGTCGGCTACGACGCCGACGGCGGCGACGAAAAGTCGCTTGCCTACGCCCTCAAGAAGCCCGAGGTCGTCTCCGGCTCGATGGCCGAGTTCGGTAAGGCCCGCTACAACGTCGACGTCCTCAAGGTCGAGGTCCCAGTCGAAATGTCCTTCGTCGAAGGCACCCGCGCCTTCAAGGGCGAGAAGGCCTACACCCGCAAGGAGGCGCTGCAGCACTTCCGCGACGCTGCCACCATGACCCACAAGCCCTTCATCTATCTCTCGGCCGGCGTCTCCAATCCCGTCTTCATCGAGACCCTGGAACTCGCCGTCGAATCCGGCACCAGCTTCAACGGCGTCCTCTGCGGTCGCGCTACCTGGAAGGACGGCATCGCCATCTACGCCAAGCAGGGCGCGAAGGCCTTCGAAGACTGGCTCAACACCACCGGTGTAGAAAACATCACCAACGTCAACAACGCCCTCAAGCAAGCCCACTCCTGGCACGAAAAAGTCCAGACCCACTAAGACAATTCGGCAACAACAGCAAAAGGCGCTGCCCTTCGCAGCGCCTTTGCTGTTATGGCATACTATCACTGAGGTGGCATATGGCAACAGAAACGACACAAATAGGAGAAAATGGCAGAATTGTAATTCCTGCCGCATACCGCAAGGCGATGGGGCTCAAAGCGGGTGAAACCGTGATGATCCGTATGGACGAGGATGGTTTGCATATTCAGAGTAAGGAGCAGGCCATCAAACGGGCGCAAGCGGCTGTCAGAAAATATGTCGGCCCTGATCGCAGTCTGTCGGAGGAACTGATTACAGAACGGCGCCTCGAGGCAAAACGCGAGGCTAAACGTGGATAAAGTCGTGCTTGACGCCTCAGCTGTGCTCGCGGCATTGCAGAAAGAACCAGGCGCGGAACGAGTGCTGGAGGCACTCAAAGATTTCAAAGGCACACTCGCTATCAGTTCCGTGAACTTTTGTGAAGTTTGCACAAGGCTGGTTCGCGAGAAAGTATCTCGCTCTGACCTTGAGCTCAGCATCGAACCATTTCGCAGCTACGTCGTGGCCTTCGACGATCTTCAGGCACAGAAAGCGGCCGAACTGTATCCGCAGACAAGCTCTTCGGGACTTTCACTGGGCGATCGCGCGTGCCTCGCGTTGGCGGCTTCTATGCACGCCACGGTCTGGACGACTGATCGAACGTGGAAAAAACTCAAGATCGGAGTGGAAGTAGATTTGATTCGAAATTAGGAGCTCGTTAGGGACCCTACTCCCACTCAATCGTCCCCGGAGGCTTCGAGGTAATGTCATACACCACACGATTGATCCCCCGGACCTCACTCACAATCCGGCTCGAGATCGTCCGCAACACCTCAAACGGCAGCGCGGCCCAGTCCGCCGTCATGCCGTCCTCGCTCTCGACGGCCCTGATCGCGCACGTGTTCGCGTAGGTCCGCTGGTCCCCCATCACCCCAACCGACTTCACCGGCAACAACACCGCAAAGCTCTGCCAAACCTTCCGGTACAAACCGGCCTTCTTGATCTCATCCACCACAATCTGGTCTGCCTCCTGAAGGATCGCCACCCGCTCCGCCGTCACCTCACCCAGGATCCTCACTGCCAACCCCGGCCCCGGGAAAGGCTGCCGCTCAATGATCTCCTCCGGCATCCCCAGGTCCCGCCCAATCCTCCGCACCTCGTCCTTGAACAGGTCACGCAGCGGCTCAATCAATTTCAACTTCATATCGGCCGGCAGTCCCCCCACATTGTGGTGGCTCTTGATCGTATGACTGGGCCCATGAACGCTCGAAGACTCGATCACGTCCGGATAGAGGGTGCCCTGCACCAACCACGCGACCTCCTCCCCCGCACTCTTCTCCGCCTCAAAAATCTTCTTCGCCTCATCATCGAACACAGCAATAAACTCGTTCCCAATCACCTTCCTCTTGGTCTCCGGATCGGTCACTCCAGCAAGCTTCGCGAGAAACCTCTCACTCGCATCGACAGCAACAACATTCAGCCCAAGTTGCTCGCGCATGGTCGTCTGCACCTTGTGAAACTCGTCCTTCCGCAGCACGCCATTGTTCACGAAGATGCAAGTCAAACGGTCCCCAATCGCCCGCGCGACAAGCACCGCAGCAACGGATGAATCCACGCCTCCGCTCAACCCGCAGATCGCATGTCCCCTTCCAACCTGCGCCTTCACACGCTCCACAGTCGACTGGATGAAGTGCTCCGGCGTCCAATCCTGCTTCGCCCCGCAGATATCCAGGCAGAAGTTCCGCAGCAACTCCATTCCCTGCGGCGTATGAGCGACCTCTGGATGAAACTGCACCGCCCAGATCCGCCGCGCCTCGTCCGCAATCCCAGCGACAGCATTGGCCGTCTTCGCCGTCAGCTCAAACCCCGCAGGCAGCGTCTCCGCATGGTCACCATGCGACATCCACACATTCAGCGTCCCCGGCAATCCACGGAACAGCGGCGTCTCCGCCACAATCGTCACCTCAGCATGTCCATACTCCCGCGCCGCCGCCCCAACGACCTTCCCCCCCAGATGGTGCACGATAAACTGCAGCCCATAACAAATCCCCAACACTGGTACGCCCAACCCCAACACGCCTGCGTCCGCCGCAGGCGCCTCCGCGTCATATACCGAGCACGGCCCCCCGGAAAGAATCACACCCTTCGGCCCCAGCGCCTTCACCTGCTCCAGCGGAGCAGTACACGGCAACACGACTGAGAAAACATTGAACTCCCGAATACGCCGCGCAATCAGCTGCGTATATTGCGAACCAAAATCCAGAATGACGATCGTTGAGCTGTCCACACACCCAGTGTAAATCGGAGCGACCTGCGCCTTCCGCACCCAGTCAATTCAGAAGTTCGCTTCGCGTCAGATTCGACTCCACGCGATTGCGGCCCAAACGCTTCGCGCAGTACAGTGCGCTATCTGAGGCGTTCAGCAGCCACAGCGCCGACTCCGTTCTCTCCGGCACGCCCGCCGCGACACCGATACTAATCGTCTGGATCCCCCACGGACTTCCTACATGCGGCAGATTCATCGCAGCCACGGCCCCCCGCAGTTCCTCGGCCACGGCCAGCGCTCCATCCCGCTCCATATTTGGCAGAATCACAGCAAACTCCTCTCCTCCGAACCGAGAAACCACTCCTAAGCTCTGCGGCAGAGTATCTGCGATCACCGTCGCAATCTGGCGCAGGCAAGCATCACCGCCCATATGCCCGAACAGGTCGTTGTAAGACTTGAACAGGTCCACATCGATTAACAGCAGCGCCAGTGGCTGCCCTTCCTTCAACGCCCGCTGCCACTCCTCCTCGAAACGTTCATCGAACCATCGCCGGTTCGCCAACCCGGTCAAACCGTCCGCGTTCGCCAG
>DATHQG010000083.1:0-13768 GCA_035483075.1 Edaphobacter sp. | reverse complement strand
TCCCGACCGTAGTAGCTCATCTCCACTGCATCAACAATCCCTCGACCGCTTTGTGTTCGCACAACTACGAGTGTGCGCCGACATATCAGCGGAACAAATCCAACGCTATCGCACGAATTAGAGCAATCCAGTCTCTGCAGGGCGACGTAGATGCTTATGAGTCCCCTGAAGGTAGGGACGAGCTTTCAGAAATCAAGAACGATAAAGGACAAACGACAATGAAGAAGACTTTTCTCGCCGCGCTAGCTGCAGTCACTCTGGCCATCACCTCTCTCAGCGCTCACGCACAGAAGGACCCAACCGTCGGCGGCGCAACCATGTACCCCACCAAGACCATCGTCGAGAACGCAGCCAACTCGCCGATCCACAAGACTCTCGTCGCGGCAGTCAAGGCCGCGGGTCTGGTCGACACCCTCAACAGCCCTGGTCCCTTCACCGTCTTCGCACCCACCGATGACGCCTTCGCCAAGCTCCCTGCCGGCACTGTTGAGATGCTCATCAAGCCCGAGAACAAAGACACGCTCGTCAAAGTCCTCACCTACCACGTCGTCGCCGGCAAGGTCAGTGCCAAGCAGCTCGAAGGCATGATCAAGAAGGGCGGCGGCAAGGCCACCCTCAAGACCGTCCAGGGCGAAGATCTCATCGCTACCACGTCCGGTGGCAAAATCATGCTGACAGACGCCAAGGGCGGCATGGCCACCGTCATCACGGCCGATGTCTTCCAGTCCAACGGCGTCATTCACGTCATCGACACCGTTTTGATGCCCAACTAAGTGTTCTACCACTCACCGAGCCTGAGGTGCCTCTTCAAGAGGCACCTCTTTTTTGAGAGCTCAGATTTTCGTAACCTTACGAGTCCCAGTCCTTACGGGCCATGTCGGTAATATCAACCGATTTCGTTAGGATTCTCACCTCCAATACGCTATAACGCTCCCATCCCACAATGCGCCACATCTTTCACTCTGAGCAATGGCTCCCCTACCCCGTCGAACTTGTCTTCGACTTCTTCGCCAACCCTGAAAATCTTCCCTCCCTTATGCCCCCATGGCAGAAGGCCCGAATCGAAGATGCCGCCTTCGCGCCTCCACCGCCCCGCCGCTCCACAGACCCACCTCGCCGAGGCATCGCTGCGGGCGTGGGAACTCGCATGACCCTCACCTTCAGGCCCGTCCCCTTCTCTCCCGTTCGTGTCCCGTGGGAAGCGGAGATCACCGACTTCATCTGGAACCATCGCTTCTGCGACCGCCTGGTGCGCGGCCCATTCGCCTACTGGAACCACTGCCACAGAGTACGATCGGAGGATCGAGCCAACGGCCCAGGGACCCTCCTCTCTGATGACATCGAGTACGAGATGCCCTTCGGCAAATTCGGCGAACTGGCCCAACACCTCGTCCTCACTCGTCAACTCCGCAAGTCCTTCGCCTATCGCCACGCCAGCGCCAGCGACCTCCTGTCCCGCATCTCCGCCGGCAATTAATTCGACGCTCTGCCAAAAAGAACGAGGCCGCAACGGCGGCCCGTTCTCTTTTCTTCATCCGAAGGCCCTAGTGTTTCGACAGAACATGGTCCATCATCCTGCTCAGATGCGGCCTCGCCTTCTCCAGCGCCGCCTCCGCTGTGAGCCCATACTTTTCCCGCAACGACTCGACCTTGCCATGCTCGATAAACGCGTCCGGCCAGCCCACCCGCACCACCGGCACCTGTAGTTCCAGCTCGTTCAGCGTCTCCATCACCGCCGAACCAAACCCACCCGCCAGCACATGGTCTTCAAGCGTCACCACCAGCCCGCACCGTCCGCCGAACTCGGCAACACAATCGCGATCGACCGGCTTCGCAAATCGCGGATTGATCACCGCCGCCGAAAAACCTTCCAGCCTCATCATCTCTGCTAGCCGCTCCGCCTCCGGCAGCATCGCTCCCAGCCCGAAGATCGCAACGTCCGCCCCGTTCTGAATCACCTCTGCCTTGCCTATCTCCAGCGCAACTGGCTGCTTCTTCACCGCGACCCCCGGCCCAGTCCCTCGTGGATACCGGATCGCACTCGGCCCCTCATGCAGCATCGCCGTATACATCATGTCCGCAAGCTCGTCCTCGTCCTTCGGCACCATGTGGACCAGGTTCGGCACACTCCGCAGATAGCTGATGTCGAAGAGCCCATGGTGCGTCGGCCCATCGTCTCCGCTTAATCCGCCGCGGTCCATACAAAACACCACCGGAAGGTTCTGCAGGCAAACGTCATGCACCACCTGATCAAATGCTCGCTGCAAAAACGTCGAGTAGATCGCGCAAAAAGGCTTGTAACCCTTCGTCGCCATGCCCGCGGCAAAGATCACGGCATGCTCCTCCGCAATCCCCACATCGAAGTACCGCTTCGGATGGTGGGGCCGGAACAGATCAAGCGCCGTACCATTCGGCATCGCAGCCGTAATGGCAACCACCTTGTCATTCGCCGTAGCCAGCTTCGTCAGCGACTCGGCAAAAATCTCCGAGTACGTCTTCTGTCCCGCTGACTTCGTCTCACCCGTCTCGGCGTCATACGGCCCCAGCCCATGAAACTTCTTCTGCTTCTCGATCGCAGGCTGAAACCCTCGGCCCTTCTGCGTAATTGCATGCAGCACCACAGGCCTGTTCTGCGTCTTCAAAAATTTAAACGTCTCAATCAGCAGCGGCAGATTATGCCCATCGATCGGCCCAAAGTAATTCAGCCCGAACTCCTCAAACAGCATGCCCGGCCCGATCAACCCCTTCGCCGCCTCTTCTGCCTTGCGCGCCAGATGCGCGACCGTCTTGCCGCCAAACCTTTCCACCAACTCCGCGGCCTTGCCATGCAGGCTCGATATCGTCGGGTTCGTCACGATCTTGTGGAAGTACTCTGCAATTGCACCGACGTTCTTATCGATCGACCACGCGTTATCGTTCAACACGACAATAAGCCGTTTCGTCTGCGCCGCAATATTGTTCAGCGCCTCAAACGAAATCCCATTCGTAAACGCCGCGTCCCCTGCCAGCGCAATAATATGCTCTTTGCCCCCGGACATGTCTCGCGCCACCGCCATGCCTAGCGCCGCACTCAACGCAGTCCCGGCATGCCCCGCGCCGTAGCTGTCATGCTCGCTCTCCGTGCGCAGCATGAAGCCATTCAACCCACCCGGCTGCCGAATCGTATGAAACTGCTTCTCTCGCCCCGTTAGTAGCTTGTGCACATAGGCCTGGTGACTTACATCGAACACAAAGCTGTCCGATGGCGTATCGAACACATAATGCATCGCCAACGTCAGCTCCACCACGCCCAGGTTCGGCCCAATATGCCCGCCCGTCTTGGAAACCCCGACAATCAGTCGCGCCCGTATCTCCTCCGCCAGCTCCGTCAGTTCAGGAATCGTAAGCTTCTTCACATCGGCTGCAGAATTGATCGTCCTAAGAATGTTGCTCATCAAACCCTGTTTCTGCAACCCGTTCCGCAGGTTGCGTCCTGCCCAAAGCCCACTCCGCACGCTCAATTCAACGAAGGGAGTCAGCTGTTAAGTATACCAACCCGCGGTATCTCTCTGTGTCGCTCTCGGGTCTCTTCATTAGACGTTTTCCCCGACGGTTTCCCTGGCCAAATTGACCTGCTCTCTCGACTTTTTCCCGCATCATCAAGCCGCCACGTACGATATGCTTCACCCACATGGTTCCCGCCGTCACCACCACAGGCCTCACCCGTCGTTTCGGCGACTTCACCGCCGTTCAAGACGTCAACCTCACCGTCGCGCCCGGCCAGTTCTTCGGCTTCCTCGGCCCCAACGGCGCAGGCAAATCCACTACCATCAAGATGCTCACCGGCCTCCTCGCTCCAACCTCAGGCAGCATTCAGGTCCTCGGTCTCGACGCAGCCGCACACCCCATCGAGGTCAAGCGCCAAATCGGAGTCGTCCCCGAAGGCCTCGCCCTCTTCGGCCGTCTCACCGCAGCCGAGTACCTCCGCTTCGTCGGCCGCATGTACGGCCTCGCCCCCTCCACCACCGCCACTCGCACCGCAGAACTCCTCGAGTTTATGGGCCTCGCCAACGAAACAAAAAAACTCGTCACCGACTTCTCTCATGGCATGCAGAAAAAGCTGGCCCTCGCCGCCGCGGTCATCCACGGCCCAAAAGTTCTCTTCCTCGACGAACCATTCGAAGGTGTCGACGCCATCGCCTCCGGCACTCTCAAAGCGATGCTCCAGGGCATGATCGCCCGCGGCGCGACCATCTTCCTCACCTCCCACGTCCTCGAAATAGTCGAGCGACTCTGCTCTCATATCGCCATCATCGACCGCGGCCGACTCATCGCCAATGGCTCCCTCGAAGAGCTCCGCGTAGGCGTCCAGGCCCGCAACACTGACAGCGTCAGCGGCCAGACCCTCACGCTCGAGGAGATCTTCCTCAACATCGTCGGCAACGAAGCCGGCGCACAGCAGCCCGAACAGGAACTCTCATGGTTAGGTTAGGTCCGTCCCGCGACATTGCCTCTCGGAGGGAGCGTAGGGCTTTAGCCCTACGAAAAACGGGGCGAGCACGAGGGGCTTCGGCCCCGGGCCTTCTCTTCGGAAGCCACAACATCTCTGCAGCCTGAAGGAATCTTTCTCTACTTCGAAGATCAAGACAATATGGACACGGTTCCTCAACTCGATCCTGCCGCCAATGGCCCACAAAGCTGGACCGCCACGCAAAGTCGTGGTCAATTCGCCGCTCTTGCTCGACTCCGCTGGTGCATCTTTCGCAACGCCTTCCGCCGCAAAGGAGGCGCCGGCGAACTCGCCGCCCGCGCCGTCCTCTTCCCCATCATGGCCGTCTTCGCCATTGGGCCCATCCTCGGCTCCGGCTTCGCTGCGTACCTCCTCGTCTCCACCGACCGCCTCACGAGGCTCCCCCTCCTCACCTGGGGCATCTTCGCCCTCTGGCTTCTGGTCCTTCTCAACATCTCTCCGCCCGGGCTCAGCTTCGACATCAACACCATCATCCGTTTCCCTCTAAGCTTCTCCCGTTACCTCACCGCGCGACTCTTCTTCGGCCTCCTCAGCGCAGCAAACGTCATCGGCACCCTCGCGCTCATCGCCGCCGACATCGGCATCGCAATTGCCCGGCCGTCGATGGCCCCGTGGTCCACAGTACTCCTCGCCACCTTCGCCCTCGCCAACATCTTCATGACCCGCATGATGCTCGTCTGGGTCGAGCGCTGGCTCTCCACCCGTCGCGCGCGCGAGCTCTTCACCGCCTTCATCCTCTTCGCCTCCCTCGGCTTCCAGTACCTCAACCTCAACTTCAACCCAGGCCTGCAGGGCCGGCATCATCATGCGCCGAACCATCTGCCGCTTCTGCGCAGCATCTTCCACCACATCCAACCCATCGCTGCCCTCCTTCCACCGGGACTCACCGCCACCTCCATCGTCAGCGCAAGCAAAGGTCATTTCCTTAGCGCCATCGCCGCGTTCCTTGGCCTCATCGTCTTCGGCGCTCTGTTCTTCAGCGTCTACGCCTGGCGCATGCACCGCGAGTTCCTCGGAGAAAATCTCAGCGAACTCACTCAACCCAAGCGCCCGGCAGCCAACCGAAGCGCCTCCACTCCCACGGCGCGCCCTGAAGTCGTCCCAAACGCTCTCGCTCCCTCCCGCCCCACCACCTTTGCCCTGAACACCACCGTCATCGCCTGCCTGCAGAAGGAGTCCATCTACCTGCGCCGTAACATAAACCAGCTATATGGCTTCGTCGCCCCCCTCTTCATGGTCTTCCTCTTCGCTGGTCGCGTAAGCGCCAACGGGCGATTCGGCAACTTTGTCTTCCCCGTGGCCGTCGCCTACTCCGTACTCGGCGTCTCCGTCCTCTCCTACAACGCCCTCGGCATGGACGGCACCGGCGTCCAGTTCTACTTCCTTAGCCCAACCCGTCTCCGCGATGTCTTCCTCGCAAAAAACCTCACCGGCTTCCTCCTCACCTTCGTTGAACTCGTCCTGATCTTTGTCGTCATCGCCTTGGTCGCCCACCCTCCCTCATTAGTGATCGCCCTCGCAACAATCTGCTGGCTTCTCTTCACGACATTCATCAACGGGGCAGTCGGCAATCTTCGTTCCCTCTCCGCTCCGAAAAAGATCGACCTCTCCAAAGTCAGCCGCAAGCAGGCCTCCCAACTCAGCGTCCTCATCGCTCTCGGCATCCTCGCAGCATGCCTCGGGATCGGCTACGGCGTCGTCATCCTGGCCAACAATTTTGGCCGACCGTGGCTCATGGTTCCTATCTTTCTCGGCCTCGCCATCATCGGTTTCATCTTCTACCTCAACGTCCTCAATCGCTTGGACGCGATCGCCCTGGAACACCGCGAAGCCCTCTCCGAAGAGCTCTGCAAGGCCTGACCTACTTGACAACAAGGCACCGCAGAAAGCTCACGTAGGAGACCCAAGACACACCCTGGCACCTCCAAGTCCGAACCTAAAGTCCATCATTCGAAGACTTTGCAACATATTAGGGGAGGGAGGGGGTACCTTCCATGCCGCAGAGAAAGTCAGCTCATATTCATCTGCGCTAAACTGACACCCTCCGAACAACCGCCGTCTTCAATCAAAGGGGAAAGAAGAAATGTCGCTTCGAAGCCGCAGCACCGCACTCCTGCTCACCTTGTCTTTTGGGACCGCCCTTGGCTCCATCCACGCCCAGAACACCACCGACCAACCCGACAAGTACCAATGGCTCGAAGACGTCAACGGCGAACGCTCCATGGCCTGGGTCACCGCCGAAAATTCCCGCTCCGCCAAGGTCCTCACCGCCGACCCGCACTACGACGCACTCGCCGAGACCGCTCTCAAAGTCCTCGAGTCCCCGACCCGCCTGCCCAGCCCTGACTTCCGCGTTGGCACCATTTACAACACCTGGCAGGACGCCCAGCACGTCCGAGGCATCTTCCGGCGCACCACACTCGAAAGCTACCTCACCGACAAGCCCGACTGGCACACCGTCATCGACTACGACGCTCTCGCAGTCCAGGACAACGAAAAGTGGGTCGCCCACGGCCTCAACTGCATCTACCCCGGCGACAGCCTCTGCCTCGTCGTTCTCTCCGCTGGCGGTGAAGACGCCGACACTCTCCGCGAGTTCGACCTCCGTACCGGAAAGTTCGTCGAAGGCGGCTTCGTCCTCCCGCACTCTAAGCAGAACGTAGCCTGGCTCGACAAAGACACCCTCCTCGTCGCGCGCAACTGGGGCCCCGACACAATGACCCAGTCCGGATACCCCTTCGTCGTCAAACTCTGGAAGCGCGGCACTCCTCTCGACCAGGCGAAGGAGGTCTTTCGCGGTACACCCTCCGACGTCAGCGCAGGCCCCGGGGCCCTCCACGACAGCCAGGGGCACACCGCCATTCTGCTCGAGCGCGGCGTCGACTTCTTCCATCGCGAGGTCGCCCTCTACACTCCCGAAGGTCCTAAGAAAATCTCCATCCCTGGCAAATCCGATATTGACGGCATGCTCGACGGCCAAATCATTCTTGAATTGAACGAAGACTGGAAGCCCGAAGGCAACGCAACTACCTTCAAACAAGGCTCCTTCGTAGCTCTCGATCTCGAAGCCGTGAAGAAAGATCCTGTCCATCTCAAGCCCACCGTGATCTTCGTGCCAACCGCGCAGGAGTTCGCGCAGGAAGCCGCAGTAACCAGGAACCACCTCGTCCTCACCACACTCGACCACGTACAAGGCCGCGCCTACGTCTATACTCGCGGCCCGAAAAACGTTTGGACCTCGAAGAAGCTCGAGATCCCCGACAACCTCAGCGTCACCATCCAGAGCGTCAACACCTCCGACGATAACTTCTTCCTCGAAACCACCGGCTTCCTCACGCCCACATCGCTTCTCCTCGGCGACGCAGCCACAACGACGCTGAAACCCGCAAAAACCCTGCCCGCGCAATTCGACGCTACCAATCTCGTCGTCGAACAGCTCCAAGCCACGTCCACCGACGGGACCAAGGTCCCCTACTTCATCGTCCACCGCAAAGACATCAAATACGACGGCTCCAACCCCACGCTCATGACCGCCTACGGTGGCTTCCAGGTCTCCGAGACCCCGCGCTACTCCGGCATCGTCGGCAAGCTCTGGCTCGAGCGCGGCGGCATCTACGTCCTCGCCAACATCCGCGGTGGCGGCGAGTTCGGCCCCGCCTGGCACGAAGCCGGCCTCAAGACCCACCGCCAGGTCATCTACGACGACTTTGCCTCCGTAGCCAAAGACATGTTCGCTCGCAAGATCACCTCGCCTCGCCGCCTCGGCATCGTCGGCGGCTCCAACGGCGGTCTCCTCATGGGTGTCGAGTTCACCCAGCATCCTGACATGTGGAACGCCGTCGTCATCCAGGTCCCGCTCCTTGACATGCTCGGCTTCGAACACATCGCCGCAGGGGCCTCCTGGGTCGGCGAGTACGGCACCGTTACCAAACCCGACGAACGCGAGTTCCTCGCCTCCATCTCGCCATACAACCAGCTCAAGCCCGACGGCAACTACCCCGAGCCCCTCATCTTCACCACCACCAAAGACGACCGCGTCGGTCCAGTCCACGCGCGCAAGTTCGCCGCAAAGATGGAGGAGTACCACAAGCCCTTCTACTACGACGAAATCATCGAAGGTGGCCACGCAGCCGGAGCCAACCTAAAAGAACAGGCAAAGACCTGGGCCGAACAGTACACCTACCTCACCCGCAAACTAATGGACTAATTCCGCGAACGACCTAGCACAAGAAACGTCAGAATCGCCTCCCCCCGAGGCGATTCTGGCGTTAAGTTCCGCGAGCATGCACTCAAATGAAAAGGCCATTTGAAGCAGGAAGCAAATTGTCATTCTGAGCGTAGCGAAGAATCCCCGCATTTCATACGAAGCGCCACCGTCCTCTTCATCATCGATTTCTTTCTCAGCTCGACGAGAAATCTAAGCCACCACTCCCACCACGTTCAACATCCGTCCCGCAACACCCTTCTCCCCGCGATGCGAAAAATATCGCAACGCCCCATCCTCGTCCCGAGCACAAGCCGTACACTGACCAACCACCGCAATCCGTGACGCCCCAACACCAGCTTTAAGCAACTGCCGCCGATTCGCCTCCCAGAGATTCAACCGCGTCGCGCCGCCACCCGTCCAGTCACTAAAAAGCTCTTCCGCATACTCGAACTTCGCCGCAAACTCCGCACGAACCCCCTCACCGACCGAATAGCAACAAGCCCCGATACTTGGGCCCACCGCCGCCACCAGGTCCTCGACGCGCGACCCATACTCCGCCACCATCTTCGCGACACCCTGCTCAACAATCCGAGCCACCGTCCCGCGCCACCCGGCGTGAAACGCTCCCACCACTCTCTTTTCTACATCGACCACCAGCACGGGAACACAATCTGCCGTACCCACTCCCAACAACACACCAGGCACGTCGGTGATCAACCCATCTCCCTCTAGCACCGCCTTACCCTCTGCGGTCTGGAGCCTCCCCTCAAGCGCCCCGTCCCCCTCCTTCACAAGGCGCACCAACCCGGAGTGGATCTGTCGCACTCCCACCAGCGAAACACCAACGTCCTGACCACAAACCGCCTGCAAAAAACGCCGCCGGTTTTCCGCCACCAAAGCCGCCTCGTCCTCCTTCGTCCACCCAAGGTTCAGCGAATTTCCCCCATAAACCGTCGAAACCCCGCCCTTTCGAGTACTAAACCCGTGCCGCAGCCACCCATAGCACTCCCACCCCACTACTTTGACCATCTCTAACTTACCGCTAACCCATTCATTTTGAGTATCCAAACCACCGCCTCCCATTTGTCTGACGCAACCAGACCCAATTGTAGGGCTCGCCTTCTTCCAACAAAATCGGCGCTCGACAGATTTCCCTGCAACCTGCAACAATCCTCGATTGTTAGCGTCTACGTCTGATGCCACAGCCCTCGTTTCCGGCATCAAAGTACCAGATATTAGGCTTGGGCCAGGGATTTCCCTAAGTCCCTTTGATTTCAACAAAAATTTGCATCCTTGCGCGCGGGTCTGTAATATACCGCGATTGTAGACATGAGAGTGAATGTGCCCAGCGTAGCCCCGCAATTTCTTCGTTCCCGTATCGGTAAAGTCTGTGTCGCCATCATCGGCTCCACAGCCGCCGAGATGCTTGAAAAAGCCAGCGCCGTCGTCAAAGAGACGCCCTTCCTCGAGTTCCGACTCGATTATCTCGACAAACCTCTTCTCGCCCTGCCCAAGTTCAAACATTTCTTTCAAGACAACACCGCGGCCACCGGCATCGCGACCTGTCGCCGCACCGCCAACGGCGGCAAGTTCTCCGGCAACGTAGCGGCAGAGATCGAAGTCCTCTCCAAAGCTGCGGCCGCAGGCTTCCACATCGTCGACGTCGAGCTCGAGTCGGTCGAAGCCATGAAGAAGGGCGAGCTCCAGAAGCTCCGCGAAACCGGTGTCGCCCTCATCATCAGCCACCACGACTACAACGCTACAAAGGACCTCGAAGGAATCTATAAGCGCATTATTCCGTTCCATCCTGACTTCATCAAGATCGTTCCCACGGCGAAGACGCTCTCCGACAACGTCACTCTCATGCGCTTCATCGAGCGCATGGAGGACCACTCCAACATCATCGGCATCTGCATGGGCGATGCAGGCATCATCTCCCGCGTTCTTGGAGTCCGCGCCGGCAGCGCCTTCACGTTCGCCGCCGCAACCACTGGCGAAGAGACTGGTCCAGGCCAAATCGCCGCGCGCACTCTGATCGAGACCTATCGCATCGACCAGGTCGACGCGGCCACCAAGGTCTACGGCGTCGCCGGAAACCCCATCCGCAGTTCGCTCTCGCCTATCATGATGAACACGGCCTTCCGCCGCGAGACCGTCAATGCCGTCTACCTCGCTCTCCAAGCCAACAAGCTCTCTGACCTCCTCAAGCTCGTCCATGAGATCCCCATCCAGGGCCTCAGCGTGACGATGCCGCTGAAGGAGGAGATCATGGCGCACCTCGAAAAGACCGACCCGCTATCGGCCAAGATCGGCGCCTGCAACACTGTCCTTCGTGCGCAGGACGGTAAGCTCTACGGCTTCAACACGGACGTCGCCGGTATCACTGGCCCGCTCGAGAAGCGCATGTCCCTTCGCGGGGCCAAGGCACTCGTTCTCGGTGCCGGCGGGGCCGCGCGCGCGGCAGTCTTCGGTCTGCGAGAGAAGGGCGCCGAGGTCTTCATCCTCAATCGCACTGCGGAGACCGCGCAGAAGCTCGCGCGCCAGTCAGGGGCGAAGACGATCAAGAAGGACGCGGTCGCGAAGACACCGTTCGACGTCATCATCAATGCGACGCCGATTGGAATGGCAGGAATGAAGGCCAATCAGCTTCTTGAAGCGAAGGACCTCAACACCAAGCTGGTCTTCGATCTGGTCTATAACCCGCTCGAAACACCGCTGCTTCGTATGGCACGCCAGAAGGGCATTCCCATCATCACGGGCATTGAGATGTTTGTGCAGCAGGGCGCGCGGCAGTTCGAGATCTTCACCGGCAAACCTGCTCCTGAAGAGGAGATGCTGCGGGTCGTGATCCACTCCCTGCGTCAGCAGGCCGAGGCCGCCCCAGAGGCCCCTGCTGGTGCCGCTAAAGCACCCGCATCCAAGGCAAAGAAGGCACCCGCTACGAAGGCGAAAAAGGCGTCTTAAATCCAATTATTTTCAGAAAAAAAATGGGGCCCCGGTGCGAACCGGGGTTTCGTTGTTTTGCTGGGGTTTTTGAGGGGTGTTTTGGAAAAAGTGGGTGCAGATCGTGGTGTTTTTGTGGTGAGATCGTGGTGAAATGTGTGGTGAAACGTGGTCAGTTGACGGCCGTTTTTCAGAGACGAAAAACATGCCACTTTCTTTAACTTTATTTTTTGACTTTTCCACAGAGATGCCGAAGCCGCCCCTTTTGGGACGGCTTCTTTGGTTTTTGAAGAGGCGTTAGGTGCTCTTGCCTTCTGCTGAGGCGATCTTTTCTTCGGCCTGCCGCATTACGGCATTGGCTTCGTCGTACTTCTCGCCGTCGTCGCCGGCCTCCTGCCAGAGCTTCTCGCCCTCCTGAAGCTCCTGCTGGGCCTCGGCGCGATCGATCTCGTTGGGATGGAGCGCAGTCTCGGCCAGGATCGTGACGCGCTCCGGCAGCACCTCTACGAAGCCCCAGGCGACGAAGAACTTCTGGTCGCCCGATGTGCCACCGTGCAGCCGCACCTCGCCTGCGCCGAGCTCTGCGAGCAGCGGTGCGGCGCCGTAGAGCGCCTCGAGGTAGCCGGACATGGCCGGCAATTCGACGGCCTCTGCGGTTGCATCCAGGAGGATGCGGTCGGGCGTTACGAGGCGAACCGCGAGTAGCCCGGATTGGTTTTGTTCAGCCATTTAGAAACCTACTTCTTATCTTTTCGCCGCGTGGTGCGTCGAGTCGTTCCATTGAAACTAAAGCATACCCCAGGGGCTAAAGCCCAAATTTCTGCTCGCCTCGAGAGTGCCAAGGCTAAAGCCTTGGCCTATCTAGAAGCAAAAACGAAATGCTTCAAACCGTCTGCTTCATCTTCTCTGCGGCAGCGATGACGTCTTCGATTCCGCCTTTCAGATAGAAGGCCTGCTCGGGGATGTCGTCGTGCTTGCCTTCGATGATCTCCTTGAAGCTGCGCACTGTGTCCGCGACCTTGACGTAGGCGCCTGGGATGCCGGTGAAGATCTCGGCTACGTGGAAGGGCTGAGAGAGGAAGCGCTGGACCTTGCGGGCGCGGGCTACGGTGATCTTGTCCTCTTCCGAGAGCTCGTCGATACCGAGAATGGCGATGATGTCCTGCAGGTCTTTGTAGCGCTGCAGGATCTTCTTCACACCCTGGGCCACGTCGTAGTGTTCCTGACCGACGACGCGAGGGGCCAGAATGCGCGAGGTCGAAGCGAGCGGGTCTACAGCGGGGTAGATTCCGAGCTCGGACAACGGACGCGAGAGTACGGTGGTGGCGTCGAGGTGAGCGAACGTTGTGGCCGGCGCAGGGTCGGTGAGGTCGTCGGCAGGGACGTAGACGGCTTGCACGGAGGTGATGGAGCCCTTCTTGGTCGAGGTGATGCGCTCCTGCAACTCGCCCATTTCGGTGGCGAGGTTCGGCTGGTAGCCTACGGCCGACGGCATACGGCCGAGTAGTGTGGAGACCTCGGAGCCGGCCTGGGTGAAGCGGAAGATGTTGTCGATAAAGAGCAGAGTGTCGGCACCCTCTTCGTCGCGGAAGTGCTCAGCTACGGTGAGGCCGGTGAGGGCGACGCGGAGACGGGCCCCTGGCGGCTCGGTCATTTGACCGTATACAAGCGTGGCTTTGCTCTTCGGCAGGTCCTTCAGGTCGATAACGCCGGACTCCTGGAACTCCATCCAGAGGTCGTTGCCCTCGCGGGTGCGTTCGCCTACGCCGGCGAAGACGGAGAAGCCGCCGTGCTGGCTGGCAACGTTGTTGATGAGCTCCTGAATGATGACGGTCTTGCCGACGCCCGCGCCGCCGAAGAGGCCGATCTTGCCGCCCTTGAGGAACGGCTGGATGAGGTCGATGACCTTGATGCCGGTCTCGAACATCTCTTCGCTGGTCGACTGCTCGTCGAACGCGGGGGCCTGACGGTGGATGGGCAGATGCACCTTGGCGTTGACCGGGCCGAGCTCGTCCACAGGCTGTCCGAGTACGTTGAGCACACGTCCCAGTGTCTCGCGGCCTACGGGAACGGTGATGCCCGCGCCGGTGTCGATCGCCTTCATGCCG
>DATHQG010000082.1:0-5921 GCA_035483075.1 Edaphobacter sp. | reverse complement strand
CTCAACCACTGGATTGATCGGGTCGATTACTCCTATGAAAACAAGATGCTCAGGACTTGCAAGCTGGCTTACGAGACGCAAGACGCGCTTCCTGTCCGGTTCGCTGGCCATCTGCAGATAGAACCGGCCGACATTCAACTTGAAAAGGTCCGGCAGTAGACCCGCATAGTCGACGTCTGCGCTGTGCGTCGAATCGTAGTCTCCACCCGGGCAGACATGCACGCCAATCTTGCGACGTTCGTCCGGAGCGAAGCGCGCCAGGACCTGGTTATTCAGTCCGACGAAGCTCCGCAGGAGGTTTCCTGAAGGATCGAGCTTAAGAGAGAGTCGCCCCTCGGTAAAGTCGATCTGGACACTAGCCGCTCCCGCGTCGAGCGCCCCACGGATGTCTGCTTCTGCTTCGTTGATCAAGTCCGCGACGAAAGCCTCCCGCGAGTAGCCCGGTATTTCAGTCGACGGATACAGCAGACTCAAAGCGGAGGCGGAGATAACGGCCTGCTTAACTGGGCGTTGCGTGTACGCGCGGGCTGCCTTGAGATAACTCTCAGCGTGTACGCCATAGCGGAACGGTCCGGCGGTCAATCGGGGCAACTGGCGCTGATGACCGTCTGCAAACGGGATAACGACTCCGTCGGGTGCGAGATTCTGAAGTCCGCTAAGAGGGTAGGTAGCGAAGCTCGGCTTGGTCTGTTCGCCATCTGTCAGGACCGGCGAACCCGTCTGTTCGAGGCGGTCTATCGTGTCCCGAAGTGCCTCCGAGTACGCGATGTCCAGCGCCTCACGGGTGATCTTGCCTGCCTGAAAAGATGCAACCGCCTGAATCAGTTGCGGTGGGCGCGGAATGCTGCCAATCGATTCGGTCGGAATCGCCATCCCGGGAGTCTACCGAGGTGCGGGCGGTGGATACCACCAACTAAAGGATGAGTCGAATCAATTAAATTGACGTCTGGCAAGCTCGGCATTGGGCAAGTTACGACCCTGAACCGTCCAACCCACTCGTTGTCCGCCCTTTGGAGCTAGCCGCCGACATGGGATAGCATGACAAACATCCCAATGCCCCTTTTGAACGGAACCCTCACCCGAAGCCTGTTAGCAACAGCAATTCTCTTCACCGTCTCAAACATAGCCATGGCGACCTCTGAAGGACCCGGCGTCTCCCACGCACTCGCCATCACCCGCGCCGCTCGGCTCTCAAACCTCCGCTATCAGCTCTCCTTCACGCTCAAGGAACACGAGTCGGCCGTGGCCGGCACCGAAACTCTTTCGTTCGAAAGCAAATCAGCCGGCGATCTCCCCATCGATTACCGAGACGGTGTCCTGCAGTCGGCCACGCTGAACGGCCACGCGATTCCCACACAGCTAGAGAACGGCCACCTGAATCTTCCCGTGATCGCCGGCCAGAACACCCTCACTCTCGCATTCACCAGCAACGCCGCTCCCGTCGGCAAGGCCATCACGCGCTACGAGGACAAGGACGATGGCAGGGAATACTTCTACACTCTGTTCGTCCCCATGGATGCCAGCATGGCCTTTCCATGCTTCGACCAGCCTGACCTCAAGGCAAGATTTACTCTCGACCTCCGGCATCCTGCCACATGGTCCGTCATCGGCAACACCGCGCCGATATCAGCCAGCGAAACACACGCTCAGTTCGCCGAGACCCGACCGATCAGCACCTACCTCTTCGCCTTCGCGGCCGGCCCGTTTGCTGCGGTTCGCTCAAAGAACTCGGCCGAACCAACCATCTACGTTCGCAAGTCGCAACTCGCCCGCGCCCAACAGGAAGCGCCGCAGGTGCAGCAGATGGCCACCCGCGGCATCGCCTATCTATCCGACTACTTCTCCCAGCCGTTTCCCTTCCCCAAATACGATCTCGTCCTCATTCCAGGCTTCCCGTTCGGTGGCATGGAGCACGCCGGCGCGACCTTCCTCAACGAAGACGGTGTCCTCTTTCGTTCGACGCCGACCGCCAGCGACTACTTCCGCCGCAACATCCTCGTCCTTCACGAGACCTGCCACCAATGGTTCGGCGACCTCGTCACCATGCGCTGGTTCGACGACCTCTGGCTCAAGGAAGGCTTCGCGCAATACATGGCCTACAAGGCCCTGGCGCAATTAGGGCCCAGCTCGAACCCATGGAAGCACTTCTACGAAGACATCAAGCCGCTGGCCTACGGGATAGACGCGACCCAGGGCACCACCCCCATCTTCCAGAGCCTCACCAACCTGAAGGACGCCAAATCAGCCTACGGAGCGATCGTCTACCAGAAGGCCCCCGCGGTCCTCAAGCAGCTTAACTACTTTCTTGGCGACGAAGCCTTCCGCAACGGCCTGCGGCTCTACCTCAAAGAACATGCCTACGCTAACGCCGAGTGGGCCGACCTGGTTGGCGCATTCGAGGCCGCCAGCGATCAACTCGGCCACCACCAGGACGTTCGGGCCTGGGCCGCCGCCTGGGTCCTTCGGCGTGGCATGCCACAGGTCGAGGTGTCGTGGTCGTGCAAGCAGGGGCGTATCGCAGAATTTACCCTCCATCAGCAGGACGTCCTGAAACAAGGCTACGTCTGGCCCATGAGTCTTCAGATACTGGGTGCAATGCATTCGGAACCAGACACAACGCCCCGCCCGCCACTGATGTTGCGAGTCGCCTGGAACGATGCGGACCACGTCGTCCCGGAGGCCATCGGTCAGGATTGCCCTGCGTATGTCTTCGCCAACTTCAACGACCAGGGATACGGCCTGTTCTTGCTGGACCCTGTCAGTCAATCCGCGATGGCGCCCATCGTGCCCAACACCGATCCGCTGCTCCATTCCATGCTCTGGGGAGCTCTATGGGACAACGTCCGCCTGGCCAAATCTCCACCGCGCTCCTACGTCGAACTCGCACTCAGCAATCTCCCAAATGACGAACAATCCGACGAGGCGTTTGTACGCGTTCAGGGCGCCCACATGGTTACGGCGCTCCACTCATATCTGTCGCCGGCGCCCCGCAACGAGCTCACACCACACGTCGAAGCCGCTTTTTCTGATGCCATGCTGCACAACCCTGACCTTGGCCTGCGAATCGTCAACTTCCGCACATTCGCCTCGGTCGCCGCGACTCCCACAGCTCTGCAGCAAGTCAAAGATCTCCTCGCCGGCAAAATCGTCGTGCCCGGTCTAAATCTAAAGCCGCTCGACCGCTGGAACCTTATCGGCCATCTCATTGCCATGGGCGACCCCGAAGCCCAGACCATCTACGCCGCCGAAAAAGAGCATGACCACAGCGGCGAAGGTCAGAAATACGCGTACGCCGTCGAAGCGGGCACGCCCTCAGCAGAGATCAAAGCCCGTTACTTCAACGAATACCTTCACTCGCAGACGATCCAGGAAGATTGGACCACCCAAAGCCTGCGCCCATTCAACTCCTGGAACCAGACCGCGCTAACCAGTTCCTATCTGACGAAGGCGCTCAACGAATTACCCAACATCAAGCAGAACCGCAAGATCTTCTTCCTGGGCGTCTGGCTCGGGGCCTTCATTGAAGGCCAAAACACGCTACAGAACAGTCCTGATGCCCAGGCCGCCGTGCGCACGTGGCTGGCAGGACAAAACATCGATCCCGACCTCCGCCTCAAGGTCCTCGAGGCCTCCGACTCACTCGACCGGACAGTCCTCATCCGTCAAAGGTTCCCTGAATGAGAGAACGCGCGGTCCGCCATAATCTAAACGCGAGGTCGGAAGCTCCTGTCTTTCGAGTCATTCGTCAACCGTGCAATCAGCTCTTAGGCCACTGTTTGAACATCTTATTGATGGCGTTCTGCACCATCTGCTGGTTCTTGTTGCCGTTGTTGCTCAATGTGTCCTCAGCGATTCCCCGCCACACCAGAGACTGGGTCTTAAAGTCATAGAGGTCAATAATCAGAGTTCCCTCCACGTTCTGCTGAGGGGTGATTCCGCCCATACCTCCGCCGATCCCGCGCATACCCCACGCGCTATAGGAAGTCTGCTGTTTCAACCCACCATTGGCAGCAAGTATTAGATCAGGCTTCTGTGACTCCTGTACCTTTTGGAAACCCTTTGCCTGCATCGCCGCGTCGATGTCCTGTTGTGCCACCTGGGCCAGGATCGAATTCTGGATCTGGTTGGCGTTGTTGGAGGCCCAGGCGTAGGTGTGATACGCGGAAAAACTCTGGCTGTGGTTGTAGTTGACCGAGACCTGTTGTCCAAAGGCAACCGCGGACGTGACCCACACTGCCATTGCGCACAATACAAATTTAGCCTTCATAAGCGTCACCCTTTCCCTTTCCGAATAAGCGCTGAGCGTTAGTTGAATTCACGGCCGTCCGATCGAGCCAGGCGCCGGCCGTTGCTTTGGCGACTGCCGAAGACTCGGTTAGTAAGCTCTCGTCTCTTCGAGCTGTCAGATCGCCCGTCACAGCCAACAAATAGGGCTGAACTATTACGCCGCTAGTCTCGCACCTGCAGCCTTACTCGGAATAGCTGCAAATTTGCTAGTTTTCCAATATTTAATAGTGAAGACGCATCTTTAATTCGGTCCGTTCGACACGACATAGGGACGCGGTTTCAACGGCCACCATCTCTTCGCAAAAAAGCGTTTCAGTTACGGCCCCCGGGTGCAGGTGAATGATTGCAAAGCCAATAAGACGTTGGTCTTCGGCATTCGCTTTGTAAACCGGACATGAGACCATATTGGTCTATGGAAACATCTGGCTTCACCATCGCCATCATGGCCGCAGGCAAAGGCACGCGGCTCAAAAGCAAGCGGCCCAAGGTATTGCACGAGATCGGTGGCCGCGCTCTCCTCCTCCACGTCATCGCCGCGGCCAAAACAGTCGTCCCAGCCGACCAAATCTACTGCATCATCGGACACGAGTCCGAGCGGGTAAGGGCCGCGGTCGGCGCGACCGGGGTTCAATTCGTCCTTCAGCCCGAACAGCGCGGCACCGGCCACGCCATGCAGGTCCTCAAGGCCGACTTCGAACTGTCCGGCGCGGCCCTCCCCAAACATCTCCTGGTCCTCTCAGGCGACGTCCCCCTCATCCGCCCCGAAACCATCGCCGCCGTCCGCGACGCCCATCTGCAGGAGAAGGCCGCGATGACCATCCTCACCGCCGTCCCAACCGACCCCACCGGCTACGGGCGCGTCCTGCGGCTCACGTCGGAGGGTCCTGAAGTCGTAGCCATCGTCGAACAGAAGTCCCTCAGCCCAGACCAACTGAAAGCACCCGAGATCAACTCCGGCATCTACTGCTTCGAAACCAAAGCGCTCTTCAGTAAGCTCGATTCCCTCTCCACCAACAACGCGCACGGCGAGTTCTACCTCACCGACGTCGCCGCCATGCTCGTAGCCGAGGGAAAGCGCGTAGTCGCCATCAAGGCCGACAGCGTCGACGAGGTCCTCGGCGCCAACACCATCGCCGAGATGATGCACCTCGACGCCGCCATCCGCCTCGCCACGGCAAAACGCCTCATGGCCGCAGGCGTCACCATCTTCCGCCCCGAGACCTGTGTCATCGACGCCGAGGTCACCGTCGGCCCCGACACCGTCATCGAACCCTACGTCCAGCTCCTCGGCACAACGAAGATCGGCAGCGAATCCCGCGTCCGCTCCTACTCGGTCATCCAGAACTCGACCCTCGGCGACAACGTCCTCGTCCGCAACGGCTGCATCCTCGACGCCGCCGAGGTCGCCGACAACGCCCTCCTCGGCCCCTACGCCCACCTGCGCCCCGAGAGCCGCATCGGCGACGGCGCCCACGTCGGCAATTTCGTCGAAACCAAGAAGACCACAATGGGCAAAGGCTCCAAGGCCAACCACCTCAACTACCTCGGCGACACCGTCATCGGCGCCAACGTCAACATCGGCGCCGGCGCCATCACCTGCAACTACGACGGCGAGAACAAACACCTCACCACCA
>DATHQG010000081.1:0-2975 GCA_035483075.1 Edaphobacter sp. | reverse complement strand
AGGCCACTGGCGTTAGCCTGAACCGGACCCTCGATACCCGGCGGGTCTCCCTCAAGGCCCGCCAAGGTATCATCATCGAATGACCGCTGAATCCCGCGCCAAAAACATAAAAATCCTCATCTTCGACGTAGACGGCGTCCTTACCGACGGCCAGATCTTCGTCATCCCGAACGCAGCCGGTCACGGCATCGAGGCCAAAGGTTTCGCGGCGCACGATGGCCTCGGCATCTCCCTCGGCCGTCTCGGCGGCCTGCGCATCGGCATCATCACCAAGCGCAACTCCCAAACCGTAGCCATTCGCGCCAACGACCTCAAGCTCGAGTTCATCTACCAGGGCCAGTCCCACAAGATGGACGCCATCCGCGACATCCTCGCCAGGACCGGCGCCCCCATCGACCAACTCGCCTACGTCGGTGACGACATCATCGACCTCCCCGTCATGCGTCAGTGCGGCCTCGCCATCGCCACTGCCAACGCCCGCAAAGAGGTCAAATCCATGGCCCACTACGTCACCCCCAACCCGGGCGGCTTCGGTGCCGGCCGCGACGCCATCGACTTTATCCTCACCGCCCAGGGCACACTCGAAAAAGTCATAGAGCAATACCTCGACGAATCGAACAAAGCCGCGGCCTCCTCCGACGTAGGCCAGGGCAATATGTAGATAAACAAGCGGCGAACAAACAACGAACAAATTCGCGCTACAATCAGCGCATGCCGCTCGAAGTACCCGAATCCCTCGCCTGGGCCCACCCCGTAACGGCCGAGTGGTTCCTCGCCAAATTCGGCAGCCCTACCGAGCCGCAGACCCACGGCTGGCCGAGCATCCTGGCCGGCGACGCGACCCTCATCTCCGCCCCAACTGGCAGTGGCAAAACCCTCGCAGCATTTTTAGTCTGCATCGACCAGCTTCTCCGCGCGTCTCTCTCCGGCCAACTCGCCCCCTGCACGCAAGTCGTTTACGTCAGCCCCCTGAAAGCCCTCTCCAACGACGTACAAAAAAACCTTGACGCCCCTCTGGCCGAGATCCAACAACTGGCCATGCAGCGCGGCTATCTCTGCCCTGAGATACGCACTGCCGTACGCACCGGCGACACTCTCCCCAAAGAACGTGCTGCCATGCTTCGCAACCCGCCCCACATCCTCGTCACTACACCCGAGTCCCTCTACATTCTCCTCACCGCTGGCAAGTCCCGCGAACACCTCCGCCGCGTGCGCACCATCATCGTCGACGAAATCCACGCCGTAGCCGACGACAAACGCGGCGCCCACCTCGCCTTGTCCCTCGAACGCCTCGACGCCCTCGTCACCTGCGAAAACCGCCTAAGCCCCGGCCAATTCCTAACCGGCCTGGCCACGCCGCCGCAGCGGATCGGCCTCTCTGCAACGCAAAACCCAATCCAACTCGTCGCCGACTTCCTCACCGGCGTCCATGAGAGTCCAGACGCTCGCAAGCCCGCCACCATCATCCAGGTAGGCCAGCGCAGGCAATTAGACATCGCCATCGAAGTCCCCAGCGACGAACTCACCTCCGTCACCAACACCGGAATGTGGTCGGAGATCTTCGACAAACTAGCCGCCCACGCGCAAAACCACCGCTCCACGCTCGTCTTCGTCAACACCCGCCGCCTGGTCGAAAAGATCGCCTTCGAACTCGCCGGCCGCATCGGCCCCGAGCACGTCGCCGCGCACCACGGCTCGCTCTCCCGCACGCTTCGCCTCGACGCCGAGCAACGCCTCAAAAACGGCGAAATCAAAATTCTCATAGCGACAGCATCGCTGGAGCTCGGAATAGACATCGGCGACATCGACCTCGTCTGCCAGATCAGCACCACCCGCGCCGTCGCCGTAGCCATGCAGCGAGTTGGCCGCGCCGGCCACTGGCGCGGAGCCATCCCGAAAGGCCGTTTCTTCGCGACCACACGTGACGACCTCATGGAGCAAGCCGCCCTCGTCTGCAAGATGCGCGCCGGCGAACTCGATCAGTTACAAATTCCCCCGCAACCCGCCGATGTCCTCATGCAACAGATCGTCGCAGCCTGCGGGGCCGAGCCCTGGGAAGAAGACGCCCTCTACAACACCCTCCATCGAGCCTACCCCTACCGCAACCTCACGCGGAAGCAGTTTGACGACATCCTCACCCTCCTCACTGAAGGCATCGAATCCACCCGCGGCCGTTATGGCGCCTACCTCCTCCGCGACGGTGTCCACGGCGTCCTTCATCCACGCCGCGGCGCGCGCATGATCGCCATCTCCAACGGCGGCGCGATCCCCGACACCTCCCTCTACAGCGTCATCCTGCAGCCCGAAGGCGTCCAGATCGCCACACTCGACGAGCACTTCGCCGTCGACTCCAGCCCCGGCGACGTCATTCTCCTTGGCACCTCCAGCTGGCGGATCCAACGCATCGAAGCCACTGGCCGTGTCCTCGTCGAAGACGCCCATGGCGCTCCACCGACGCTGCCCTTCTGGGAGGGCGAAGCTCCGCAACGCACAGCTGTCCTCTCCGACGGCGTCGGCGAACTTCGCGAACAGATCTCCGCCCGCACTCCAAACGTCACTCCCCATGATTGGGGGATCGCCAAGAGACCGGGTGCCCCACAGCCTGCCTTGAGCCTGCCGAAGGGTCCGGATTTTCGGACGTGGGTTTCCGAAGCGCCACCAACTCAACAGGAAATCGAACTAGCCTCCACCACAAAGTGGTTGATGGAAGCATGCGGCGTCTGCGAAAGTGGCGCAAAGCAACTCATCACCTACATCGTCACCGGCCGCGCCGCCCTCGGGGCCGTCCCCTCCAAAACCACCATCATCGCCGAGCGTTTCTTCGACGACGGCGGCGGCATGCAACTCATCCTTCATGCCCCCTTCGGGGGTCGCATCAACAAAGCCTTCGGTCTGGCCCTCCGCAAACGCTTCTGCCGCGGATTCAACTTCGAACTGCAAGCCGCCGCCACCGACAACGGCATCAACATCTCCCT
>DATHQG010000080.1:0-4739 GCA_035483075.1 Edaphobacter sp. | reverse complement strand
AGTTGGATTTGCTTGGAGTATTCCGGGGCAGCAATCAGCGTTTGTCTCTGTGACTCCTGAATTGGTGCGTCCCTACATTCAGAGATCCCGACTTGAGACGTGGAAACGACACTAAAACAGACCGTCAAGTTGAAAACCACGTGCCAGCATCGTGACATATCGAGTCATTTTATCGATAGTTGTAGCAACGACGCGATAGCGCTCACGCTGCTGGCTTGCTGGGTTCGAATTTCGGTCGGATCCCGGGCAACTCCGAAGTAATCCTGAGGTAAGGTTTGCCGACCAATCGAGAACGACTACATTCCTATTTCGTAGACTGAAGGACGTTTCTCGTTACCTAACCAAAAAGCGCGCTTTCCGGTTGGCCACCAGCCGTTAACTCTTGGAATCCTCGATCATCCTGTAATCAGGGATGTCCGTAGCTCAGCACGCGCGTGAGTTTCCACCCATCCGGTGTTTGTTTCCAGACGTTAGCGAAGCCGGGGGTGGCGTCGAGCTTCTCAGAGCCGTCTGCGCCCTTCTCGTAGAAGCGATGTGTTCCGATTTCCAACGCTCCGTAACCTGGTACCGGGAAGATCTGGACACTCTGCTCGTCGAGCGATCGGTGATACTTCGTGCTCTCGGCGCAGCGCTTCTCAAGGGCGTTCACGTTCCAGTCGTGACCGGTGAGGCCCGTGCTGTCGTGGAAGAACTCGAGGTCCGAAGCGAGACTGCGACTAAACTGGACGGCGTTGCAAGTGTTGTAGGCGTCGAAGAGTTGTCGATCCGCGGAGAGGATTTGATCGCGGAGTGTGCCAGCCGGAGCAACTAAGGAGAGGGTCCCGGAGAGTGCCTGCCTACTGAGTTGTTCTGATAGTTCAAGGGTCTCTTTGGATTCCGTGTTGCTGAGCACGATCACCGAGAGGTGTTTGCCAGGATAATAGCGGAGCTCTGCAACGAAGCCCTGAATGCCGCCGGTATGGCTGATCACGCGTTCGCCCTCCTGCTGCTTGACCACTACACCGAGGCCGAAGTCCTCTTTGCCGGGAGTGATCATTCTCTTGAGCGAGTTCGGCTGCAGGAGTTTGCCTCCGAACAGAGCTTCCTGCCAGCGTGCCAGGTCGTAAGTGGTGGAGTAAAGGTCACCGGCCGCAAAGGGGATTCGCATGTCGATGAAGTCGGCATGACGGAGCGTCCCAGCTTCTGTGCGGTAGCCCGATGCGCGGCTCTGCAGGATGTCTGCATCGTTGTCGATTCCAGTGTCTCGCATGCCAAGCGGGTCGAAGATGTTCTTCTGGAGGAAGGTTACGTATGGCTCGCCGGAGGCCTTTTCCACGACCATGCCGAGCAGGATGTATCCGGAGTTCGAGTAGCGTGCCTGTGTGCCTGGCGGAAACAGAAGCGGCTGGTTCCGGAAGCGTTCTACGATCTCCGCGGGAGTGCCGCCGCGGGTGAGCGCAGCCTGTTCGCCTGGGAGGTCAGTGATGCTGACGATGCCGGAGGTGTGAGTGATCAGATGGAGCAGAGTGATGCCGCTCCAGGCGACGGGTGGGTTCTCGAGATACTTCGAGACTGGATCTTCCAGGCGGAGCTTGCCGCGCTCCGCGAGCAGCAGGATGCTTGCGGCGGTGAACTGCTTCGTTAGCGACCCAATGCGAAACCTGGTTGAGGCTGTGTTAGGTATCTGCCATTCGAGGTTCGCGGAACCGAAGGATCGGTCAGTCAGCACCTGTCCTTCGCGGACGATCAGGATACTGCCCATAAAGTGTTGGAGAAGCGTGTCAACAGTGGGGTGCGGCAGACGAGCCACATCGACGACGACCCTTGCGGTGGCGTCGGGCGGGAGTCCTGTGGCTACGCCGCGCAGGTGATCGCCTTGGAGTACGAGGTCGAATCTGACAATTGTTCCTGGCCTCACTTGGACAGCGAAGGTCAGCGTGCCGTTACGAAAGAGGCCGTCGGAGAGAGGCGTCTGCATCTGTTCGCTCCGGCCCGCGCCGCCAGTCACCTGTGTGCCGTTCTGCTGGAGCTGCAGGAACGCGGTGTCGCGCTGCGTGGTTCCGCCAGGCGCTGGAATGTCGAAGGTGCCTTGCCAGCGGCCGCTGACGTCTTGGGGAGGTTGGGCGTGGGCGGTGACTGCGCCAAAAAAGAGAAGGAAGGACAATAGACGGTGTTGGCATGACATATGCTTGGCCCCTACCTCAGCAACGTCGACCAGGGTCACATGGTTAACTGCGGAAGTTTCGGGAGACATGCATGCAGAGGAATACTGCAGCGGCGGTAGCAGGGGCCAGAACAGCGATGAGGCTTGCGTCCAGCCATGTGGACCAGGTACTCCACATCAGGAAGGCGAGGAGGTAGACCGCCACCAAGATTGTGCTTACGTGCGAGGCGTAAGTCTCCTTTCGTGGACGATACGCGAGGCGGAATTGCAAGCGCGACCAGACCTGTGAGGGGGTCGGCAGTTCGTGCGGTGCGGCCGCGAAATCGGCTTCCTGCAGCGTGTGACGGATTCGTTGCTCCATTTCCTCAGGCATCCTCTTTTCCTTTCGGTGTAAGCAGCGCTGCAGCCTCGCGCCGTGCGCGAAGAAGCAGAATGCGCACGCTCATGACGTTAAGGCCGGTAGCGTTGGCGATCTCACGGTGTGTCATCCCCTCCATGTAGGCGAGCCATAAGAGCTCGCGCGCCCTGGGCTTCAGACGATGCAGCATGCGGGTAGCGTCTAAGGCTTTATCAGGCTGACTTTCTGTGGTGGGTTCGTCTCCTTCTTCGAACTGAAGGTCGTCGCCGCGTCGCCAACGATCATGCAAGAGATTGGTGGCGATGCGGAAGAGATAGGGCCGGGCGTCTGCAAGCTTCATGGCCGATCTTCCGCTGCGAAGCAGACGAAGATAGGATTCCTGCAGGACATCGTCGGCGATGTCCTGCCTGCCGGACACGCGTGCTATGTACCTCCACAGAGACTTCGCCGTAGCTTGATACAGCGCACTGAATGCCTGTTCGTCCACGTCTTGGCTGGCCTAGTCGCGACCGCCCGGGAGGAGACCGGATCGGCGATGCATAACGAGCGAGACGATTGCTGAAGATCCAAACGCCGCTGCTAGGATGACGGCGCCGAGGCCGAACTGCAGTAGGCCTTCGGCTTGCCGAAAGACGACGTGGCAGATCAGCATTCCCGTTCCCAGGATGCCGAAGGTTACCGCGGTCTGGGCGGTGCGAATGATGCTGCGCCAATCTTCATTGGGACTGCGCTCGAGTGAGCGGAGGAACTCCGCACCGGGCCTTGAGGCAAGGAAGACCTGCAGGCTCTCCGGCGAACTCACGCGGAGCAGCAGTTTGTCCTGTGCGGCGGCTTGCGATCGGGCCAGCACGTATTGGCGCACCACATTGAAGATCAGCCATGCGACCCATGCCCCGGTCACGAATACAGCTACGACGGCAAGTTGTTGCTTGTCCAATGGATTGATCCCTTCTGAAAGCTACAACGCAGTGGAACGACAACGGTAAACAAAGATAGAGCGTCTTTGCGAATTGGAAGAGATGAGATTCTTAGGCCACCAAGAAGTCAGTCGCCCGAACGGTAACAAAAAGTTGGCTTGTCCGAATCTCCACTAACAAATTGTTGGCAAATAACGGACAAATCGGAAGTTATCGGTTCGTCCGTCGGATTAGTACTGAGAAACGCCTTTGGGATCATTAATGGGCAAACTTCTGAATCGGAGTACGAAAGTGATCGGTTCTCCTTGGTTTACGTAAGGAGAATACTGTTACTGACTGCTTGTGTTCGCTTGGCCCAGTTCCCATTGCTGCAGGAGTTGTCGAAGTTCGTCTACATCCGCCGAATTTAGAGCTCGCCTTCCTTGTGAGGTCAAAGAAGGGGAGATCACGTTCGGTTTAGCGGTTTGCTCGAGTACGACGTAAATCGGAGTACCCGCTGCAACGCTCACGACGATGGGCAGTGACTGCCAACTTGGATATTTCCTCGTCCGAAGCCTCCCCGATGTTGGTGCTGACACGCTCTCGCAACAGATCAGATTCGCTGAAAGGTTGGTTCAGACTTGGGCGTCCGACCAACATGGCGCCAACCTGTCCGATCCCTGATAACGATCTGACAAGCGCGTTCTTGCCCGTATTTTTCCCATCGACTTTGCCCTTAAGCGGGCGCATTTCAAGATCGGTTGCCTTGTTCAGATGGGATACGCCTTATTCATACCGGAGAGCTTCAGCGGGTGGGACGCCGATGGCGTGGCGTGCTGGCAACAGGCAGGCGAGGAGTGCGCTGAGAGCTAGGAGCGTGGCGGCTGCGAAGAGACTACCCGCGGCAAAGGCGCTTTGCATCCAGTGGGCGAGGACGGCGCCGAGAAAGCTGTCAACGGCAACAGCGATGACCATGCCCGAGGCCGCGCTGACCAGCGCGACACGCGCGGCAGCCCACAGCACATGCGTGCGCGGCGCGCCCAGCGCCAGGCGGACGCCGAACTCCGTCGTGCGCTGCGCGACGCTGTGCGCGACGAGGCTGAAGATGCCCACCAGCGCGAGCCCCAGCGCCATGGCCGAGAAGACGCCAAACAGGATGGAGAAGAGCCGCTGGCGGCTGTACTGCGCGTCGCGCTCGATGGCCTCGGTGAGCGTGAAGGTGCCGTTGAAGGCCGAGACGCTGTTCGAGATCTGCTGGTCCGACGCGACCGATGCAATCGCGGCGCGGATGGAGTGAAGGCAGGTGAGCGGATCTACCTCGGTGCGGACGAGGAACTGTACC
>DATHQG010000079.1:0-4509 GCA_035483075.1 Edaphobacter sp. | reverse complement strand
GAGGGCATCGGGGAAGCTGGTGTACTTAAGTACGTAGAGGATGGGGGCGAAGGTCTCGCGTTTGACGATATCGGTTTGCGTGGCGATTTCGACTAGCGCGGGGCGCACGTAGAAGGCTTCGGGGTTCTGAGAGTCAGTGATACGGTCGCCGCCTGTAACCGTTGCGCCTGTGGTTTTAGCGTTGGCCAATGCCTGCTGCATGGCGTTGAAGGAGCGCTCGTCGATCAGGGGGCCGACGAGTGTGGTGGATTCGCGCGGGTCCCCGATGACGACGGAGGCGTATACCTTTTTGAGTTGCGGGACGAGGGTGTCGTAGATACTGTCGTGGACGATGAGGCGGCGGAGAGTGGTGCAGCGTTGGCCTGCGGTACCCATGGCGGAGAAGGCGATGGCACGGAGGGTCAGGTCGAGGTCGGCGGTGGGTGCGACGATGGCAGCGTTATTGCCACCGAGTTCGAGAATGCCTTTGGCGAAGCGGGCGGCGAGCCGGGGCGCGACGGCGCGGCCCATCGCCGTTGAACCAGTGGCGGAGACCAATGGGACGAGTGGGGAGTCGACTAATTGTTGGCCGACGGTGGCGTCGCCGATGAGGAGGGTGGCGAGGCCTTTGGGGACGCTGCCGAATTTCTTTGCTGCGCGATCGAAGATTGCCTGCGTGGCGAGGGCGGTGAGCGGAGTTTTTTCGGAGGGCTTCCAGACGACGGCATCGCCGCAGACGATGGCGAGGGCGGCGTTCCAGCTCCAGACGGCGACGGGAAAGTTGAAGGCGGAGATGATGCCGACGACGCCCAGAGGGTGCCAGGTCTCCATCATGCGATGTTTTGCGCGTTCGGATGGGACGGTAAGGCCGGCGAGTTGGCGCGAGAGGCCGGCGGCGAAGGTGCAGATGTCGATCATCTCCTGGACTTCGCCGAGACCTTCAGAGAGGAGCTTGCCGGATTCGATGGTGACGAGGCGGCCGAGGGGTTCGATTTGCTCGCGGAGTTCCTCGCCGAGAAGACGGATGAGTTCTCCGCGTTTGGGGGCGGGGACGGTGCGCCACTCGAGGAAGGCGGCGTGGGCTTGAGCGATGGCTTTGGTTGCGTCGGATGCGTTGATGGTGGGGAGTTGCGCGATTATTTCGCCGGTGAGGGGTGTGCGGGCGATGAGGGTGCCGTTGGAGTAGGCCGTGGCGGGAACGCCGAGTGTGGTGAGGATGGTCTGGACTTCCTGTTTGATGGTCATGGTTGGCTCGTGGCTAGCGTAGAGGGTGCGGGTGTCAGCTGGCAAACGGATTGATATCCATGACTGACGTTTGGATGTTCTGTGGCACCAGGCAAACAGCAGATTCCTCCACTCCCCTTCGGCGCGCTTCGCTTGCTCAGGGTCGGTCGGAATGACAACAAAAAAAGGCTGCGGGCCCTACCGATCCGACTGGGCGAGTACTTCTGCGAGGTGTTTGGGTCGTGCCGTGGTGTTCTGGGTTATCTGCTCGCAGCAGCTGAAGCCGTCACTGACGATGATGGATTTTGGTTCTCGGCGGATGGCGGGGAGGAGAACGCGCTCGCCTAATTTTTGCGAGAGGTCGAATTTTTCCTCCTCGAAGCCGAAGGGGCCGGCCATGCCGCAGCAGCCGGAGTCCAGGAGTTCTACGTCTGCTCCGGTCAGGCGGAGGAGAGCGATCTCGTCGTGCATGCCCATGGTGGCGCGGTGATGGCAATGGCCGTGGACGATGATTTTTTGGTCGATCTGCGGTGGCCGATAGTTGGGAGCGTGCTTGACGATGAACTCGCTGAGAAGGAAGGTCTGGTCGCGGAGTTTGGCGGCACGTGGGTCGTTGGGTAGGAGGTTGGTGAGCTCGTCGCGGAAGACGGAGGCGCAGCTGGGTTCGAGGACCACGATGGGGGTGCCGGCCTGGAGCTGCGGGGTGAGGGCGTTGAGGGTCTTGAGGAGGTAGTCCTTTGCGGTATCGAGCATGCCGAAGTCGTAGAGTGGGCGGCCGCAGCAGAGATGTTGCGTGGGGAGGGTGACGCGGAAGCCGGCGGTGGTGAGGACCTTGTGGGCGGCGCGCATGGTGGACGGATGGAAGTAGTTGTTGAAGGTGTCGGCCCAGAGAAAAACCTCTGGTACTCCAGAGAGTAGAGCGCCCGAAGCGTCAGGCCTGGCTCGGCGGTCGTTGCGCCGGCGTGGGTCTTTTGCAATGCGGCGGTCGGGTGTGAAGGGTTTGGCGAAGCGAGGGAAGGTACGCTGTGGGTGGATGTGGAAGATCTTTTTGATGAGCGTGCTGATGATGGGGGCGTTGTTGACGGCGTTGACTAGGTTGGGGGCGAACCCAGCGAGGCGGGCGAAGAGGTCAATGCGGCCGAAGGCGTAGTGAGAGAGCGGGCGGGATTCGTTTTCAAAATGATGTGAGAGGAACTCGGCTTTATAGGTGGCCATGTCGACGGAGACCGGACACTCGCTTTTACATGCCTTGCAGGCAAGACAGAGGTCGAGGGACTCTTTGACCTGCTCATTTTTCCATTGGTCCGGGAGGACTTCGCCTTGCATCAGCTCCCAGAGGAGATGGGCGCGGCCGCGAGTGGAGTGGAGCTCTTCGCCTGTGGCCATGAAGCTGGGACACATGGTGCCCGCGTCTGTTTTGCGGCAGGCGCCGACGCCGACACAACGTAGTGTGGCAGAGGCGAGGGAGCCGTTGTCTTCGGCGAAAGCAAAGTGGGTCCTGGGTTGCCAGGGTCGATAGTCGGCTCCGAGCCGGAGGTCTTCGTGAGGCTGGTGGGCGTCGATGAGCTTGCCGGGGTTCATGCGGTTGGTGGGGTCGAAGATGTGCTTGAAGGAGCGGAAGGCCTCCATCAACTCTTCACCGAACATCTTTGGGAGGAGCGCTCCGCGGGCCTGGCCGTCGCCGTGTTCTCCGGAGAGCGAACCGCCATGAGCGAGCGCGATGTCAGCGGCGCGATCTATGAACTCGCGGAATTTTAGAATGCCGGCGGGCGTTTCGAGGTCGAAGTTAAGGCGCATGTGGACGCAGCCTTGACCAAAATGACCGTACATCGCGCTCGAGTAGTTGTATTCCTTCATGAGTGCGGCAATGGCGCGGAGATAACTGCCGAGCTGAGTTGGGTCGACGGCTGCGTCCTCCCAGCCCTCCCAGCCAGTGCCAACTCCGGGGATGAAGGCGGTGGCGCCGAGGCCGGATTCGCGGATGTGCCAGATGCGTTTAGCCTCATCAGAGGTGTAGATGCGAGCGGTCGGTCGCGCGGGAACGGAGGTGAGCGAGGCGACGAAGGCGCGCGCTTTGGCGTTGGCTTCCGGCTGGGAGGCCGCGCCGAACTCGACGATCAGAAAACCGTCGCCAGGTGGAAGGAGCTTGAGGTCTTCGAGGGATTTCTGCTTGCGGCGGAGCGCATCGAGGAGATATCCGTCGACACCTTCGAGGCCGATGGGTCCGTGTTCGAGTATTCGAGTGACGTGGTCGGCGGCGAGGAAGATGTCGGGAAAGCCGACGCCGACGAGGGTACGGCAGGGTGGGCTTTCGACGAGTTGCAGCGTTGCGCCAAGGATGACGGCGCAGGTGCCTTCGCTGCCGACGAGGGCGCGGGCCACGTTGAAGTTATTTTCCGGGAGCAGCTCGTCGAGATTAAAGCCGGAGACGCGGCGGGGGATGCGCGGGAACCTCGCACGGACCTGTTCGGCGTATGTGTCGCGGATGCGCTTGAGAGAGGCGTAGATCTCGCCGATGCGTCCGCCGGCGGCGATGCGCTGGGTGAGTTCGGCTTCGGTGGTGGGGCCTACGGTGAGGCGGGTGCCGTCGTAGAGGAGGAGGTCGAGGGACTGAATGTTGTCGACGGTTTTGCCGCCCATCAGCGCGTGGACCCCGCAGGAGTTGTTGCCGATCATGCCGCCGATGGTGCAGCGACTGTGCGTGGCAGGGTCGGGGGCAAAGGTGAGATTGAATTTCTCTGCGGCGTCGCGGACGCGGTCGAGGACGATGCCGGGTTCGACGTGGACCGTGCGAGTCTGTGTGTCGATTGCGCCCATGCCGTTCATGTACTTCGAGAAGTCAAGGATGACGGCCGCGTTGCAGCCTTGTCCTGCGAGCGATGTACCCGCTCCGCGCGAGAGGATGGGCGCGTTGAAGGTGCGGCAGATGGTGACGGTGGCGATGACATCGGCTTCGTCGCGTGGAATGACGACGCCGATGGGAACGTGACGGTAGTTGGAGCCGTCGGTGGCATAGAGGGCCTTGGAGGTGGGGTCGAAGCGTACTTCTCCGCGGACGTTGGCGCGAAGTTGGTCTTCGAGTTTTTCGGCCTCGGGGAAGGTGTCGTGGGCGCGAGCGTGGGAACTCGGCAGAAGGACGAATGGGGAGCTTGACATTACCGCACTGCTCTCCAAAGCAGTAGCCACCATTCTAGTCAGTCGACCCCTATCGACCGAAAGAGGCTGTACGAGCGGATGCACTTCATCAATAGCGACGACTGGAAGTTTGTGTCGGCTGATGGAGCGGCTGGTTATTTCGGCTTCGGT
>DATHQG010000078.1:0-6795 GCA_035483075.1 Edaphobacter sp. | reverse complement strand
AAGCGATGGCGGACCAGGTAGCGGCGACGGGATTGAAGGTGGTCAACGGCGATGTGGCGGGGGACGACACGTTGTTTCTGTGGGAGCCGTATCCTCAGGACTGGACAATTGATGATGCGGTGTGGGGGTATGGTGCCCCGGTGTCGGCGTTGACGATCAATGACAACCAGATCAAGGTGACGGTCATGCCTGCTGCTACTGAGGGAGGGCCCGCGACGGTGGTGGTCGATCCGGCGGTGCCTTCGTACTACACGCTGGATGTGTCGGTGACGACCGGTGGGAAGAAGAGTGGGAGCCATGTGCAGATGGAGCGGGCGCTGGGGTCGAAGGTGCTGCGCGTGTATGGGTCGATTGCGGTGGATGCGCAGCCGGACGAAGAGGAGGTCGCGATTCATGATCCGGCGGAGTATGCGGCGGTTGCGTTGAAGGGGATGCTGGAGGCGCGCGGGATTGTAGTGACTGGGAAGGCCCGGGCACGACATGTAAACCCGGTCGAAGGGAAGGGTTTTCTGGAGCAGACCCGGGAGCCGCTTCCTTCCTCGCTTCTGGATCGGTCAACCGGCGGATCAGGTTGTGCCGTGGTTGCAGATGGGCCAAGAATACCTGTACAGGAGCTGGTATTGGCCTCGCATCGCTCTGTACCGCTCGGAGAGGACATTGTTGTAACGAACAAGGTGAGCCAGAATTTGCACGCAGAGATTCTGCTGCGGCAGATGGGGCCGATATCGCCGTCGTCCTTTTGCAAGGGATCTATCGCTACGGGCGCGCAGGTGGTTAGGGCATTCTTATTGAACGTGGGGATTGATAAGGACGATTTTGTTTTCTTCGATGGGTCGGGATTGAGTGGTCATGATCTTGTGACGCCGCGGGCTACGGCGCGATTGTTGCAGTATGCGAGCACGCAGCCCTGGTTTGCGGATTGGAAGAAGAGTCTTCCTGTGGGTGGGGAGGACGGGTCGCTGGTGGAGAGGTTTGGCAAGCCTCCGTTGAAGGAACACGTGTTTGCCAAGACGGGTACGCTGGGCGAGGCGCGGGCCCTGAGCGGGTATTTGGACTGTGCGAGTGGACGGACGGTGATCTTTTCAATCATGGTAGGAAACCATCCGCCGCAGACGAATGGAGACCGCGAGGTGATGGACAAGATCGTGGCGGCGATAGCGGCGGCGAATTGAGCTCGGGAACGAAATGAGAGAATAAGAGGATGATTCGGGCTTGTCGTTCGTTTTTGCCGGCGCTTCTTTTTGCCGGTGTTTTCACAGGATGTAAATCGATGCCGCCGCCTACCCCGCTGGCGGAGTTGAATGCACAGCAGATGCATGGGCATGCGGTATTTCAGACGCATTGCGCTCAGTGTCACAACGATCGACAGGACAAGCCGCTGCATGGACCCCCAATGGTCGGCGTGTTCAAGAGGCCGACGCTGCCGAGTGGGGCACCGGCGAACGATGAGCGGGTGACGGCGACGATTGTGAATGGGCACGGACTGATGCGTGGCTTCGGGAATACGATGGACCAGCAGGAGATCGACGATCTGCTGGCGTATCTGCATACGTTATGAGTGAGACCGACAGGACTCAAATAGACAGGGTAAAGAAACTTCAGGCGCGGGCGCACGGGATGTTGCCGGGCGTGGCGGGGATCAGCTTGTTCATGCTCACGCTGACGATGCTCAATGCGTTTGCGGCGTTGCAGGGGAGGTTTGGCAACGGTGGCGGGAAGTACGGCGTGCTGGTGTTGTGCACGCTGCTGGCGGCAGGGGTGTTTGGGCTGCTGCGTCTGCGGCGGTGGGGATGGGCGCTGGTGCTTGGTGGATGCCTGACGCTTTGCGTGGGCAATCTCTTTGTGTTTCAGAAGACGCACGGAGGGCCGTTCCTAGTGCAGGGCCTGTTTGCGCTGGTGTTTTTTCTTTACCTGGTGCGGACGGAAGTGCGGGACCGTCTGCGATGAGCTGGCTGGTGCGGCATATCGGCTGGTGGCCGCCGCTGCTGGGTGCAGGAATCAAGGTGGTGCGAATGGAGAAGGACCTCCGCGCGGTGGACGTGGAGATGCGCCTGACGCGGTGGAACAAAAACTACATGGGTGTGCACTTTGGTGGGTCGCTGTTTGCAATGACGGACCCATTTTACATGGTCATGCTGGCGACGAATCTCGGGAATGAGTATGTGGTGTGGGACAAGGCCGCGTCGATTCGGTATAAAAAGCCCGGGAAGGGACGGGTGCGGGCGGAGTTTCGGCTGAGTGAAGAGAGGCTCGCGGAGATTCGAGCAGTGCTCGAGACGGAGGGCCGGCATGACGCGCGGTTTGTGGTGGAGGTGAAGGACCATGAGGGTGGGGTGGTCGCTGAGGTGGAGCGCGTGATCTATTGCGCGACGAAAAAAGCGCATGAGGAAAGAAGAAAATTGCGGAGTGCTTGAGAGGCACCGCGGGTCGCCCGGTTTGTTAGGAGGAGGCGCATGTTGAACCGAAGGGCGTTCGGACGGTTGATCGCCGCAGCTCTTGCCGCTGGTGTGATCGTGCCGGGAAGGCTAAAAGGGCAGGCCCAGCCAGGCGCCGAGGAGTTGGGGACGCAGTTTTCTGTAATGATGTGGGCGCTGAATAAGCGGGGCAGCTTCGAAGAGAACCTGGAGCGCGTTGCAGAGGCGGGATACAGGCACGTCGAGCTGGTGGGTGAGTTTGCGCGATGGTCGGAGGAGGATTGGCGCCGCATTCTGGCTCGGATGTCGGCGCTGAAGATCACTGTCGATGCGACGTCTGGCATGAAGCTGGGGTTTGCGGACCCGTTGAGAGAGGACGAGTTTGTTGCGGAGTTGAAAGGCTTGATTCCGGGGGTGCAGCGGCTGGGATGCGGGCAAATTATTCTTTTGTCGGGGAAGCGGATTGAGGGTGCGGTGCCGGGAGCGCAGCACATGGCCTCGATCGAGACGCTGAAACGTGCCGCGGAGATTTTGAGTGCAGCGGGTTTGATGGGTGTGATCGAACCGATCGACCGGCTCGAGAATCCGTCGATCTATCTCTACGGTGTGGAGGAGGCGTTCGAGATTGTCCGTGCTGTGGGGAGTCCTCAGGTGAAGGTGCTGTACGACCTCTATCACGAGCAGCGCGGGCAGGGAAATCTGATTGAAAAGCTGGAGAAGAACATCGATGAGGTCGGGCTGGTCCATGTGGCCGATGTTCCGGGGCGGCATGAACCTGGGACCGGCGAGATGAACTACATCAACATCTACCGGAGGCTGGCGGAGCTTCACTACAAGGGCGTGATTGCGATGGAGTTCTATCCGACTGGGGACGTGGTGGAGACACTGCGCCGCGCTCGCCAGGAGGCCTTGCGGGCGTGGAGCAATTGAGTCGTTGGTTTGCCCGAGTTACCGGTCTCGGCTTACTTCGTTGCCTGCGTGTTCCCTGCGGAGGGGGCCATCCGATTCGCGGTCGTCGTAATCGCCTGGCCCGTTACGATGGGCACACATGGACTGGGAGGGGCCGTCTGCCCAGGCAATACTGGTGGCCCTGCCTTTCGCATCTGGCCGGCAGGACATGGTTGCAGAAGCAGCGTCGGCCGTAAGTCTACCGGCAGGGGAGGGGCTTCAACTGAACCTTTTAAATCCCCGTTGTTCCTCGAGCCCGGCCACGCATAGGGAGCTACCCGGATCGGCCCGTAGCCCATCACCGGAAACTTGGTCGGCACCGAAAAACTCTTGTCCACCAGAACAAAGGCGGACTCCGGCACCTTGCCTAACAGACGATTGTCTGAAGTTAACTGCAGGACATGCTCGCCCAACGTCACGGTGAGGGTCTTGTCGTCGAAGGCATGCTTCTGTTCAACCGCGCCTGGAAATGGATCGTTCGAGACGACGGCGGTTCCAATTCCCGGCACGTAAAAGTAAACGTACTTCAGGTCTTTGATCTCGTAGTTAAGCGCTGCCTTGCCTGTCATGCCGTCGACGGTCAGCGTTCCACGGGCGATCGAGACCGAAACTGTCTTTGGCGGCTTCTCTTTCAAGGGATGCAGCTTCTTCCCGTTCTCGTCATATCCGAGGTTGTCCTTCGTCTGCATTAAGGGCTGGCCTTTTGCGTCGAAGAGGGGGTGTCCCTTCTTGTCGCGCTGCTGCTTGACGGGCGGGTTGAACATCAGCTTGCCATCGGGGTCCTGGCGCTGCTTCCCTTCCTCGTCGAGCATCGGCGTTGGCGGCAACTCCACCAGCGTCGTGGGTCCGGTGTACTCCTGCTTTCCCTTCTTGTTTTTTGAGACCGAGGCTGCGGTTGCGGCAGATTGCGATGGTGTCGTGGGCCGGGCCGCGTCCGTCGGCGAGGCCGATTGCGTGGCCGAGGAAGGCGCGGGCTGCATCTCCTGCGCCGCTGTGCGCCCGATTGATGTAAACGCCAGCACCAGGCCAAGCAGTCCTGAGATCGATCCGTTGATTGTCCGCTTCATCGAGGTTCCAGCCTCCGTTCTGTATGCTCCGCGTGCCCGCTCTGAAAGCGTGCATCGAGTCCCAAAGTACCTATCGTGAGCATATCTGCAACGTGTAATTCGCTCGCACAAATTCTCGGCGTAAATCTACGACTTTCGGGGGGTTACTGTGTGTGCACTAGGAAATGGGGAGCCCCCGTTTTTGCGCTTGCCTAGTCGACGATCGGGTCGCTCTCCGGCACCATGTTTGGCAGGTGTCCAAGCTGGTCGCGTTGGCCCGGTTGGATACAATGAAAGGGATGACTCCGCCGGTTGCCCAACAGCATGAAGGATTAGTCCAGATCGACCTGACGCGCAGGAAGCCCGCGCCGAAGCCGGCGTGGCTGAAGGCGAAGGCGCCAATGGGCGAGACCTTTCATAACCTGAAGAAGATGGCGCGGGAGCTGAACCTGCATACGGTGTGTGAGAGCGCGCAGTGCCCGAATATTGGCGAATGCTGGAACCAGAAGTCCGCTACGTTCATGATGCTTGGGAACCTGTGCACGCGGCGGTGTGGGTTCTGCGCGGTGCCGAAGGGTAAGCCGGAGCCGATTGATTTTGACGAGCCCCGGAGGGTGGCGTACGCCGTCGCGCAGTTGGGTCTTGCGCATGCTGTGATTACCAGCGTGAATCGCGACGACGACAATGTGGGCGCGGCGCGGGCGTTTGTGAGTGTGATCGAAGAGATCAGGATGCAGGCGCCGGGATGCAGAGTCGAGGTGCTCACGCCGGACTTTCAAGGAGTGGAGGAGGCGCTGCGATTGGTGGTCGCGGCGCGGCCGGAGATCCTGAACCACAATATCGAGACGGTACCGCGGCTGTATCGCGTGGCGAAGTCTGGTGGGCGGTATGAGCGGTCGCTTGGATTTTTAGAGAAGGCCAAGGTGATTGCTGCGGAGATGTTTTCGGACCGGGACGGGGACCAGATTATAACGAAAACGGGCATCATCGTCGGGATGGGCGAGGAGATGCACGAGTTGTTGACGGTGTTTCGCGATCTGGCGGACCGTAAGGTCGATATTTTGACAATCGGGCAGTACCTGCGGCCCTCGAGGGACCATCTGCCGATGGCGCGATACTACACGCCGGACGAGTTCGCCTTCCTGAAGCATGAGGCGCTGGAGATGGGCTTCAGGCATGTAGAGAGCGGGCCGCTGGTGCGTAGCAGCTATCATGCGCAGGAGCAGGCGGAGTCGACGGGGTTGGCTTAGACCCGCTTATCAGCCTTTACTAGCAGTGCGATTCCCGGCCGCGGTCTGGTTTTGGGCTTGAGGGTCGCTGGTCTGCCACTCGCGGTTGAGCCACTCGAGCACAGTCACGTTGGGATTGGGGACATTATCGTTGCTTGTGATACGGGGATCTGGGCGCCCGGTCAGTGTCTCGTTGTAGCCGGGATAGGAGAAGTTGAGGCCGTTGGTGACGTAGGCCTCGGAGCCCTTGTCTCGATTGCCGTAGATCTCGCCCTCGGGCACGATGTGGCTCCAGAGGAACGGCATCAGCGCAGCGCGTCTCTCCTCGGGTGTGGGCTGCAGGTAGAGCTGCGCGAGCGCGTCGACTGGCTGTTCGTTGTTGTTTGCTTTGGTCAATAGTGTCGGGTCGGCACCGCGAAAGACCTCCTGCCAGCGAAGCCCATCGGTCATCACCAGTAGCACATGTTCTTTGGCGGTGTCGGTGGATTGAGTGGCGGGGACGGCCTGCGCACAGAGCGCCACGGAGGAGATGGCGATGGCTCCGCATAGCGATTGGAAGGCGAGACGAAGGATATTCAATCTGTTCCTTTCAGCAGCCAAACGATGCCCTTGCCTGTCGATGCAATACACGTATCCGCGGGCCGGCGTCTCCTCATTATTGACCATGGTGGAGTGGTGGCCTTGTCTGGACGTAAGATGGCCTAGACTGTGGCTAAGGAGCGACGGTATATGGGACTGATCGAAGTGGCTTCGGGGCGGTTGGGGCTGAGCGAGTTGGCGCCGCGGGTGGTGCAGTCGGAGATACGCGCGATGACGCAGGAGTGCGACCGGTTGGGTGGGGTGAACCTGGCGCAAGGGGTTTGCGATACGGAAGTGCCCGAGGTGGTGGCCGAGGGGGCGATCCGTGCGATTCGCGATGGGCTGAATATCTACACGCGGATGGATGGGATTGCACGGTTGCGCACTGCGATTGCGGGAAAGGTGGAGCGGACGCTGGGGATCACGGTCGATCCGGAGCGCGAAGTGTTGGTGACGAACGGCGTGACAGGGGCGTTTCAGGCAGCGGTGATGGCGCTGCTGAATCCGGGCGATGAGGTGCTCCTGTTTGAGCCGTTCTATGGGTACCACGCGAGCACGCTGAAGTCGGTGCGAGTGACG
>DATHQG010000077.1:0-6852 GCA_035483075.1 Edaphobacter sp. | reverse complement strand
ACTAGGTATCCTCGTCGACCGCGACAACGAAGGGTACATGCTTCAGATCTTCACTCGTCCCGTAGAAGACCGCCCCACCGTCTTCTACGAGATCATCCAGCGCAAGGGAAGCCGCAGCTTCGGCAAGGGCAACTTCAAGGCGCTCTTCGAGGCAATCGAAAGAGAGCAGGCATTGCGCGGCAATCTCTGACTTTGTTTTCACTTCAGCGTTTTAACACTCGGGTAGTGGGTCATTTTGAACTGACCCACTACCATCCTTCCGCAGACGTTGCCCTTTTTGTCGTCCTTCCGTAGACGTTGTCCTTTTGTTGTCATACCGCAGCGAAGCGGAGGAATCTGCTTTTCCGGCTCTACGGGACGGCCCAAATATATGTATAAATATCCGTTACAAATGCATAATCATTAGTGTTGACGCGGCTTTTCGCGTCCTGCATGCTTGTGTTCAGGTATCCGGCCATGAGCACCCAGCACGCACCCCACGCCTCCTTCAGCTTCGAGCCTTTCGCAACCGTCGCTCCCTCGCGCGCCACATTTCTCATGTGCCCGCCCACTCTCTACGACGTCGACTACGTCATCAACCCCTGGATGGCCGGTAACGTCCACGCCTCCTCTCGCGCCCACGCGGCAGAACAATGGCAGTGCCTCTACGAGGCCGTCAGCGAAATAGCTAACGTCGAACTCATCGCTCCGCAACCTGGCTCACCCGACATGGTCTTTACCGCCAACGCCGGCCTCGAGCGCAACGGCGTCGTCGCCGTCAGCAGCTTCTTTCATGCCGAGCGGCAGGGCGAAGAGCCGCACTTCCATCGCTGGTTCCAGCAAGCCGGTTACACCCTCGTCGATATTCCCCGCACCACTCCGTTTGAAGGCGAAGGTGACGCACTCTTCTCAATCGACGGCCGCTGCCTCTGGGTCGGACACGGTCCCCGCACTGCCGCATCGAGCCACGCTGCCTTGCGCAAGGTCTGGGGCGTCCCAGTCGTATCGCTCCACCTCATCGACCCACGCTTCTATCACCTCGACACCTGCTTCGCTCCCCTCCAGGGCGGCTACATCATGTACTTTCCCGACGCCTTCGACCACCTCTCCCTCCACAAGATCGAAGCCTTCTACCCACCAGAAAAACGAATCATCGTCACGGGAGCCGACGCCGTCTGCTTTGCCTGCAACGCCATCAACGTAGGCCGCACCATCGTCCTCAACAAGATCAGCAGCAAACTGAGCGACCAGCTCGAAATGCGTGGCTTTGAAGTCGTCCAGATCGCACTCAGCGAGTTCCTGAAGGCCGGCGGCGCAGCAAAGTGCCTCGTGATGAAGCTAAGCAAACACACCAGCTGAAGTAAAGAATCGGGTGCCCCATGTTCGCGACAGTCTCATCGTCGCTAACGTGGGGATTCTCACGTTAGCGAGCAATACTGCAACAGAGCAGGGAACTACAGCCCCTCCGCCAACACCCGCTCGTAAGCGGGTACCGTCAGAAAATCCATAAACTTCGGCGCCCGCACCAGCTCCCGCATCAACTCAGCCGCCCGCACATAGGCCGAATACCGGTTCGCATCCACACTCGCCTTTGCCCGCTTCAACTCGTCCGCAATGACCTCATCGACCATCTGCACCGTCACCGGCAACCCGTCGTCCATCACGGCGTCGTGATGCACCCACTGCCAAAGCTGTGCCCGGCTGATCTCCGCCGTCGCTGCGTCCTCCATCAGGTTAAACAGCGGTACACATCCAATCCCACGCAGCCAGGCCTCAACATACCCCAGCCCAACCGCAACATTCTGCCGCACACCGGCCTCGGTGATCGAACCCTCCGGCACCTGCAGCAAATCGGCCGCGGTGGCATGAAAGTCAGGCAATTGCTTCTCAATCTGATTGGGCTGCGGCATCACTCGATCGAAGACCTCGAGCGCCACCGGCACCAAGCCCGGATGGGCGACCCATGTCCCATCATGTCCATCCGTCGCCTCGCGTTCCTTGTCGGCCCGCACCTGCGTCAACGCCTTCTCGTTGGCCACAGGATCGCTCTTGATCGGAATAAACGCACTCATTCCACCCATCGCACTCACCTTGCGCCGATGACACGTCTTAATGCACAGCTTCGAATAGCTCCGCATAAAGTGCGTGGTCATCGTCACCTGCCCGCGGTCCGGCAGCAACACGCTTGTGTCCCCTGCAAATTTCTTGATGTAGCTGAAGATGTAGTCCCACCGACCGCAGTTCAGCCCGGCCGAGTGCTCCTTCAGCTCCCAAAGGATCTCGTCCATCTCAAACGAAGCCAGAATCGTCTCGATCAGCACCGTGGCCTTAATTGACCCAGCCGGAATCCCCAGCTCACTCTCGGCCTTGATGAACACATCGTTCCAAAGCCTTGCCTCGAGATGGCTCTCCATCTTTGGCAAATAGAAATAAGGCCCGGACCCTCGCGCCAGCAACTCCTTCGAGTTATGAAACGCATACAACCCAAAGTCGAACAGCGAACCTGAGATCGGCCCTCCATCTACGATCAGGTGCCGCTCCTCAAGATGCCACCCTCGTGCCCGCACAAACAGCACGGCCGGTTTCTCATTCAACTTGTAACTCTTTCCGGTCTTTTCGTCCTCAAACGTGATCGTCCGCCGCACCGCGTCCCACAGGTTCAGCTGGCCCTCCATCACGTTGTCCCAGGTCGGCGTGGTCGAGTCCTCAAAGTCCGCCATGAATACCTTCGCGCCGCTGTTTAGCGCGTTGATGATCATCTTTCGGTCCACCGGCCCTGTAATCTCGACACGCCGGTCGAGCAGGTCCTTCGGCAGCGGTGCCACCGTCCACTCGCTCTCGCGGATCTCTTTCGTCTCCTTCAGAAAATCAGGCCGCTCCCCCTCATCCAGTCTCTTCTGCCGCGCCGCCCGCGCCTCCAGCAACTCCTTCCGCCGCATGTTGAAGGTCTGCTGCAGCCCCACCACAAAGGCAACGGCCTCTGGAGTCAAAATCTCCGCATACCGCCCCGTCGCCGGAGCCAGGAACTCGACATTCTTTACCGACTTCATCTTCTTTGTCCTTTACCTTGCCGAATCTATCGCTCTTTCAACCGGCAGCCAGCCCTATTCAAACCGCAGATGGACCTCACCGGCAGTCGAAAACGCCACATCCACCTTAGCTCCCGCTATCCCCATGGACAATCCGGTCCAGCTTCCTGTCGTCACCCACTGACCAGACTTCAGGCCGCCCGTCCGTGCCGCACCTTCATTCGCCAGCCAGGGCAGCAGGCGCATTAGGTCTCCCGAAGTATTCGATCCCGTCCGGTCGACTCGCACTATGCCATTAACGGCGAGCGTGACATGCTCCTTCGAAAAATCGATCCTCTGCCAATTCGCGACCGCCGCCCCATACACGAACGCGCCATGCATCTGCAGGTCCGCAATCATTGACAGCTTCTCCGCCTTCATTGGGTCCGTCAATCCACTTTCAATCACCTCGATCACCGGATGGCAGCTCGCAATCGCGGCCACCACCTCGTCCCGCGAATAAGCCTTCTCGCGCCGTGGCAGGTCTTTCCCAATCAGAAAAGCGATCTCCGCCTCCAGCCCACGATACCTGTGCCGTCCACCCAGCAGTGCGTTATTTGAGGCGATCCACGCCCGCGGCATTGGCGCAAACATCGGCGTCGCGTCCGCCGTTGGGGCGCCCACCTTCCACCCGCCGATCTCGCCATACGCGAGTGCCAGCCTGTCCTGAATGAAGTAGGCCTCTTCCAGCGTCACCGGCCGCACCGCCGGAGGCAAATCGTCTATCGGCGTGTTCGTCCGGCGGCCCTTCAGCAACATGCCTGCCGCCGTCATTAATTCTTCTTCCCGAGCACCAGTCATCATCCAGTCAGTGTCTCGCAACCGGCCCGCTTCTGTCTCGCTTACTTCGCCGCCTTCTCCTTGCCCATGCTCAACAGGTTCGCAAACAGCCTGTAGGCCCCCGGTACACCCTCAGGCAGCTCCCGATACAGCGCCAGGGCCACATAGACATAAGCGCCCTTACCTGTCTTCGCCACCAGCAGGCCGCCCTTCTGCGGGTCCTGCCCCGGATCGTGGGTCTCGAGCGGTGCCACGTACTGTGGGTCCCAGCTCTCCATAAACCCATGCCCCCGCTCCTCCACCCATCCATCGAAATCCTTCGCTGTAATCCGATTCGGCCAACTCAGCACAGGGTTCTCCGGCATCAGCAACTCTACCGGCGATCCCTCATCCACGACCTTCTCCGCGCTGCCCAGTGAGTAAGGATACGGCCCATAGTCGAACTGCCCGAGGTTGTACTGCACAATCACTACGCCGCCGTTCTTCGCAAACTCCAGAAGTCTTCCATTCGCTGCAGCCAAACCCGGGTTGGCTGCGTAAGCCCGCACCCCCAGCACCACCACGTCATATCCGGAAAGCCTCCCTCCAGCGATATCGTTCACATTCAACGTCGTCGCATGCACGCCTAAATTCTCCAGCGACGCCTGCACCTCGTCCCCGGTCCCCGGCAGATATCCCACCTTCAGTCCCGGAGCCACCTTTACATCCACGCCACGGGTCCGGTATGTCGCTGCAGTGTACATATTCGTAGGAGTCAGCCCCTTGTATCCGACGGCCCGAAACCCCTCGCTTGTCGCACCGTTCTCCGTCTCAGCCACAGCTTTAAGCGTATAGCTCGTCTCCGCGAGCACCCCAGGATTCACGCGAAAGGGAACCATCTTTGTCTCACCCGCGTGGCCGAAGGAAAACTCCGCGATTCGAGGCTCCGACTGCCATCCCTTCGGCAGCTCCAGCCGCACCTCGCCCGAGATGCCTCGCTGCTCATCGCTGCGAACATCAACGGTCACCATAAAACTCTTCTCGGTAAGCGGAATTATCCCCGCTGACGGCCGGATCGCCACGCTCAGCGACGGAATAAACGCCATCTGCTTGTCCGCATCGTCCTCCTTGTTCTTCGGCGCCAGCACCACCTGACCCATCAGTAGCGGAACGCCATCGTAGCTCGCTCGCACCCAGAAGCTCTCCGGCGGAGTCTGAGGAGCCAGTCGCAGCGCCGGATCGCTCACGTCGTAATACGGCTGTTCGATGTTCTTCCTCGTGAAGTACGGTCGGGTCGTGGGTCCCACGAATTTATCGGCCGAACCTGTCAAGACAGTGACAGTTGGGCCGTTCGCCCTCACCTGGCTTCGTTCGAAGAACGAGTCCAGCGTCTTTCCGGGCTCCAGCGCAACTCCGCCCCAGGTCCTGTCGCCCTCCTTGCTCAGTCCTGTCGCAGAGACAAAGTCCGACACCACCGCAACGGGCAGCCTGCCGCCGTTAATTACCTTGGTCGCCACATGCGCCGTGCAACCTGGCGTCACAGCAATCATGCACGCGTTGCCGTCCGCCACCATCCGCGCTTCCACACGCAAACCGAGTGCCTCGACCAGCGCATCGTTGAACTGCACTCGTTTCACCTTCAACTCATGCAGAACATTTACTTTCTCCTGCTTGGTCAGCCCGCTCGCCTCGACCTTCGCAATCAGCGCATCGACGCCCTTCAACCCGTCCCGCAACTCCGGCGCGCATTTCTCCGGATCGTCTACCGAAAAGACCTTGGCCGCCGCGGCCGCATGATCGTCAATTGCCTTCAGCGCTGGTCGCAGCCAGGTCTCGCCTGCAGGAGCAAGCGTCGCAATCCCCTCCAGCGTCACATCCACGCCATCGAAAAAACTCTGTTCCGTGTCACCCGTCTTCACTCGCGATCCATACCTGTGATAGCTCACATCGAACGCGCCTGCAGGGGCCATCCTCACGCCTTCGCCGATCTGCGTCTTCTGCAATGCCAGCCCCTTGCGCGCAAACTGAACATACGTCATCCCCAGCACCGAGCTCGGCTCGCCTTCATGCACAACCACATTGGCCTGCGGAGTCTCCGTCGACCACGTCTTCGTCACATAGTTATAAAATCGCGCCGGAATCGACTTGTTCGTCGCATAGTCGTACATTTGCCCATTCGACACTCGCGCAAACGGCACCCGCGCGTACACCTTCATCGGCGACCACGGCTCCAGCCCCATCTCCGGAAATACCTTTGGGTCACCGGCAGCTGTAAATACCTCCTGCGCCATCTCGCCCGAAACCTGGTGCTGGCCGTGACCGTCCGTAGGTCCACCCTCAAACACGCTCGTCACCACCAGCGGCCGGTACAGCCGCACAGCGCGCACGGCGTCATACAGCACCCGCTCATGCGTCCACTTAGCGAACGCCTCCTCCTTCGTCTTGGAAAACCCGAAGTCCACCTCCGTCCCGAACATCTGGTCAACTCCCAGATACCGGTCCGCCGCCAACAGCTCCTGCGTCCGCACCAACCCCAGCGCGTCGTCAAAATCGCCCGACATCAGGTTCTGCCCGCCCTCGCCGCGTGTCAGCGTCAACGTCGCTGTTCGGACCCCATGTCCCCGGGCCTCGTACGTCAGCATTCCTCCGTCCTCATCATCAGGATGCGCCACGATCATCATCAGGCTGGCCCGCGTCCTCAACTTGATCAGGCTCTGCTCCAGCGCCAGCGCGCCCTTGTTCGCCGGGATCGGGTCTTCTGTGACCGAGGCCCGCACCCGTTCTCCCGCCAGGTTCGCCGGGTCGCGAATCTCCTGCCCAAAGGCACCGCCGACACCCCCCACGGCGATCACCATCGCCGCAACTGCACTCCAACCAGCAAATACTCGCATAGAAACCATTGACTTCTAATCTCTCACACCAACCACCCCAAATCACGCGCCAAAGCCCATCCACCCGCACATTCCCGTCGTACTGTAACCAGTAGCAGGATTCAGCGTCATATCATTAGAGAGCAGTCCTGCAACCGGAAGGGAATCACCTCGAT
>DATHQG010000076.1:0-45977 GCA_035483075.1 Edaphobacter sp. | reverse complement strand
CTGCTGTTACGGCTGGAGGCCCTGAATGGTCGCGAAGACTATGCAGTGAAGGCGCTGGAGACGCTGGAGACCTTTGCCGGCGTCGTCGAGCACTTCGGTTTGTATGCTGCGAGCTATGGCTTGGCGTTGCAGCGAATGGTGCAGCGTGCGGTGCAGATCTGCGTGATTGGCGACGATGCTGCGGCGCGGCGGCTGGAGGCGGTGGCGCTGGCACGGTATGCGGTGAACAAGAGCGTCATACGGTTGCGGAGAGACCAGTTGGGGGCGTTGCCTCGCGCGCTGGCGGAGACGCTACCGCATTTGCCGGGGCTCAAGGAGGAGGGGAGCTTTGCGGTCGTTTGCAATGGGAAGGGTTGTCTGCCACCGGTTTCGACGGTGGACGAGTTGATCGAGGCGATGAACAAATCCTTGTAGTGGGCGTGAGGTTGCGAGACGATCACGGAATACCAATCAACAGACCGGCGCTCATGCCTATGGATTGCTGGTGGCCTCTAGCAAAGCTGTAGTCGTATGCCGGTTCGAGGAACCAGCCGAAGCGGTGCTTGTGGGTTGGCCAGAACATAAAGTCTCCGGCCAGCTCCCCGGCGATGGAGTTGGTCACTTTCCCATTTTGCCTGAGGTGAACCCATTGTGGACCGACGCCCAGCATGAACTCCGCCTTCCGCGATATGGTCCACGGCTTCTTGAAGAGCAGGTCAGTGTCCCACTCGGTTGAGTTACGTGTGTAGAAGGGTGAGACGCCTGCTTCAAGCTCCAGCCAGTTCTCGATAGGTGTCACCTCGGCTGCAAGATTTGGCGCGAAGGTCGCTGCGCCTCCACTGAAATTCCAGCTTGTTGTTGCGCCAAGCTCAAGGATGGCTATGGGGTCTTTGACGTCACTGGTTTCGTGCGGGTGGCCGGCGGATGGCTTAGAGGGGGTCTGCCCCTGAGCAGGCAGACACAGAAATAGAAACAGGCACGCTGCAGGGAGCGTGAACATATATGTGCGCATCGATGTCTCCAGAGCGAGTTTGTGCGTTCCAGCGGCTGTGCCACAGGCACAGAATGGCCAAGCTAAGAGGAGACAGCTGCGCGGGGAGGTCGAAATATGGGTGAGTGCGGCGTGCGAACAGGTGAAGGCGGACTAGGCCAAACACCAGGGGTCACTTTGTTTGCCGAAGTCAGAACGGGACCTGCATTCGGAAGTCCGTGAAAGCCGCAGCACCAGCAAATGCCATTACAGGTGTCTGGCGTAGCAGGTATTTGATGGTCAACAACAGGTCCGCGCAGTGGAGAAAGGGTGACAAACGATCCATCACAGTGATCGCAGTGGGGCGAATGAACTGCCAGGGAGGTCAACACCGCACATAAGAGCCATGCGATAACGCAAGCTCTCCTTTTGATGGAACGATCCATAATTTTAACGATAGAACTCTGCGGATCAGATTACCAACGGTTTACGCTGAATTCCACGGGCCGTTGCTTGTGACTATGTCGTGATTCTGTCGCCATGACTTGGGGGCTGGCTAGTGACGAGCATTCGCACGGGCCCTCTGCTGCGATTCATTGCCTGATGCTGCTGGCCCGGAGAGATTTCCAGCCCTTCTCCGGTTTGAAGGACAAAATCATGATGCTCGACCTCGAGGGTCAGTTCTCCTTCGAGGACGAAGAAAAACTGACGCGCGTGGACGTGAAAATGACGGGCCTCACTGGTGCCGGGTGGCATGAACTCTTCGATGATGCTGAGTGCAGGCGTTTTGACCAGGTGCCAACCGTCACAGTCAGTCCCTTGCGGCCCTCCCCATTTGTAATGCTCTGCAGATCTTGTGCTGATTGTTTGTGTTGCCACTAGGGTCTCTTTATCGATGAAATCGGTTAGTTGGTTTTGGGCTAACTGCCGATTATAGGTTGTTGGGCGGGTGGGGCGGTGGGGTTGGGGCTGGGGGCGCGCAGGATGAGCATGTTGGCCGGGTCGTTGCCGAGAGGGACCCCGTTTTTCTCGAAAGCCATGATGATGCGGCGACGCAGTTCGCGCAGGACGACATCGCGTTTGTTGGTTCGGACGCGGATTTGTACGGGATAGGTGACGGAGCGGCCTTCGATCTTGTCGACGCCAAGGATGACGGGGTCGGCGACGGCGATGTCTTTGAAGTCGGGCTCGTTGCGGACCTGGCCGGCCACGTCGGCGAGCAGGGCGATGACCTTGTCGGGGTTGGCGCTGGCGTCGACGCTGACGTTGAGGGTGGCGACGGCGTAGTCGCGGGAGAGGTTGGAGACGGTGGCGATCTGGCTATTGGGGATTATGTAGAGAGTGCCGTCGGCGTCGCGGAGGGTGGTGCGGCGGAGGGAGAGGTCTTCGACGGTGCCCTTGAGGCCGGCGATGTTGACGACCTCGCCGACGTTGTACTGGTCTTCAATGAGGATCAAGACGCCGTTAAGCATGTCCTTGAAGATGCTTTGTGCGCCCAAGCCGACTGCGATGCCCAGTATGCCAGCCGAGGCGAGGAGAGGCTGGTAGGGGATGTTCAGGAGGTTGAGGACCTGGAGAAAGATGATGAAGCCGAAGACGGAGTAAGAGGTCGCGCGCACGATGGCGGCCATGGTGCGGAGCTGGGCGGCGCGGTGGAAGTTGCCTACCTGATGGTCGGCACGCCGGCGCGTGCGCTTGACGAAGAAAAGCACGATTCGGTGGAGTACGAAGACGATAAAGAGAACGGCTAGAAATTTGGGGAGTTTGGTCTGAATCGTGAGAAGGATGCCGTTGTACCAGTCACGTTCTATGACCTTGACCATTCCGGTAGGTTGATCTTGCGTGGCCAGGGCCAGAAGGTGCATGATTACGGCGTCTCGCTTTCGGGGATGCTGTAGAACAGAATGCGTCAATAGCTTGATAAGATGCAATTCTGGCAGGGAAGCGAGGAGGGCGCTGCCTGCAGGCGGTCACCGGGGGACGATATGAGGATACTTCGAGTTGCAATGATTGGAATGGTTTTGGTGACGGCGGGCTCTGTGAGAGTAAGCGGAGGACAGATGTCTGCGCAGCAGCCGTTGCCGGGGCGCCAGACGCCTGGGACGGCTCAGAAGCCGGGGTTAGGGAATACTCCCGACGACTCGAGTCCGCTGGATGCGGGCCGGGCGGAGAAGCAGGAGAAACTGCGGAACGACGACCGGCAGAAGCGTCTGGTGGCCGACACAGACAAGTTGCTGGCGTTGGCAACGGACTTGAAACAACAGGTCGATAAGACGGACAAAGAGATCCTGTCGGTGGACGTGATCAAGAAGGCCGATGAGATCGAAAAGCTGGCCCATAGCGTGAAGGAACGGATGAAGGGGTGAGTTTTGGATTCAAGAATAGCTCGAGTTATCTTTGCTATTGCCTTGGTGGGGATTGGGTTAGTGCGGTGGTGGCGTTGATCTGAGGTACTAAGCCCGGGGTGGCGATGGCCGAGTTGCGCATGGCAGTGACGACGTCGGCGGCACTCCAATTTGGGTGGGCCGCGCGGAGCAGGGCGGCGACGCCTGCGGCTAATGGGGCCGAGGCGCTCGTGCCCATGGCCTGGACGTAAGGAGTGTGGCCGAGGTTGAAGCATCCGTAGCTATGGGCGGAGTCCGAGGGCAGGCCGTTGAGGGTGTTGGGCTTGCCGGAGCTGCAGGCGCCGCGGATCCAGCCGCTGAGGGTGGTGTCGCCGCCGTCGGGGTAGCTTCCGCCGGGTGCGGCAAGGGCGTTGAGCGGGGCACCGTAGTTGCTGTAGTAGGCGAGAGTGACGGGGCCGGGCGTGCAGGTGGCTCCGGGATTGAGGTCCTGGGCACAGGCTGGGTTGGTGGAGGCGACGATGGCGAGCACGCCGCGAGATTGGGCGGGGAGTTCGACGTAACGGGGGTTGGAGAGGTCGAAGCCGTCGTTTCCTGCGGAGGCGACGAGGACGATGTTGGCCTGGGCGGCGGCGTAGGTGATCTGGTTGAAGGCGGCGAGGAGGCCAGCGCCGTCTCCTGTCGTGAGGTCGGCGGTGGCGCCGATGGAGAGGGAGATGACGTCGGCGCGGTTGGTGATGGCGTCCTCGATGCCCTGCATGACCCAGCTGAGAAGGCCGCTGGCCTCGCCGGCTTCGCACTGGTCGGCGGGGTCGCTGTCTCCAATGATAGAGGCCGGCATCCGCTGGAGGACTTTGATGTTGAGAATGGTCGCGGCTGGGGCGACTCCGATGACCTGTCCGGTGCCGGGGCCGATAGCTGCGGCTGCGAGGGAGGCGGTCCAGGTGCCGTGGCCTTGCTGGTCCTGCGCGGTGCCATCGTCGCACGGGGTGGGGTAGGCGGTCCGGTCGACCTCGGAGAGGTTGAGGGCGAGGTTTGGGGCGATGTCGGGGTGGGACTGGTCAACGCCGCTGTCGATGATGGCGATGCGGACGCCCTTGCCCATAGTGGTGTCCCAGGGGCCGTGAGTGGGACCGCCCGGGACGCTGTTACCGTAGCCACCCACCTGCTGGACGGCCCAGCTTTGGGGGGTGGTGTAGTAGGTGTCGTACGGTGAGGGTACGGGTGGTGGCGGCGGCAGGGCTGGAATGGAGGGGGGAGTGGTATGGATGGGGCCGTGGGTCGGGAGTCTGCCGATGGTAGTGGGGCCGGTTGATGGTCCGGTTCCGTCCTTGCCGATTGAGGCTAGGCCGATGGAGGCCGGGTCGATGGCCCGAAGGCGGAGGTGGGCGGATAGGATGCGGTCGTGGAGGACGTAGGCGACGTTGGGTTGGGCGGCGAGACGGCGGAGAGTGGTGGCGTCGTCCTGCTGGGCCATGGACTCGATGGCGGCGATGCCGAGGTGCTCATTGCGCCGGGTGAGACGGGCGCCGGTGGAGGCGATGCGGGCCTCGGCGTCGCCGGGGATAGTGGCGTTTCGGTAGAGGACGAGGTAGCGATGGGGAGCCACGCTGGTGGTGTCGATCTGGGCGCCGGCGAGACGGGCGAGGAAGAAGATCATGACGGTGGCGCGCTTATAAATGGCGTGTCCGAACAGACGCGCGACTGGGACGCGTAGAGTTCGGGCACGACGAGTCAAGTTGCTGCGAAGGGACACGGCTGCACCTCAGTATTTGCGCTGAGGTGTACATCGGCCGGGAAGGAGTTTGCGTGAGGAAGTGGCGACTTGTGCTATTACTTTGGTTTGCCGCTCTCATGAAATTGACAGATTCGCGCCGCACGAAAATCAGCATCGAAGCCTATGTCCTGGATACTTCGAGGGACGCATCAAGGGACGCATTGACCCTCTTCGATTGCGCATGCTCTAATTGCGGCCTTTGTGAAGCTGAAAGAAATTCTGCGTTCTAAGGAGACCTCTGCATGTTTGTAGTGAGCTTTTTGGCTATGGCCGTACAAGAGCAGGCTGCGACTCAGCCTGCCTATGTTGGGAACGACGGCCGGCTGTATCTGTGGGTCGCACTAGGGGTTGGAGTGCTGGCCCTGGTGGCAGCGTTGATGCTGGCGCGTGCGGTAATCGCCTCGGACACGGGAACGGCGGAGATGCGGGTGATTTCGGATGCAATTCGGGAAGGGGCCGAGGCTTTTCTGCGACGGCAGTACGCGACGATAGGCGAAATCGCGGTGGCGCTGGCTCTGTTGGTTTTTGTTGGATACCACATGTCGGCGAGGACCGAGCCGTTTGCGTTGAAGACGGTAATCAGCTTTCTGGTGGGTGCGGTGTGCTCCGGGCTGGCGGGGTATACGGGGATGTACTGCTCGATCCGGGCGAATATCCGGACGGCTTCCGCGGCGCGAACCAGTTTGAATAAAGCGCTGCAGATGGCGCTCCGGGGCGGGGCGGTGACGGGGCTGGTGGTGGTGGCGCTTTCGTTGCTGGGCGTGGGTTCTCTGTTTTTGTTCTTCGGCGGGTTGGAACATCCGGCGGCGGTGCCGTATCAGTTGGTCGGGTTTGGGTTTGGAGCTTCGCTGGTGGCGCTGTTTGCCCAGCTTGGCGGCGGAATCTATACGAAGGCGGCCGACGTTGGCGCGGGCCTGGTGGGTAAGGTCGAGGCGGGAATTCCTGAAGACGATCCGCGGAACCCGGCAGTGATTGCGGACCTGGTTGGGGACAACGTCGGCGACTGCGCGGGCCGTGGTGCGGACATCTTTGAGTCGACCGCAGCGGAAAACGTAGGCGCGATGATCCTGGGTGCGGCACTTTATCCTGTGTTTGGCGTGAAGGGGATACTGTTTCCGCTGATCGTGCTGGCTATCAATCTGATTGCCAGTGTCGTGGGCGTCTTTGTGGTGAGTACGACCGAAGACGAAGACCCGATGCATGCGTTGAATCGCGGGTTCTATGTGACTTCGGGGCTCGCGTTGCTGGGGTTCGCCGGTTCCGTGTATCTGATGTTGAACGGGCCGCTGGTGCATTGGTTGTGGCTGCTGGGGTGTGGCGTCGTCGGATTGATTACGTCGTTTCTGTTTGTGTGGATCACGGAGTACTACACCGAGTCGATCTACAGGCCGGTGCAGTCTATTGCAGAGGCTTCGCTGACGGGCCCGGCGACGAACATCATCAGCGGGCTCGCTGTGGGGATGGAGACGCCGGCGATGCCGGTGATTGCGATCTCGGCGGCGCTGCTGCTGAGCTACTACTTTGGCGTGCAGGGACTGGCTGGAGTTGTTGGGATCTCCGATTATGCGAAGGGAATTTATGGCACGGCGATCGCTACGATGGGCATGCTGAGCTGCGCCGCCTACATTCTGGCGATGGATACGTTTGGACCAATTACAGACAACGCCGGCGGAATTATCGAGATGTCAAACCAGCCGGACTCGATTCGTCAGCGGACGGACAAGCTGGATTCGGCGGGTAATACGACGAAGGCGCTGACCAAGGGCTACGCGGTGGGATCGGCTTCGCTGGCGGCTTTCCTGCTGTTCTCGGCTTACCTGGAGGAGATCAAAGTCATCGTGACGGCGAAGGTCGCGGCGGCCGGCGGGTTTATGCCGGCGGGCTGGAGCTTCACGAATATTAACCTGGCGCAGGTGCCGGTTTTTGTTGGGGCGCTGCTGGGTGCGATGCTGACGTTCCTATTTAGCTCCATGGCGATCAAGGCCGTGGGCCGGACCGCGCAGATGGTTGTGCAGGACGTCCGTGACCAGTTCAGGGAGAACCCCGGGATCATGGCCGGCACTTCGAAGCCAGATTATGGACGATGCGTTCGTATTGTGACAGGGGCCGCACTAAAAGAGATGGTGTTGCCGGGCGCGTTGGTGGTTGGCATGCCCGTCGTGGTCGGTCTGATCTTCCGGCACTTGAGCTCGAGCTATCAGGCGAATACGGCGATCTATGCCCCGGGTACGGTCCTGCCAGTTCCGGCGATCGCTGGAGTGGCGGTGAATCTGGCCGGGGCCGAAGCTGTCGCTGGGCTGCTGATGGTCGGGACGATCTCGGGCGTGCTGCTGGCTATGTTGATGAACAACGGCGGCGGCGCGTGGGACAACGCGAAGAAGTTTATCGAGACGGGACAGTATGGCGGAAAGAAGTCCGAGGCGCATAAGGCGGCGGTCGTGGGCGATACGGTCGGCGATCCGTTCAAGGACACGGCGGGGCCGAGTCTGCATGTACTGATCAAGCTGCTGGCTACGATTACGCTGGTGTTGGCTCCGTTGTTTGTTTAGGTTGTGAAATGTTCTGAATGGGCGGCCCTAGCGCCGCCCATTTTCAGGGCCTTCTGCAAATTGAACGATGAGTCAAAAAAGTCTTCTTGGGAGAGTCAAGTCTGGTGGCTTCCCGGTACAATCTTGTGGGCGGCTTGAGAAGGCCGTGGCCCAGATGTAAAGGACAGGTGCATGGCGAGACAGTCTGGATCCAGCGTGCAGGAGAACAAGAAGACGGCGGTCGATGTAGCGGAGAGTTCGCTGACGCGTGAGCAACTGGTGGAGTTCTATCGCCTGATGTATCTATCGCGGCGAACGGACGATCGCGAGATCGTATTGAAGCGGCAGCAGAAGATCTTTTTCCAGGTCTCATGCGCGGGACATGAGGCGCTGCTGGTCGCTGCAGGGATGGCTATGAAGCCGGGGTATGACTGGTTCTTTCCTTACTATCGCGACCGGGCGATATGCCTGACGCTGGGGAATACCGTTGAGGAGCAGCTGCTGCAGGCGGTGGGTGCGGCGGACGATATCGCGAGCGGCGGACGGCAGATGCCTTCCCACTGGTCGAACAAGAGGCTGAATATCGTGACGCCTTCTTCGTCGACAGCGACGCAGTGTCTGCATGCGGTCGGGTGCGCGGAGGCGGGAAGGTTCTTCACGCGGCATCCTGAGGCGGCGAAGAAGCATCAGGGGGACTACCGCGATTTCAAAGATGTGACGTTTCATGGCGACGAGGTGGTTTATGTTTCGATCGGTGAGGGATCGACGAGCCAGGGTGAGTTCTGGGAGTCGTTGAATACGGCTTCGAATGGGAAGCTGCCGGTGCTGTATGTGGTCGAGGACAATGGGTACGCGATCTCGACGCCGGTGGAGGTGAATACGCCCGGGGGAAATATCTCGAAGCTGGTGGCGAATTTTCCGAACTTTCACTTTGCAGAGGTCGATGGGACTGATCCGATTGAGAGCTACAAGGCGATGGCGGAGGCGGTGGCGTATTGCCGCGCGGGGAAGGGGCCGGCGCTGGTGCATGGGCATGTGATCCGGCCGTATTCGCATTCGCTGAGTGATGATGAACGGCTATACCGGTCGGCGGAGGAGCTTGCCGCCGATGCGGCGCGGGACCCGATCTCGCGGATGCAGATGTGGCTGCTGCGTGAGGGAATTCTTGACGCGGACGCGATCAATAAGCTCGAGCAGCAGGTGGATGAAGAAGTGCAGCGGGCGGCGGACCGCGCGGTGATGGCGACGCTGCCGACGGTGGCTTCGATTACAAAGCATTTGTATTCGGAGGACCTGAGCCCAATGGATCCTCGATTTGCTACGGAGCCCGCGGCGACCGCGGACCCAACGGAGCGCACGATGGCAGACCTGATCAACTGCTGCCTGAAGGACGAGATGCGGCGGGACGAGCGGGTGGTGGTGTTCGGCGAGGACGTTGCCGATGCCAGTCGCGACGAGGCGTTGCTCGCGGGCAAGGTGAAGGGCAAGGGCGGGGTCTTCAAGCTGACGGCGGGATTGCAGACGGAGTTTGGCAGCGAGCGTTGCTTCAATTCTCCACTGGCCGAGGCGAATATCACGGGCCGCGCAATTGGCATGGCTATTCGGGGAATGAAGCCTGTTGTGGAGATCCAGTTTTTCGACTACATCTGGCCGGCGATGCACCAGATGCGCAATGAACTTCCGTTGGTGCGGTGGCGGTCGAACGGGGAGTTCAGCTGCCCGCTGGTGATGCGAGTGCCGATTGGTGGGTATCTGACGGGCGGGTCGATCTATCACTCGCAGTCGGGCGAGAGTATTTTTACGCATACGCCTGGTGTGCGGATCGTGATGCCGTCGAACGCGCTGGACGCGCTAGGGCTATTGCGGACGGCGATTCGGTGCGATGATCCGGTGATCTTTCTGGAGCACAAGCGGCTGTATCGCGAGACGTTTGGACGGGCGCCTTATCCGGGGCCGGAGTACTGCATTCCTTTTGGGAAGGCGAAGATTGTGCGGCAGGGCAAGGACCTGACCGTGGTGACGTATGGCGCTGTGGTGCCGCGGGCGCTGCAGGCGGCGCAGAAGCTGCATCGCGAGACGGGTATCGATGTGGAGTTGATCGACCTTCGGAGTTTGACTCCTTATGACTGGGAGGCGATTGCGGAGAGCGTGAAGAAGACGAATCGCGTGATCGTCGCGCATGAGGACATGCTGAGCTGGGGGTATGGTGCGGAGATCGCGGCGCGGATCGGGGACGAACTGTTTCATGATCTCGACGCTCCGGTGCGGCGGGTGGCGGCGATGGATACGTTTGTGGCGTATCAGCCGGTGCTTGAGGACGCAATTTTGCCGCAGCCGGAGGACTTATACCGGGCAATGCATGAGCTTGCGGCGTTTTAGCTGGGTCGTATGGGCGAATTTGTTCGCAACTGCTGGGGGGTAACCGGGTCTGAGATGGCAGAGGCAGTTCTCTGGCTGTTTTGGCTGAGCAAGATCAGGCTGGGGCGCAAGAAGGAGTGCTATGCGATTCAGACGGTGGTCTGCTGAAGTGCTGATGGGTTCGGTACGCGCCTTGATTTCTGGCGTTCTGTGCGTGTTGATGATTGAGCAGCCGATGGTCGCGGCCCCTGCGGTGAACAAGCCGGTGGGGAGTTCGGCGAAACAGGGGCAGATTCAAGGGCGGGAGCGGGTGTTGCATGCTCTAAATCGATTTACGTTTGGGCCGCGGCCTGGGGACGTTGCGGCGGTAGAGGCGATGGGGTTGCAGCGGTGGTTTGAGTTGCAGTTGAACCTTTCGAGGATCGATGATTCGGCGCTGGATGCGCGGCTGGCGATGTTTCCCGCGATGAAGATGCCACAGGCGGAGTTGGTTTGGCGGTATCCGAGTCCGCAGGTGTTGCGGCAGATGATTGCGAAGAATTCTCCGCTGCCTTCTGACCCGGTGGAACATGCGATTTACGCCGATGAGATTGCTTTCTACAAGGCGGCGAAGGCGAAGCAGGAAGAGAAGAAGGCAGAAGCGGACGCCGGTAAAGGCGATGGGGAGATGATGTCGCCTACGATGGCGAAGGACGGCGACGGGCCGAAGGACAAGAGCGCGCTACCGGGAGATGGCGTGGACCCTGGCGTTCCGGCGATGGCGACGCATGAGGAGCAGTTCTACTCGGGGTTGGAGGCGGTGAGGATCATCAATCTTCCGCCGGACGAGAGGATGCGGCGGATCCTGGCGATGCCGCCGAAGGAGTTGATCGCGTTTCGCAGGAGTTTGAGTCAGGCCGAGTTGGCCGAGGCCGCGGAGGGTCTGACGCCGATACAGCGGGAGACTCTCGCCGCACTGCAGGGCTCGCCGAGGATGATTGGGGCGGAGCTGCTGCAGTCGCGGATGCTGCGGGACATCTACAGCGAACGGCAGCTGGAAGCGGTGATGACGGACTTTTGGCTGAACCACTTCAATGTGTACATCAAGAAGAACCAGAATGAGCCGTATATGCTGCCGGCTTATGAGCGGGACGTGATCCGGCCGCGTGCCCTTGGCAAGTTTGAGGACCTGCTGGTGGCTACGGCAAAGAGCTCGGCGATGTTGATGTATCTGGATAACTGGCAGAGTATCGGGCCGGATTCGCTGGCTGCTAGAAACGCTCCCCGCGTGGCGCAGTTTGCCAAAGATCCGCAGGTAAAGCAGGCCCTCAAGGACCGTGGGTTGAATGAGAACTATGCGCGTGAGTTGATGGAATTGCACACCCTGGGAGTGCAGTGCGAGGTAAGTCAGGACCATCCGGTGAGCTCGCTCGATCCGGCCTGCGGCAAAGGCTACACGCAGCAGGACGTGACCCAGGTGGCCAAGGTGCTGACGGGGTGGTCGATCGAGCAGCCGGTTTGCGGCGGCGATTTTCAGTTTGTCGCACGGAGGCATGAACCTGGAGATAAGACGGTGATGGGAGTGGTTATTCCAGGGACCAGCTTTGTTGGGCCGCGCGTGGGTGAAGCCGGAATTGGTGGGGTTGGGGGTTCGCGCGAAGACCCTTGTAGGGTTCTGTATCAAGGCGACCAGCGCGGCATGCAGGAAGGACTACAGGTGTTGCACATGCTAGCGACCAGTCCGGCGACAGCGAAGTTCATTTCGACCAAGCTCGCTGTGCGGTTTGTGAGCGATACGCCTCCACCAGCGCTGGTAGATCGAATGGCAAAGGCTTTTCTGGCCAGCGGTGGCGATATCAAGACGGTGCTGCGGACGTTGTTTGATTCACCGGAGTTCTGGTCGCCGGAGGTTTACCGGGCGAAGGTGAAGACGCCGGAGGAGTTTGTGGTTTCTGCGGTGCGGGCGAGCGGGGCCGAGGTGAGGAACGCGATTCCTTTAGTGCAGGCCCTGGACAAGCTCGGGATGCCGCTGTACGGGATGCAGACGCCGAATGGCTATAGCTGGATAGCGGAGTCGTGGGTGAATACCGGAGACCTTGTGAGCCGGATGAACTTTGCCCTGGGGCTCAGTAGCGATCGTATTCCCGGCGTGCAGACGGATTGGGGCCGATTGCTGGGAGAGACTAATGCCGGAATGGAGCCGGTGGCGTTGAGTACAGGTCCCGCGGGCGAGGCGGCGGAAAAGGAAGAGAAGCTTGAGATGGCGCTCTTGGGACAGCCGGTGAGCGACCGGACGAGATCGACGGTGCTGCAGCAGTTTCAGGACCAGGGTATGCAGCAGCAGGCGTTGAAGGACTTTCCGATTCGGCCGAACGACTTCGAGCCTATGGCCCAGGTGCTTAATCCAGCTGCTCTGAACCAGCAGGCGCGGCCACCGCTCGATCGTGAGGCGGCGATGATGGCTGGATTGTTGCTAGGTTCACCTGAGTTTCAACGGCGCTAGCAGTGATTTTGGGGCATTTTAATGTGTCGTCGGATTTTCTGCGCATCGCCGCTGGGATTGGAGTACTCTGCGGGAAGTGATTGAAGGGGTTTGAGTAACGGGCTAGACCCCTCCCAGTTTTCTATTTTCCGGCGCTACCCGGGAATCTGACAGGACCGGCAACTTCCGAGCTGTAACCGCGTTAGTACAAGCAGGCGAAGAGGCCGTGACGTCAACCGATGCCAGTACTGGAGCAGGAACATGGCGAATATGAAATGTCTGGCCGACCATAGCGACTGGGGATGCGACATTCACGGACGCGATGCGGCGCAGCGTGGGGTGACACGACGTGGGTTTATGAAGGGCGGGGCCCTCGCACTGATCGGCACCTCGACGATTCCGGCGTTTCTGTCGCGGAGCGTTCTCGCTGAGGTGACGACTGCGGCAGCGAACAAGAAGAAGCTGCTGGTGCTATTCCAGCGGGGCGCGGCGGATGGGCTGAACGTCGTGGTGCCGTACAAGGAGAAGAACTACTACGCGATGCGGCCCTCGATTGCGATCCAGGAGAAGGACGTTCTGGACCTGAATGGATTTTTTGGGCTGCATCCTTCGATGGCCTCGTTCAAGCCGCTGTATGACCAGGGACATCTGGCGATCATTCATGCAGCAGGTTCGCCGGACACGACGCGGTCGCACTTCGACGCGCAGGACTACATGGAGAGCGGGACGCCTGGGGTGAAGTCGACTCCGGATGGATGGCTGAACCGTGCGCTGCAGGCCGAGGTGACGACGGGGAAGCCTTCGGCGTTTCGGGCGGTGGCGCTGGGGACACAGGTCCCGCGGACGCTGCAGGGAAAACTCCCGGCGATTGCGGTGAATAATCTTGCGGATTTTTCGGTCGGCGGGAAAGGGCCGCAGGCCTCGCCGATCAGCAACGCGTTTCAGGCGATGTATGACGAGAGCACTGACGCTGTCCTGCATGGCACCGGGCAGGAGACATTTGAAGCCGTGAAGATGCTGAAGGCGGCCGATCCGTCACACTATCAGCCGGCGGCTGGAGTGGTGTATCCGAACACACCGTTCGGAAACAGTCTGAAGCAGATCGCACAACTGCTAAAGGCGAACCTTGGAGTGGAGGCAGCGTTCTCCGACATCGGTGGGTGGGACACGCACCAGAACCAGGGGAACATCAATGGTCAACTTGCGAACCGGTTGAAGGAGTTCTCGGAGACGATTGCGGCCTTCTGGAAGGACATGGGAGACGACGCTGAGAATGTGACGCTGGTGACGATGTCGGAGTTTGGGCGGACCGCCCGGCAGAACGGAACGGGCGGAACGGACCACGGCCACGCGAATGTGATGTTCGTGTTGGGCGGACAGGTGAAGGGTGGCAAGGTCTATGGCAAGTGGCCTGGGCTGGCAAATGAGCAGTTGAATGAAGGGCGTGACCTTGCTGTGACGACGGATTTTCGCAGGGTGCTTGGCGAGGCGGCCTACAAGACGTTGGGAGCAAAGAACCTAGAACTGGTATTTCCGGGAGCACAGGTCAATCCGAACGAATTCCTGAACTTCAGTTAAGTGAAAACATCTGCGCAGTGCCGCCAAATGTAAGGGAAAAATCTTTCTTCTGTTTATAGAATGTAAAAAAGTCATATATACAGAATAGTGGAAAATAGCGAGCAACTTTTCCTTCAGACTCGCGTCTTATTGGGTGTAGTTAGCAATCGCCGGGCTCGCAGTTCCCACGGTTCCGGTTTCCAATATCCGCAACAAAAACTCCCCACCAAACGTAAGGCCCCCACAGTATCGGGGGCCTTCACTCCTTTTGGGCGACGGTCTTTCGGGATCAGGCAAAGCCAATCTTGCGGTCGATCGAGACGGACCCTGCTCCGTAGAACGTCAACATGATGCCTAATGCGGCGAGGGCGAGGATGTAGTTGTAGATTCCGAAGCCCTGATGGATGCCGACGAAGAAGAAGGCGACGAGCATGTTGATGGCGACGATCGCTGCGGCGAAGCGAGTGAGTAGACCGATGATGAGCAGAATGCCGCCGACGAACTCGGTGTACGCCGAGACGTAGCCGAGCCAGTAGGGCATTCCGAGAGAGACGATGTAGTGGGCATAGTGAGCAAGCGCGCCGTGCGGTATCACCTTTTCGTAGCCATGGACGGCCATCGAGATGCCGAGTGCGAGGCGCATGAGAAACGCGCCAAAGGGTTGCAGGCCGTTAAGCCATTTGGTCATAAGAGGTCCTTGGATCAAGAATAATTGTGGGTGGGGCTGGTTTGAGGTGAATCTAGCGAGCGGGTGCCGGGGAAGGCACGAGTTGTGGGGCGGGCGCTGGAAGAAGGTATCCGGATACATGTTGGACTACATATTGATCCAGGAAGCGCGTGATGCCCTGGTTGTAGAGGAGCGCGGATGGCGAGGCCAGTTCGATGCTGAGCTTTGGGTTGGAGGCGGTGCGGAAAGCTGGGTTGGGCGAGGCGCTGCGCGAGAGGAGAAGCTTGGGTGTGTGCAGAGTCGAGAGAGGTTCGGCGAGGGGGAAGCGCTCGTGAAAGAGGAGACGGACGGGGACTAGCTTGGCGCGCGGGTCGCGCACGGCTGCGTCGAGGAGGTCGGTCCGGGGCGAGTCCAGTATCAGGGCCGGGACGGTGTTGTGAGTGGCGGCTAGATGGGTCGCAAGGGATGCGCCGGTACCGGTTCCGTAAGGGACGATCTGTTGCGCAGGGATGGCGCGCGAGGTGGTGAGGTATTGCCAGGCGGAGTCGACGTCTCGGGTCATGGTTTGCTGGTTGGGGCGGACCGCAGCGCTCTGGCCGTAGCCGCGGTAGTCGAAGGCGAAGACGTTGATGCCGAGATTGTGGAGGCTGGCGAGGGTGGGAATGGAGTCCGCGAGTGAGCCGTTGCCGTCGCCGAGGAACAGGGCGGTGAGGTGGGAGTAGCGGCCACCGGGGTCGGAGGGTATCCACCAGCCGGTGAGTTGCGGGGTGGCGGACTCGTCGGGGCCGAAGCGGATGAGTTCGTAGGGGACGCCTGAGATGGATATGGGACTGGCGGCGATACGGGTTGGGTGCAAAACGAGCTGCCACTGGCCTTGATAGAAGAGCAGACAGAAGGTGAGATAGCCGCAAAGGAGCGCCGTAACGATGGTGAGGGCAATGGCTTTGACCAGCCAGATGGGGCTGACGACGTCAGGTGGGGCGGGTTGAGGAGTGCGCTTGGTTGGCTTGGAGGTGGGGCGGGGCATCGAGGGTTCTGTGACGACTTTAGCATCTGGAGCTTAGAGGCTGTGAGTCGTTTGGGCGTGCGAGAGGCTCTAAGATGATATAGCGGAGGACCATGCGTGGCGAAGTGGGTGAGGTTGTGTGGGTTGGCGGAGGCGCCGGCGGTGGGGCAGGTCGCCGAGGCCGAGGTCGAGGGGGTCGCGGTTTGTCTGGCGAATGTGAATGGGAGGTTGTCGGCGCTGGACAATATCTGCCCGCATCGGCAGGGGCCGCTGGGACAAGGGTGGCTGGAGGGTGAGTCGGTGGTTTGTCCGTGGCATTCGTGGACGTTCGACGTGAAGACGGGGTTGGCGGAGTATCCGGTTCATGAGCGGGTGGAGGTGTTTCCCCTGCGCCTGGAGGGGGAGGACGTTCTGGTGGACATCGAGTGATCGGGCGGTGAGGAACCAAATTTGGAACATGATGAAAAAAATCTGGTAAAAGACACATGAGCGGGATACGCTGCATTTAACTTACTGATCACTCGAAAGAGTGGCTGCCTGAGAGGAATTCTTTATGAAGTTACGCACGTTGTTTCTTGCTGCCATTGCGTTCGTCGTTCTAGCTGGTGCGGTCATTCCGGCGAACGCCAAGTCCCACCATCATCGCCGTCACCACCATCATCACAGTCGCTAAATCTTAACAATTGATGAGAAGGCCCGGTTATTGTGCCGGGTCTTTCTTCGTGGCGGAAGGTTTTGCCTGCGATCAGCGTTTTCCAGCGTAAATGCTGATAGAATCTATTAAATCCACTCCTTCGGAGAGGCAATGCAGGCAATACTGGCGCTGGAAGACGGGCGCATTTTTCGCGGCAAGAGTTTTGGCGCACGAGCGGAACGCTCTGGCGAGGTGGTCTTCAATACATCACTGACCGGCTATCAGGAGATCTTTACCGATCCTTCGTATGCGGGTCAGATTGTGGTCCTTACAAATCCCCACATTGGAAACTATGGAGCGACGCCGAGTGATGCGGAGTCGAAGAAGCCATATATCGAAGGACTGGTGACGCGCGAGTTTTCAACCGTGAGTTCGAACTGGCGTTCGACGCAGGTGGTGGACGAGTATCTCGAGCGCTATGACGTGCCGGTGATCGCGGAGATCGATACGCGTGCGGTTGTGCGGCATCTGCGGGCGAATGGCGTGATGCGTGGTGTGATTGCTTCGGGTGAAGATCTTGACGCTGAGGCACTCGTTGCGAAGGCGCGGGCGATCAAGAAGATGGAAGGCACGGACCTTGCCAGCGTTGTGAGCACGAAGGTCGCTTACGAGTGGGACGCGAATGAGCCGAAGAACCAGACAGGCGACGCGCTGCTGGCGCCGGCGCTTGCTGCTGGCACCGAGCAGATGCATGTCGTCGCGTATGACTTTGGGATTAAGGAGAACATTCTGAGGATGCTGACGCGTGAGGGGTGCCGCGTGACGGTGGTGCCGGCGACGACCTCGGCCGCGGACGTGCTGGCGATGAAGCCAGACGGAGTGTTCTTTTCGAATGGGCCAGGTGATCCGGAACCGCTGGAATATGCGGTCGAGAATGTGAAACAACTGCAAGGGAAGAAACCGATCTTTGGAATATGCCTCGGACACCAGATCTTTGGGCTGGCGCTCGGCGGCAAGACGTACAAGCTGAAGTTTGGGCACCACGGCGGAAATCATCCGATCATGAACCATCAGACGGGGAAGGTGGAGATTACGGCGCAGAACCATAACTTCAACGTCGATCCGGATTCACTGGACGAGAAGACGGTGGAGAAGACGCATACGAACCTGAACGACCAGACGCTGGCGGGTCTGCGGCATAAGACGGACCCGATGTTCAGCGTGCAGTACCATCCGGAAGCAAGTCCGGGCCCGCATGACTCGCATTATCTCTTCAAGGATTTTCGGAAGATGATGGAAGAGTGGAAGAAGTAGATGCTTCTGCGACGCGGCACCCTTTTTTTTGTGCTCCTCATGTTTTCCTCCTTTGCATTCGCAGCCAACAGAAAGACAAAGGCGGTCTACTGCACGCAAGCGGCGAATGGGACGTGGAGTTTGCAGGGCTTTGAACCGCTCATCAATCCGAAAGCGGGAACGGTGTTCGCAGAGCTTTCGTTTGCGGGACCGGTGGTCGAATCGGTTCGGCTTCGACGGTTTCATCCTGACTATGAAGTTGTGTTTGAGTACAAGTTTGACGGTGCGGGGCGACTGACGGCGCTGCTTGGAAGTGTGGAGATTTGGGGCCAGTGGCTGGGAGAGGCGAACCTCTATCCGGCGGCTGATGGAAGCGTCGGAAGTGTGAATGTGACGTACTACCGGGCGTCGACGCGACATGTGATCAGTCGTCCAGAGGACGCCGAGGAGTTTACGGCGGAGCTAAGCAGTGTGCCTATTTACAGAACGACTGAATCGCTGCCTTGCGGCGGTTCGTTGCACGAAGCGGAGAAGATGAATGCCACGCAGGAATGACATTGCGAAGATTCTGGTGATCGGCTCGGGGCCGATTGTGATTGGGCAGTCGGCGGAGTTTGATTACTCCGGGACTCAGGCGTGTAAGGCGCTGAAGGCCGAAGGGTACGAGGTGGTGCTGGTGAACTCGAACCCGGCGTCGATCATGACTGATCCTGAGGTCGCGGATCGGACTTACATTGAGCCGTTGAACTCGGCTTACCTGGAAGAGATCCTTCGCATTGAGACGGAGCTGCTTGATCCTGACGGGCTGGGTGGCAAGGGAAAATTTGCTCTGTTGCCTACGGTGGGTGGACAGACGGCGTTGAATCTTGCAGTAGACCTTGCTGATTCGGGTGTGCTCGATAAGTTGGGGATTGAGTTGATCGGCGCGAAGTTGGAGGCGATCAAGAAGGCCGAAGACAGGCTGTTGTTTAAGGACGCGATGACCAAGATTGGACTCGATATGCCGCGGTCTGCGCTGATCAACAACCTTCGGGATGGGTTAGAGTTTGCGGCGAAGATCGGGTTTCCGGTGGTGATCCGGCCCTCGTTCACATTGGGTGGATCGGGTGGCGGAATTGCTTACAACCGCGAAGAGTTGATGGAGATCCTGGCGCGCGGGCTCGATCTTTCGCCGGTACATGAGTGTCTGCTCGAAGAGAGCGTGCTGGGTTGGAAGGAGTATGAGCTCGAAGTAGTGCGGGACCTGAAGGACAACGTCATCATCATCTGCTCGATCGAAAATTTTGATCCGATGGGCGTGCATACGGGAGATTCAATTACCGTGGCCCCTGCGCAGACGTTGACCGATCGTGAGTATCAGGCGATGCGTGACGCTGCGATTCGGGTGATTCGCGAGATTGGCGTTGAGACTGGTGGAAGCAATGTGCAGTTCGCGGTGAATCCGCTCAACGGGCGGATGACGATCATCGAGATGAATCCGCGCGTGTCGCGTTCGTCTGCACTGGCTTCCAAGGCGACTGGGTTTCCGATCGCGAAGATTGCGGCGCGGCTGGCGGTTGGATACACGCTGGATGAGATACAGAACGACATTACGAAGGCGACACCGGCTTGTTTTGAGCCCACGATTGATTATGTCGTCGTGAAGATTCCGAAGTGGCAGTTTGAGAAGTTCCCCGGCGCCGATGAAGGCCTGGGGCCGCAGATGAAGTCGGTCGGCGAGGTGATGGCGATCGGCAGGACCTTCAAGGAAGCGATGATGAAGGCGGTGCGGTCGCTGGAGACGGGCAAGAAGGCGACGGCGGACGATATTGAGCCGCGACGGCTGACGCAGCGGCTGGTGACGCCGCATCCGGACCGGCTGTCGTACATTCGCTATGCATTCGAGCGTGGGATGACGGTGCGCGAGGTGGCGCGCATGACGTCGATGGATCCGTGGTTCCTGTACCAGATCAAACAGATTACCGATGAGATCAAGGCCGTTGGCGGCGTGCCGATGGCTGAGGTGACAGCAGACCAACTCCGAAGCGCGAAGCGGATGGGCATCTCCGATGAGCGTCTTGCGGCTGTGTGGGGGCTGACTGGCGCGGAGGGTACAGCTGCCGTCCGTTCACTGCGCAAAAAGCTGGATGTGATGCCGGTTTACAAGATGGTGGATACGTGCGCAGGAGAGTTTGAGAGCTACACGCCTTATCTCTACAGCTGCTACGACGAAGAGGACGAGGCTGCGCCGACGACGAAGAAAAAAATCCTGATTCTCGGCAGCGGGCCGAACCGGATTGGGCAGGGAATTGAGTTTGACTACTGCTGCTGCCATGCGGCGTTTGCGCTGCGTGAGGATGGGTACGAGACCATCATGGTGAACTGCAATCCGGAGACGGTGTCGACCGACTATGACACGAGCGACCGGTTGTACTTCGAGCCGTTGACGCTGGAGGACGTGCTCGGAGTGTATGAGCATGAGGCCTCTTCGGGCGCGGAGATCGGGGTGATCGTGCAGTTCGGTGGTCAGACTCCGCTGAACCTGTCGCTTCCGTTGAAGAAAGCCGGGGTGCCGATCATTGGGACATCGCCGGAGTCGATCGATCTCGCCGAAGACCGCAAACGGTTTGGGAAGCTGATAGAAGAGTTGAAGATTCCGCAGCCCGAGGGCGCGATGGCTACCAGCGTAGAGGAGGCCGTGGCCGGCGCGAACCGCGTGGGGTATCCAGTGCTGGTTCGGCCTTCCTATGTGCTTGGCGGACGTGCGATGGTGATCGCGTACGACGATGCGGCGGTCGTGCAGTATATGACGACGGCGATTGAGTACTCGCAGGAGCGGCCTGTACTGATTGACCACTTTCTCGAGGACGCTATTGAGTGCGATGTGGACGCACTCTGCGACGGCGATGATGTAGTGATCGCCGGGATCATGCAGCATATCGAAGAGGCCGGGATCCACTCGGGCGATTCTTCGTGTGTGCTTCCCTCGGTCGACCTGAGTGACGATGTGCTGCGGACGATTCGCGAGTACACACGCAAGTTGGCGATGGCGCTGAGTGTGCGGGGGCTGGTGAATATTCAATTCGCGATCCAGCGGGGTAGGGTTTTTGTGATCGAGGTGAATCCGCGGGCTTCGCGCACGGTGCCTTACGTTTCGAAGGCAACGGGAATTCCGCTGGCCAAGGTCGCTTCGCGCATTATGGTTGGGCGAAAGCTGAAGGAACTGCTATCGGAGCAGGTGACGAGCGGCAAGGACCTGGAGACAGGGTCGCATTATTATGTGAAGTCGCCGGTGTTTCCGTGGGGCAAGTTTCCGGGGGTCGATACGGTGCTTGGGCCGGAGATGAAGTCGACGGGCGAGGTGATGGGTGTTGCGGACAACTTTGGCGAAGCGTTTGCCAAGGCGCAGATCGCGGCTGGACAGGTGCTTCCTTTGCAAGGGACAGTCTTCCTGAGCGTTAACGACCATGACAAGGAACGCACGGTCTCGCTGGCACGACAGTTTGTGGAGATGGGGTTCCATCTTGTGGCGACGCATGGGACAGCGATTGTCCTGGAGCAGGCGGGGTTACAGCCGGAGCGTGTGCACAAGGTGAAGGAGGGTCGTCCGAACGTTGTTGACCTGATCAAAGGCGACCGAATTCAGCTGATTGTCAATACACCGCGTGGGCAGGACACGTTCTTCGATGAGAAGGCGATCCGCCGGGCGGCTGTGCTAGCGCGAATCCCTACAATCACGACGCTGGCTGCGGCCCGGGCGGCGGCCGAGGGAATCGCTGCACTGCAGAAAGGTACCCTGAGCGTGGTCGCGCTGCAGACTCTGCACTCGGACCGGATTGCGGGAGAGGTGAAAGCTGTCGCCAGCGTCGAGTAATGCAGCAGGATTTGAGGCCTTAGGAGTCGAGGGCTAACTTTGCGCCTATGGCGTAGCCGATCATGGAGAGCGGTATCCAGGCGCCTACGAGCAGACCGTCGCCACCCATGAGGCCGCTGCCGTGGGTGAAGGAGAAGAAGGTGCGCCAGAGTTTTTCTCCGGCCCCACAGTTCTCGCAGAGGCCGTTGCCGGTTGGCAGGTCGAGTACCCATACGCAGACGATAGAGAAGATGACCAGGCCCGAGATCCAGACGTAGCCTGCGACGTCGTTCCGATGGATGCGGGCGAGAAGAAAGCCGCCGACTACCGGGACAAGGAAGGCGAGGAGCGTTCCGAGCATCTTGGGCGAGGCGGAATCGGGGTCGGGGTGGTTGAGCGACATGACGCCGATGACGATGGCGAGCAGGACGAAGGCAATGAGCGTGTGGGTGAGGAACCAGACGGCTTCGCGACCCAGGTCGCCCATTGTCTTGTCGTGCGAGATGTCTCGTTGGTTCGGCATGGGCCTTCTAGCAAAGGTTACTCCAAATGAATATTGGCTAAACGCATTTCTATTACGCCTTTCGTGGAATGTGTGCTTTGATTAACACCCTCTGATTGCTCGTTGTTTGGATATTCGCTTTTAGAATAGGAAGATGCTGCTTGAAGGGCTTCAACTTCCGCTGACCACGCCGTTTTATCCTGACGGACGACTCAATCTTCTTAAGCTGGAACACAACGCAGCACGTTACTCGAAGACCCCTGTCGCGGGGCTGGTGGCGCTGAGCGATTTTGGCGAGGCGACCACGTTGTCGGACGAAGAGACGCGACATGCGCTCCGAAGTGTGGCCGATGCGACCGCGGCCGAGAAGGTGCTGATGGCGGGGGTGTCGCGGGACAGCGTGGCCGGAACACTTGAGCTGGCAGAGTCCGCGGCGAAGCTTGGCTACGATGCGGTGCTGGTGAAGCGGCCTTCCTTGTTTCGGAGTGGTGCTGATGGAGAGCATGCGAAAGAGTTGCGGACGTATTTTCAGGCGGTCGCCGATCGCTCGGCGTTGCCTGTGGTGCTCTACAGTCCGGGTTCGGGACAGGGTGGATTGTTGACGGCTGAGATCGTGATCGGGCTTGCCGGACATCCGCGGATTATCGGGTTGGTGGATGGTTTCGGCAGGCGGGAACGGTTCGAGGCGTTACGAGATGAGACGCTGGGGGTGAAACGCGAGATCAGCGTAACGGCGGTGTTCGCGGCAGTGACCGGGAGGATGCAGGCCCGAAATGGGGGATTGATCTCGACTAATTCACTGACAGGTGGAGGGGCTGCGTTGGCAGTTGCGCCGGCGAAGATGGATGCCAAGACGCGGACGAAGGTGATCGGGTTTCAGATTCTGGCAGGAAGTACTGCCGGGATGTTGGAGGGCTTGCAGGCAGGGGCGGTGGGAGCGATGCCAGGATTTGCAGCTTCGGCCCCGCAGGCATGCTATGAGGTCCTCGCGGCGTGGAAGGACGAAGACGAGGGGTTGGCTGAGGAGAAGCAGGCGCGGCTCGAAGGCGTCGCAGAGCGAGTGGAGGAAGCGCTGGGCGTAGCCGGAGTCAAATTTGGGTGCGATTTGAATGGATACTTCGGGGGAAGGCCGCGTCTGCCACTGCTGCCGTTGACGGGCGAACAACAGGCGGAGATCGCATTGCTGATGCATGGGTTGCGTAACTAGAGGGCCTGCGGCGGCGAAGCTGTGTCGTGTTGCTTTGGGGCAACGGTGACGCCCATGCCACTGAGTTTGCTGCGTGCCTGCATGGCCTCGGGTGAGTTGGGGAAGCGCTGGATGAGCGTGCGGAATTCGCGCACCGCGGCGTCTTTCTGATTGAGAGCTACCAGCGCCATGCCTTTGTGAAGATGCGCGACCGGGACCTTGTTGCTGTCGGGATATTGCTGCAGGACGCTGTCGTAGGCTTTGATTGCAGCAGCATAACGGCCACCACGGTAGTCGATCTCCGCCTGGTAATAGTAGGAGTTTCCGGCGAGGGGGTTGTCGGGATAGTTCTTGACGACGTCGCCGAACTCGGCGTCCGCGAGGGCGTATTTAGCGGCCATGTAATCGCCGAGGGCGGTCTTGTATAGCTCGTCGGCAGGAGGAGCACCCGCGCCTCCAGGTGCCGGCGTTGTGGGTGCCGGGGGCATAGGAACGTCCGCAGAGGGCTTGCCCCTTCTAACGATGGGGGCAGGTGTTGAAGGGCCATCGGGGACTGAGGTCACGGGAGCGGATGAGGTCAAGCCGCCCGGCTGCGGCTGGTTCTGCATGTTGGCGCTCATGGATTGCTGCTGGCCCTGTATGTCCTGCATCAACTTCTGGAGCGTACCCATTCGCGCCTTGATCTCGTCAATCGAGTCGTTCAGAGACTGTATCTGCCCGGAGACCTGGTCGATCTTCCCGTTCTGGCCCTCTTGCTGAGCGGCCACCTGTTTCTGCAGCGTTTCCAGCGTGACAGACATTCTATTGACGGAGTCGGCGCTCTGTTGGATGAGGTCCTTCATGACGCCCATCCGCTCGTCGTTGGATTGTTGAAGGCGAGCGACGGCGTCCTGGAGTTGCTGGACCTGGGTCTGCAACTGCACCATGTCTTTGTTGACGGCGAAGACGGGAGAGGAACTGATGAGGACGGTAGCGAGCAGGGCAATTGAAGCAAGACGAATCGGCTTGCGGATGAGACTGATGTTCGCGGGCTGTTTGGGCTGATTTGTCATGGGCGTAGCACGCTCGCCTTTCTGTCTTTTTGTCAGCCCTGTGAGATACGCTGGATTAGGGCCGAGCTGGAGGAACTACAATCACTAGCGGTCAGATTAGCAGAAACCCCATGTCCAAAATACGGAACATGGGGTTTCCAATGTGCTGGTGCCGGCTGATGGTTGGGTTAGCGATCGAGTGAGAATTGGGCCCTTCGGTTCTGCTGCCAGCAGCTCTCATCTTCTTCTGTGCAGAACTGCTTCTCTTTGCCGTAGCTGATGACACGAAGCCGGCTCGCAGGCACACCCGCTGATACCAGCGCGGTGCGGGCGGCGTTGGCGCGGTTCTCGCCCAGCGCCAGGTTGTACTCTGCCGAACCTCGGTCGTCGCAGTAGCCGCCAATGACGACTTTGATTGATGGATGTGCGGCGAGATAAGCGGCGGCTCCGGCAACGGACGATGCCGCATCGGGTCGCAGATCGTAGCTGTCGTAGTCGAAGAAGATGTCTTTCACGTTCTGGTGGAAGGCCGCTTCGCTTCCCATGTCCGCAACGGCTGGCGCGGGAGCGGTAGGTGCGACTGGGACACGGACGGTGACACGAACGTTGGCTTCGGCCGTTCCGCCGTCACCCTTCGCGGTCAGATGAAAGTTGGTGGAGTTGGAGGGCGAAACGGTCTGGGTCCCGTTGAGATTGACATCGCCGATGCCGTCGATGGTGACAGAGGTCGCGTTCTGGCTGCGCCAGTTGAGGACCACGGACTGACCCAGGTCAATGGCGAGGGGGTCAGCGGTGATAGTGGCCGTGGGAGCGGTCGCGGGGGCGGCAGGAGCGGGTCCGAGCGTGCTCGGGTTCACCCCGCTGGCCTTCTTGTGGCAGCCGGTGACTGCGCCGAGTGCGACAAAGGTTGCGACAAGAACCAGGGCCCTGGGAAATTTGATTTGAACAGCGATCATCGAATATCTCCTGCTAATCGTTAGTATTGCAAAAAATCAACGTTTTCTGCGAAGCAATCTCGCGGGGAATACAGTGCGCTACTTCCAACTCCAGTTCGGCATGTCGGCGCCGGGGCCCGTCAGTGCACGTTTTTGCGTACCGTCGGCAAGCATCGTCATGATCTTCATGTGGCCCGCCTTGCCGTCGGCGGTGTTGGCGTAGACGATATGCCGCCCGTCGGGTGACCAGGAGGGAAAGTCGCAGCGGCCGCCGTCGTGGGTGAGTTGGATCCAACGTTTGGTGGCGATCTCCATCACGTAGATGTCCTGTCCGCCGGGCGCGCCGGGGCCGTATTTGCGGTCCCAGGCGAAGGCGAGGAACTGGCCGTTGGGCGACCATGAAACAGATGTGGCGTAACCGCCGTCTGTCATCCTCTGGATGGCGGACCCGTCGGTGTCCATGATGTAGAGCTGAGGCAGGCCAGTGCGTCCGCTGATCCATGCGATCTGTGAGCCAGTCCGCGGGTTGTAGACGGGCGAGACATCAGGGCCGCGGAAGCTGGTGATGCGGCGGGCCAGGGCGCCGTTAGCGTCGGATATCCAGATCTCGGGATCCCCCGAGCGGGAGGAGGAGTAGGCAATCTCCTTGCCGTTCGGGGCCCAGGCCGGAGAGAGGTTCGTACCGCCGACACCCTGAAAGTTGACCATGCGACCGAGGACGAGCGAGTACATGCGAATCTGAAAGCCGTCTTTGCCGAGCGAAGAGAAGGCCAGTCGGGTGCTGTCGGGCGAGATACGCGGAGAGAGCGAGACGGTGCCCAGGTGAGTCAATGGCTGCTGGTTGGCTCCGTCGTAGTCCATCTGCCAGATCTCTTTGTCGGCGCCGGTGATTTTGACGTAGTAGATCTTGGATTCGGCGATGCCCTGACTGCCGCCGCTGAGCCGGAAGATGATCTCGTCGGCGAAGCGGTGGGCGATCTGCCGGGCGGAGTCTTCGCTGGCGTCCTCGTTGTACTGCTTGGCGAGCACCTGAGGGTATTGGAGGTTTTTCGCGTCGAAGAGGAAGCCATTGCAGACGATCTTGCTGCCCTGGATGCCGAAGCTGCCGAAGACCACCATGGCGGCAGACGCGGGTGCGACAGACCATTGCTGGACGTTGATCTCAGCCGGCGTCCCAGGGGTGGATTGGGGTAGGAGACTCTTGGAGACGATGTCGAAGATGCCCGCGTTGGCGAGGTCAGCGTAAAGGGTCGTGTCGAAGGTGCGCTTGAATCCGTCGGTCTGCGTGTCGGATGAGGAGGGTTTGAAGTCGGCGACGGCTATGCGAATGTTGGTGACGCCACTGGAGGTCTCGGTCTTGAATGTGTCCTGGGCGTGAAAAACGGAGACGCAGGCGAACAGCAGAAAGAACGCTCCAAGACAATAACGTTGAGCGTGCCGAATGGGGGGCTTTCGTTGCGGACTATGCATTCTGTCTAATGTTAGACGCAAAAATGGCGGGTGCGGGTGTCTGATCGCGCGGGACGGTGGTAATCAAAGGAATACTCCAAGATTTACCAGTTTGTGTTGGAGATTATTGTGGCTGGAAGTGGAAGGTGTACTCGACGGTGATGTGATCGCCCGCCGGCAGGGGCCCGAAGCCGTCGACACGCTGCACGGCCCGCATGGCCGACAGGTCGAGCGTGGGAGAGCCGCTGCGGACCTCGACCCGGGCGTTCGAGGGGACACCTTCGCGGTTGATGTCGAAGACGATGGTGGTGCTCTTGCCGAGGGAGGTGCGGGGATCGGCCTCTCCGGTGTACCAGTTCTGCGCGACCTTGCTGTTGACGATATTCACGTAGTAGGCGAAGCGCGCTCCGAAGGTGCGGTCTTCGACCGAGACGCTGGCAGTGCCGTTCTTGGTCTCCAGCGTGGCTTGCGCGATGCGGATGCCTTCAGTCTCTCCGGTGACCGCCTTCGTAGGTGGTGGGGTGACCGGTTGGATATGTTTCGGCGGGGCTGGGGTGGGCTTCTCCGCGGTCTTGATGGGCTTCGTGATCTTATCCGGGATGGCGACTTCTTTCGGATCAGGCGGTGCCTCAGTGCGCTCTTTGGTGACGACCGGGGCAGGACTTGGCGCCTCGGAGGTGAGAACGCCGGTGTCGAGGGTGCGCTGAGTGGGCGGAAGGGGAATCGATGCCACCATCGTGGCCTGGATGGCCCCAACGTTCGAGGCGCTTTCTCCCCAGTTGCTGCCACGGTGGTGGAAGAGGATCGCCGAACCAACGATCGCCGCAGCGACCAGGCAGTGGAGTACGAGCGAACCCGCGAAGTTCGCGCCGAGTCGGTCGCCATCGGTGTAGTCGTCGCTGCCGAATTGGAGGTAAGGAGCCATGGCACCCTCCCTACTGCTTCAATGGCTGGGTGACGATGCTGATGTTGGTGATGCCGGCCTGCTTGACGGCATCCATGACCGAGGCGAACGCTCCGAAGGGCACCCGTTCGTCGGCCCGCAGGTAGATGATGCGCTTGGCAGCATCGGCGCCTTGGGGGACCTTCAGCAGTGCAGGAAGTTCATTGACGTTGACGGGTTTGTCCTGCAGGAAGACATTCTGTTCGCGGTCAATGGTCACCACCATGCGCTCTTCGGTGAGCTGATTGACGGTGCGCGTCTTGGGAATGGCTACCTCGACGCCGGATTGAAGCACCGGCGCGGTGAGCATGAAGATGAGCAGAAGCACCAGAACGACGTCGACCAGCGGAGTGATGTTGATCTCGGCTAGAGCGGTTTGGGTATGTCCTTTGGAGGAGAAGGCCATCGCTAAAATGTCCTCCGTCTTGCCTCTTCCGGCTGCGGTGGTGTGGTTGGCGTCATCATTGCAGCGTTCTCTATTGCGTTAAGGAGTTCGCGGCCGAAGTCGTCCATGCGGGCCGCAAACTCGCGCAGGCGGGCGGTGAGCTGGTTATAGCCGACAACGGCGGGGATGGCGACGATGAGGCCGGCTGCGGTAGTGATGAGCGCCTCAGAGATGCCGGGTGCGACCGCACGGAGGGTCGCAGCGCCTGCGGTGCCAAGGCCGTGGAAGGCATCGATGATTCCCATGACTGTGCCGAAGAGTCCGATGAACGGCGCGATGGCGGCGATGGTGGCGAGCCAGGTCATACGGCTCTCCATTGCGGTGAGGGCCTCGCTGGACGCCGTATGGGCCGCACGTTCGAGCGCGATGGGATTGCGCGGCAGGCCGCGTCCGCCGTTCTGCCGCTGGTACTCGTCGTGGATCTCGTTGAAAACGGCGACAAGGGGACTGGGCTTGAACTGGTCCGCAACTGCGGCGATCTCGCTGAGACGCGTCGATTTACGAAAGGCACGGATGAAGCGGGCACTCTGCGTCTGGGCCCGGCCGAAGCGGGACCACTTGGAGATCATGATGGTCCACGAAAAAATGCTCGCGATGAGAAGGATGACGAGGACCGCGAAGGCAACGGGGCCGCTGTTGTGAACCATCTCCAGGAGAGCGCTGCCGTTGGCCGCCGCAGGGGCAGCGGCGGTAGGGTCTTCCTGAAAGAGGTAGAGAGCGAGGATCCAGACCATAGTTGTTGTCCACCAGTCTTTAGTGTAAATCGTGATTGTGGGATATCAGGGCGGGGGCATCTGCCGTGGTGCATACCCTCGGGTGACTGATGGTTCCCGACGGACCACAACGAGGTTTGCTATCCTCGCGATACGTCGTCGCCTGAGGATCCTATGCTGCTGGAGTTGCGCGCGGAAAACTATGCTGTGATCGACCGTGCGGTCGCTACGTTCGGGCTGGGCCTCAACCTTTTGACGGGCGAGACCGGCGCAGGGAAGTCCATTTTGATCGACGCGCTGGCGCTGCTGCTTGGCGGCAAAGCTTCGGCGGACGTGGTCCGTCATGGGGAGGAGAAGGCGGTCGTAAGCTGTGTGTTTGAGCTGACGCCCGGGGCAGCGGCCGTGCTCGATGCAAACGGGATCGACTCCGAATCGGACCATATCTTGCTGCGGCGGGAGATCGTCGCAAACGGCAAGGGGCGAGTGTTCGTCAACAATCAGCCGGCAACAGTAGGGGTCCTGCGGCAGCTTGCGCCTGAGCTTGCGCTGGTGCATTCGCAAGGGGAGACACTGGGTTCGTTCGACCAGGCGCAGCAGAGGGGTCTGCTGGATCGCTTTGGCGGATTGAATACAGATAGTGTTGCCGAGGCGTTTACTGCGTGGCGAGCGACGACAGACAAGTTAGAGGAGTTGCAGTCGGCGGAGCAGGACCGTCTGCGGATGGCTGATCTCTGGCGGTTTCAGAGCAAGGAGATCGATCAGGCTGGGCTGGTCGCCGCGGACGAAGACGTTCAGCTTGAGGCAGAGAAGCGCGTGCTGGGCAACGCTGAGAAGCTCTATACCGCGGCGATGAGTGCGCATGAGCTTCTGTATGAGTCGGAGGGCTCTGCCGAGGGCGCTCTGGGTGGGGCGCTGAAGCATCTGGAAGAGTTGGCGCGATACGACCTGCGGTTTCAGGAGCCGGCGCAGCAGTTGGCCGCAGCGAAGGCAATCGTGGAGGACGTGGACGCTGAGGTGCGTGACTTTGCCGACAACATCAACGCTGCTCCGGGGCGACTGGAGGAGATTGAAGACCGGCTGGCGGCGCTCGACCGGCTGAAGCGGAAGTATGGGCAGACGTTGAAAGAGGTAATAGCATTTGGTGTCGAAGCTGCGCGTCAGCTGGCCGAGGTGGAGAACCGAGACGCGCTGCTGGTGGAGTTGAAGGCGAAAGAGGAGCAGGATGCCGCAGCGTATCGTACGGTCGCAGCGCAACTCACGGCCAGCCGTGTCGATGCGGCGAAGCGTCTGGAGAAACTCGCTGAAGCGCAGATCAATGACTTGGCAATGAATACGCGCTTTCATGTTCGAGTGACGGCGGAGAGATCTCCTGCGAATTGGACGGCCCATGGCTGGGACCAGGTTGAGTGCCTGATCGCCACGAATGCAGGGGAGCCGTTGAAGCCGCTGCATGAGATTGCCTCCGGCGGCGAGATGTCTCGCGTGATGCTGGCCCTGAAGGTAACCGTTGAGGAGGCCGCGTCCGGAGGTCAGGGCCGGAAGAAGAGGACTGTCCTGCCGCGGACCCTGGTCTTTGACGAAATTGATATCGGGATCGGCGGGCGGGCGGCGGAGGCGGTGGGCCGCAAGCTGAAGACGCTGTCGAAGGGCCAGCAAGTGCTGTGTATTACACATCTTCCGCAGATTGCGGCCTTCGGAGATCAGCACTTCCTCATCGAGAAGACCGAGAAGCGCGGGCGGACCCAGACCGAGGTCCGTCGCATGGAGGATTCAGAGCGGACGCAGGAGATCGCCCGCATGCTGAGTGGGGCGAAGCTGACCGAGACCAGTCTGAAGCATGCGGCCCATCTGCTGGAAAGTAGCCGATAACCCAGGGGCCGGCATCTCGCATTGATGTATCTGCATCCCACAAGGAAGTACGGTTCCCGACAACTAGACCATGGAGGCTTGACAATGTCAGCAGATGCGAAGAAGTGTGCAATGGAGGGTTGTCTTTGTTTAGTGCCTGCGGGTCAGAAGTACTGCTCCGCCTATTGTGAGGCGGCAAAGAACCAGACCAAGCTGGAATGCGATTGCGGCCATACTGATTGCGAAGGCCAGAAACTTTAGCAATCGGGCGCATGGAACGATGCGTAAAGCCACAAAAGGTTCCATCTATTTTCGGTCTTTTTACTGGTTTGTCAGACACTTGCGCTGCACCTAAATTGGTTCAAAAGACGTTCCAGTCATGGAGTTGACGCGGTATACTGGAACACGTGATTACAACCACCCTTGAGCTCGTCTCCGAAGACCGGAACGGCAACAAAACGAAAACTAAGCGGGTCCTTCTTCTCAAGCCTCGCGGCTTCTGCGCCGGCGTGGTGCGGGCCATCGACATCGTGCAGATCGCACTGGATACCTTCGGTGCGCCGATCTATGTTCGTAAAGAGATCGTTCATAACAGCTATGTTGTGACCGATTTGGCAAAGAAGGGCGCGATCTTCGTCAACGAGTTGGACGAGGTCCCCGAAGGCGCACGCGTCATCTATTCGGCGCATGGGGTTTCGCCGGCAGTTCGCGACCGGGCCAAGGAGCGTGGGCTGAAGGTAATCGACGCGACCTGCCCGCTGGTGACGAAAGTACACGTTGAAGCGATCAAGTTCGCGAAACAGGGATACTCGCTCGTGCTGGTCGGACACCGTGACCATGAAGAGGTCGAGGGGACCCAGGGCGAAGCTCCCGACGTGACCCAGGTGGTGTCGACGGTTGAAGAGGTCGCGGCTCTGGTCGTTCCCGATCCGAATAAGGTGGCGTATCTGACGCAGACGACGCTCTCGCTCGATGAGGCGCGGTACATGATCGAGGCGCTGAAGAAGAAGTTCCCGAACATCGTCGGCCCGCACGCGCAGGACATCTGCTATGCCACGGAGAACCGCCAGACCGCAGTGAAGAACGTTGCGCATGGTGCTGACCTGGTTCTGGTGGTCGGCTCGCGAAACAGCTCCAATTCGAACCGTCTGGTTGAGGTTTCGAAGAACCTCGACACCAACTCTTACCTCATCGATACCGCGGACGCCATTCAACCTGAGTGGCTCGAAGGCGTCGACACGGTCGCGGTAACGGCCGGTGCGTCGGCCCCTGAGGTATTGGTGAAGGACGTTGTCGAATATCTGCAAACGATGGGTTATGGTTCGGTCGACGAGGTCGAAGTGATGCCTGAAAACGTCCGCTTCGGTCTACCGGCGGAGATCGTCCAGGCCATTGCCTCGGCTCCACCAGTTGCCCGGTAACGAGTTTCGTAGACAGAGAGTTTGTGTTTCATGGGGACATTTTCGATCAATCCGAAGGGCGTAAACCAGCCGGCACAGCCGCGCTTTGGGCGGATGGATCTTGGCCTGGAACATATTGCCGACGGGATCGAGCGGTCCCGCGACTGGCTGCTCGGCCAACAACACGCCGACGGCTACTGGTGCGGCGAACTCGAAGCCGACAGTATGCTCGAGTCTGACTACATCTTCATGCACACTCTGCTCGGCACGGGCGATCCTGGGAAGATGGAGCGCGCGATCAACGAGATTCTCCGCCATCAGAACGAAGACGGCGGATGGAGCCTGCATCCCGGCGGCCCTTCGAATATCAGCTATGGCGTGAAGGCCTATCTCGCGTTGAAGATCATGGGTTGGTCGAAGGACCATCCAGTCATGGTGAAGGCCCGCGAGTGGGTGCTGGCCAATGGCGGCGTGGTGGAGTGCAATACCTTTACTAAGATCTACCTCTGCGCGCTGGGCCAGTACGACTACGATGCCGTGCCGGCGATTCCGCCTGAGATCGTTCTGTTTCCCAACTGGTTTTACTTCAACATCTACGAGATCTCCTCATGGTCGCGCGGGATCCTTGTTCCGCTGTCGATCATCTACGCGAAGAAGCCGTTCAAGAAGCTTGCGCCGGAGCAGGGAATCGAAGAGCTCTTTGTTGGCGGACGCCAGAACTCGAACCTGCACCTGAAGTGGGACAAGAAGCGGCCCGTCAGCTGGCGGAACTTCTTCCTGTTCACCGATCGCATGGTCCACTGGTTTGAGCGGGTGCACATTCGTCCGCTGCGAAAGATTGCGATCAAGCGCGCGAAGGAGTGGATGCTCGAGCGGTTCGAGAAGTCCGATGGTCTGGGAGCGATCTATCCGGCCATGCTGAATTCGATCGTGGCCCTGCGCTGCCTGGACTACTCGCTCGACGATCCGCAGCTGATTCGCGCGATGGATGAGTTCGAGAAGCTCGGCATTGACTGTCCGGAGGGTACGCCGGACTATACTGTCCCGACCTTCCGGATGCAGCCTTGCTTTCCGCCTGTATGGGACACGGCGCAGGCGATGTACGCCCTTGGCGAAGCCGGAGTGCGACGGGACGATCCGCGTATGTTGAAGGCCGCCGACTGGATCCTTTCGAAGGAAGTGCGTCAAAAGGGCGATTGGGCCGAGAAGGTCAAGAACGTAGAACCCGGCGGTTGGTACTTTGAGTTCAACAATGAGTTTTATCCGGATGTGGATGATACAGGACAGGTTCTGCTTGCGCTCAACAGCGTGGACAATCCGCGAGAACGCTATCAGTACGAGGTCTGCCAGCGCGCCTTGAACTGGATATGGGCGATGCAGTGCAAAAACGGTGGGTGGGCCGCCTTCGACAAGGACAACACCAAGAGCATCTTCCAGTACATTCCGTTTGCCGACCACAATGCTATGCTCGACCCGCCGACGGTCGACATCACAGGCAGGATGCTTGAGATGCTTGCGCAGTACGGGTTCACACGCAAACACCCGCGCGTCGAGAAGGCAATTCAGTTCATCCTGAAGGAGCAGGAGCCAGACGGAAGCTGGTTCGGTCGCTGGGGCGTGAACTACCTCTACGGCACCTTCCTCGTGCTGCGTGGCCTTGAAGCCATGGGGATGTGGAACCATGAGCCTGCGATCCAGCAGGCCGCGGAGTGGATCCGCATGGTGCAGAACGCCGACGGCGGCTGGGGCGAGACCTGTGGAACCTACGATGATCCCAACCAGAGAGGCATTGGGCCAAGCACGCCTTCGCAGACTGCGTGGGCCGTCCTCGGACTGCTCGCCGCCGGGGACACGCGCTCTGACTCCGTTGCCAAGGGCGTTCGCTGGTTGATCGAGCGCCAGCGTAAAGATGGAAGCTGGGACGAGCTGGTTCCGGGACGAAACGGCGAAAGTTATTACACTGGCACGGGCTTCCCGCGTGTCTTTTATCTTGGGTATCACCTGTACAAGCAGTATTTCCCCCTGCTGGCCCTGACGACGTATGAGCGGGCCATGCAGAACGGCCCGGCAGATTAGGCCGGGGCATTACAAATTTTTGATGGAGGAGACACCGGATGGCAGTCCCAGTCTCGCAAGCCTGGACGGTTGCAACTTATGTTTTGAAGCAGAAGCTCAGCGGGCGCAAGCGGTATCCGCTCGTGCTGATGCTCGAGCCGTTGTTCCGCTGTAATCTCGCCTGCGCCGGCTGCGGAAAGATCCAGTACCCGGCGCACATCCTGAAGGCAGAGCTCTCGCCCGAGGATTGCTTTAAAGCGGTAGAAGAGTGCGGCGCCCCGATGGTCTCGATCCCCGGCGGAGAGCCGCTGCTGCACCCGAAGATGCCGGAGATCGTGGCCGGACTCGTCGCGCGCAAGAAATACGTCTATATGTGCACCAACGCGCTTTTGCTCAAAGAGAAGCTGCACCTCTTCAAGCCAAGCAAGTATCTCTCGTTCTCGGTCCACGTCGACGGTCAGCGCGAGCATCACGACTTCTCCGTCTGCCGCGAGGGCGGCTACGATATCGCGATGGAGGGGGTTCAAGCCGCGGTCGCCGCAGGCTTCCGCGTTACGACCAACACAACGCTCTTCGACGGCGCCGACCCCAACAGCGTGCGTGCCCACTTCGACGAGATGATGGCAGCGGGCGTCGAGAGCATGATGGTTTCGCCCGGCTACACGTACGACAAGGCCCCCGATCAGAACCACTTCCTCGGCAAGGCGAAGTCGCGCAGGATGTTCCGCGCTATTCTCTCCAACCGCAAGAAAGAGTGGAAGTTCAATACCCACCCGCTCTTCTCCGAGTTCCTAATGGGCAAGCAGAACTTCGAGTGCACCCCGTGGGGAATGCCGACGTTCTCGATCTTCGGCTGGCAAAAGCCCTGCTATCTCCTGCAGGACGGCTATACCGACACCTTCGAAGAGCTGATGACGACGACCCAATGGGAGAATTACGGCGCCAAGAGCGGCAATCCGCAGTGTGCGAACTGCATGGTCCACTCCGGTCATGAAGCCAGCGCGGTCGATTACAACTTCGGCTCGTTGAAGGGCTTTCTCGTGACCGCCAGGAAATACATGTTCCCATCGACCTACCCAGACGAGGGGGCACGTCAGCTGCTGAACGAATGGCGGCCAGAGCATGACGGTCCGCTGGTCCAGATTCAAGCCCCAGCGAATACCGTTGGCAACGAGCTACAGTCGGTTTCGGGAGATTAAGAATGGCGACAGAGCAGCAGGAGCATTTGAAGATCGAACAGCTGAAGCAGCACAGCGCCGACGAGCTGGAACACATTGAAGGCCGCGAGAAAGAAAATCTTGAGGGCTGGATCCCAACGCTGGCCAGTGACGCCGAGGTCCGCGAGGCGCTGGAGAAGGCCTTTGACTATCGCGGCGACGTTACCATTACCAAGAAAGACGGCTCACAGATCGTCGGCTACCTCTTCGATCGCCGTACCGGTCTGTCCCTCACGGACTCTTTCGTTCGTATCATCCCGTCCAGCGCGCCGACCAAGGTGAACGTAGCCTACTCCGATATAGCGGCCCTCGCCTTCACAGGCCGGGACACCGCAGCGGGCAAGACCTTCGAGGCCTGGGTAAAGAAGTACTGGGAGAAGAAAGCGGCCGGCGAACGGAACATCCAGATTGAACCGGAGAAGCTGGACTAAGACGGCTTTCGCTACCTCTGCGGTGGCCGGATGGGTGGGAAAAGAGCGATACGTGCGCGTTTTCATTACGGGAGCGACCGGCTTCGTCGGGGGCCATGTGGCCCGTCAATATGCCACTTGGGGCGCCAGTCTTCGTTTATTGACCCGGCAGACGAGCCGCCTTGATTCGCTCAGCGGAATTAATGCAGAGATGGTGAAGGGCGATCTTCGCGAGTCGGAGAAGCTGCGGTCCGCACTCACGGGGTGTGACGCGTTAGTGCATGTTGCAGCAGACTACAGACTGTGGGTGCGCGATCCGGAGCAGATGTACGCCGCCAACGTCGATGGAACGCGAGAGCTCCTGAAACTGGCGCGCGAGGTAGGGATTCAGCGCGTCGTCTACACCTCAAGTGTCGCGACTATGGGATTTAAAGCAGACGGAACAATTGTGAACGAAGACACTCCGGTCGCCCTGTCGGACATGATCGGGCACTACAAACGATCGAAGTTCCTGGGCGAGCAGGAAGCCATACAAGCCGCAAAGGCCGGCCAGCATGTCATTATTCTGAATCCGACGACCCCGATCGGTGCGGGCGACGCCAAGCCGACGCCGACAGGCAGGATCATCGTCGATTTTCTGAACAAGAAGTTTCCTGCATATGTGGATACGGGGTTGAACCTCGTCGACGTGGATGAGGTGGCCAGGATGCACATTGTCGCGCTCGACCGTGGAACGCCAGGCGAGCGATACATCCTGGGAGGAGAAAACCTTACGTTGAAACAGATCCTTGATCGCATGTCAGCCATCACTGGTTTGCCTTCGCCGAAGATGAGGGTGCCTCACGCTGTCGCGATGGCGTTTGCATTCTTCGATGAAAACTTCACCGGCAAGCTGAGAGGCAAGGAGCCTCGCGCTACCGTCGAGGCCGTCCGAATGGGAAAGAAGATGATGTTTGCCTCTTCGACAAAGGCTGAACGTGAGCTTGGTTTTCAGGTCTTGCCGGTCTATCCTGCGCTTCGAGCGGCGATCGATTGGTTTGTCGCGCATGGGTATGCGCCAGCGCCATGAGGATCGCGATCATCGCAGCGCTACCGGGTGAATTGAAGCCTCTTGTCAAAGATTGGAGACGCATCTCCACAGGCGTAATTGGAACGAAAATGTGGACACTCTCTCGCGACGCGGACACCTGGATCGCGGTCTGTGCTGGAATGGGCGCCGACGCAGTGCTAAGGGCGTACGCAGTTGCCGCCTCCAGCGGCCCTTTGGACATGCTTCTCTCGATCGGTTGGGCTGGCTCGCTGCACGCAGAGGTGTCTCCCGGAACAGTTCAGGTTCCGACAGTTGTTATTGATGCGCAGACGGGCGAACAGTACAACTTGACTGAGGGGAAAAGAAAATGGCGGTTGGTAACGACCTCGTGTGTCGCAGACGCTGCTGAAAAAACTCGCCTTGTCGCGACTTATCCCGGAGCGGTTCTGGTCGATATGGAGGCCGCAACCGTAGCGAGACTGGCCGCGATGCAGGAAATCCCTTTGCTCTGTATTAAAGGGGTCTCCGATGCGGTTGGGGCGAACCTGCCAGACCTGAATCCCTTCATTGACCAGATGGGACATATGCGGATGGTGCGCTTTCTTGCCCACGTTGCTATCCGTCCGACGTATTGGCCATCCCTGCTGCATCTCGGAAAGAACAGTGCACGTGCTGCGGAAGCCATGCGAGACTTAGTTCTGCAGTACATGAAAGAAAAAAATGTCGAAAAGCTCATTAAAACCGGACGTGTTTAACAAGATTGGTGCGGTCCCTGCAACCATGCGTGCCGCTGTGTATCGCGGAGTAAACGATGTTCGAGTCGAGACGGTCCCTGTGCCAGAGATTGGCGCGGGCGAAGTGTTGGTCAAGATCCACACATGCGGGATCTGCGGGACGGACTTGAAGAAGATACACACCGGCTCGCATGATGCGCCGCGCATCTTTGGTCACGAGATGGCGGGGACGATTGTTCGTGTAGGAGAAGGTGTCAGCGGCTTCGCCGTTGGCGATCGTGTGATGGCTTACCACCATATTCCATGCGGTGAATGTTACTTCTGCCGCAAGCAGACCTTCGCGCAGTGCGAGGTCTACAAGAAGGTTGGATGCACGGCTGGGTTCGCTCCCTCCGGTGGCGGCTTCGCCCAATACATTCGCGTGATGGACTGGATTGTGCGGCGCGGGCTCGTAAAGGTTCCAGATGATGTTCCGTTCGAGCAGGCTGCGTTTATCGAGCCGGTCAACACTTGCTACAAGGCGATTCAATTGCTAGATCTTCAACCCGACGGCACGGTGCTGGTGATTGGTCAGGGGCCGATCGGCGTCCTTTTGGCAGCGCTTGCACGGAAGACAGGCGCTACGGTTCTGACCAGCGATCTATATCCCGAGCGCCACGCAGTCGCTGCGAAGTTCGGTTTGGACCATCCGCTCGACGCTCGAGGAGACGTGGTCGCAGCAGCAAAGGCCGCCACGGAAGGACGCGGCGCCGATGTCACTCTGCTTGCGGTAGGCGGCAATGCCTTGATCAAGGTCGCAATGGATGCGATTCGACCGGGTGGGCGCGTCGTGCTGTTCGCCCAGACACAACATGGGGAAGCGCCGTTCGATCCTGCCGCAGTTTGCATGGATGAGAAGACCCTGATGGGGTCGTACAGTTCGTCGGTCTCGTTCAATGAAGATGTGAATCGGCTCGTCTTCGATGGCTACCGCAACGGGTTCGACTTGACCAACCTTATCTCGCACCGCTTTTCGCTGGAAGACGCTGCGGCGGCGATTGATCTGGCGTCTCGTCCTCAAGCCGACTCGATGAAGATCGTCATCCAGCCGTAAGGCTAATCTCGAGCACGTTTTTTGACTTCGACGTTGAGGCGCTTGATCTTCTGGTTCAGCGTGGAGAGCGGAATCTTGAAGTACTCTGCGGCCTCGGTCTGGTTCCAGTGACACCGCTCGAGACGATCAGAGATAATCCGCCGCTCAATCTCCTCCATCAGATCGAAGAGGGAGGCGTTGGGCTCATGGTCCAGAAGACTTGCAGAGTAGGTGCTCCCGGTCAACTGCGTCGGCAGCAGATCGGGGCTGATGGTTCGCGAGGTGGAGAGCACGACGCCGCGCTCCATGGCGTTCTCAAGCTCGCGCACGTTGCCCGGCCACTCGTAGTCCATAATAATGCGCATCGCCTCGGGCGAGAGTGAACGGTCTTCCGTTCCGTTCTCTTCCGCGTAGAACTTGAGGAAGTGGGCCGCGAGCAGAGGGACGTCTTCGCGGCGTGAGCGCAACGGCGGCAGCTCGAGGCAGATGACGTTGAGCCGGTAGAAGAGGTCTTCACGGAAGCGGCCCTCGCGCACGGCCTCCTGCAGATTGACGTTGGTCGCGGCGATGATGCGCACGTCGACCTGGATCTCCTGCACACCGCCAAGGTGCATGAAGCGGCGGTCCTGCAGAACGCGAAGGATCTTCGCTTGCATGTCCATGCCCATCGTGCCGATCTCGTCGAGGAAGAGCGTGCCACCATTGGCGACTTCGAAGAGGCCTTTTTTTGCGGTGACCGCGGAGGTGAAGGCACCTTTGACGTGGCCGAAGAGCGTCGACTCCAGCAGTTCAGACGGCACGGCGCCGGTGTTGACTGGAACAAACGGCCGGTCGCGGCGTGGCGAATTCGCGTGGATCGCCTTCGCGATCAGCTCCTTGCCGGTACCGCTCTCGCCCTGAATGAGGACCGTTGAACGGCTCGGCGCGACCTGCGCGATAAGGTCAAAGAGGCGCAGCATGGGCTCGCTCTTGCCCACGATATTCTCGAAGTTGTAGCGCTGCTTCAACGTGCGCTTGAGCTGGACGACCTCTTCCTCAGCGCGGTGCCGGGCAACTGCGGCGCGAATGTCCGCGAGCAGCTTTTCGTTGTCCCATGGCTTCTGGACGAAGTTCTCCGCACCGGCGCGGATGGCATCGACCACGTTGCCTACGGTTCCGTACGCGGTGATCATGATGACCGGGAGATTGGGCTGCATCTCGACGATACGAGGCAGAAGGTCGATACCGCTTTGGCCGGGAAGGGCGAGGTCTAGAAGGAGTAGATCGTATTCATTACGCGAGAGCAGCTCCATGCCGGACGGGCCGTCGCCGGCCGAACTGACGGAGAAGCCTTCGAGCGTGAGCAGGGTGTCAAGCGATTCGCGGATCGCGTGCTCATCATCAATGATCAGAATGCGAGGGCTCCCGACCACGCGCGCCGTGCGTTGCAGGTGAAGAGACTCTGCAGCGAGCTCAGTAATCTCAGACATGGATCGTCTTCCTCTCCATGTCCTGCACGTTGTCCGCGGGGACCTCCGCAATGATCGCGGGACGAGTGCCGGAGGACGGGAACTCCAGCTGGAAGGCGGTGCCGACGCCGAGCTCACTCTCGACGTGGATCTTCCCGGCGTGCTCCTGCATGATTCCGTAAGTGACGGCCAGCCCGAGGCCGGTGCCTTTGTGTTCTCCGTCCTGCGGCTTGGTCTTCGTTGTAAAGAAGGGGTCGTAGATGCGGTGGAGGTGCTCCTTTTCGATGCCGCCTCCGGAGTCCTGAATGCGAACCAGTACGCGGCCGGCCCCGTTGAACGTAGCTATCTTGAGCGTTGCGTTGGTGGTGCCGAACATTGCGTCCTTCGCGTTCAACATCAGGTTGAGGATGACCTGTTGCAGCTTACCCTGGTTGCCGTGGATACGCGCGAGATGCGGATCGAGGTTTGTCTCCACACGAATCTGCGATGTCTTGAACTGATGTTCAAGCAGCGTGACCGTGTCGCCCAGAAGGTCGTTCAGGTTTACGCTGGTGAACTCCGTCCCGCTCGTGCGAGAAAAGTTGAGCAGGCCGTTGACGATCTCGGAGGCACGGAAGGTCTGCTGCGTGATCTTCTCAAGCACCGGAGCGAGCCGCTCATCGTCGCGCATGTGCTTGGTCAGCATCTGGGTGTAGCTGGAGATGACCGCCAATGGCGTGTTGACCTCGTGTGCGACGCCCGCCGCCAGCAGGCCGATGGACGAGAGTTTTTCCGACTGGGTAAGCTGGGCCTCCAACTGGATGCGATCGGTAATGTCGTCCACCAGGACGATGCGGCCCACAGCCACGAAGTTACGTGTGACCAGCGGTGCGATAGCTATATTCGCGATCCGCTCGCTCCCGTTGGGCAGCACAAGCCGGAATTTGTAGAGCGTATGGGTGCCATGCTCGTTGCGGACGCTGTTGAATCTTGCGACAAACTCCGGTGGCAGCACGGCGGAGATCGACTGATGGAGGACCTCGGTGCGCGGCTTCGCGTACATGCCTTCCATCTGGGTGTTCCAGCTCTCAATACGATCGTCTAGGTCGACGGCGAAGACCCCAATGTTGATCGACTCGACGATGTTCTCGTGGAACTCCTTGAGGCTCTCGAACTCTGTGATCTTCTGTTCGAGCCGCCGGTAGAGTTGCGCGTTCTGAATGGCGATGCCAATGTAGCCGGCGAGGGATTCCAGCAACTCCATGTCTTCACTCGACAGGAAGTCACCGTCATCCGTGCGGCCCAGGCCAATGACCGCAACGGTCCGCGTGCCGCCTCCATCGCGGTTGGCGACGCGGCAGGGAAGGTAGTAGTTCAGGTCAAGCCTTGCCGCACTGCGACGCTGGGCCTCCGGGAGCCGGAGGACGTGTTGAGGGTTCTCGAGGAAGATGTGGTTGTTTGCACCGGGCCGGTCGAAGTCCAGGAACCGGACATCGAGCGAGCGCAGGTCCGTGGTCTGCAGATTGGTGAGCCCATGCGAGGCCGCCAAATCAAAGTGTCGGGGACCGCCTGGTCTCCCATCACCCTCCGAAGCCAGAAAGACAGCGACCCGCGTAACGAGCAGAGTCTGCGGCAGCCGCTCCACGATGGAATCAAGTAGAGCGCGTAGGTCCGTCTGCGCGTTGATGCCTCTGCCAAATTCGACCAGTGTCTCTCGGTAGTCAAAGCGTTTTTGGTCGAAGACGCGATCGACACGCGCTTGAATCGCACGCTTCAAGGGATCAAAGACGATGGCCGCGATGATGATGCCGGAGATCAGGCCCAACGGCCCCAGATTGGACCAACGAGTATGGACGATCTCTCCTGTAACGGCGACGATGACGAAGTAGAACCCGACCAGCGAGGCGGTTGCAAGGGTGTACGTCACGCCGCGCTTGAAGATAAGGTCAACGTCCATCAACCGGTAGCGGACGATGGCCCAGCTGAAGGTCAGCGGAAGGATGACCAGCGAGAGTCCCGCGAGCTTTGTCAGTGAACCAGGCACCGACCAGTCCGCGAGGTAGGGAATTACATTGAACAGGGTGAAGGGAGTTACCGCAAGCAATGTGCCGCGGGTGAGCCACTTCAGTTGTTGACGCTCCAGCGCCGACTCGGCACGGCGATAGCGGTAGCGGAAGACGATGGCTGCGATGACGTAGTACAGCGCCAGATATCCAAGCGAGATCTGATCCAGCCGATGAAGCAGGACCTCCGTCGCGGACCAGTAGCGAATTGCCGTGTATTGAAGGCCGAGAAGGAATATCCCCGGCACATACAGCAGCGCACAGATCAGCCGTCGCCTGAGCCGATCGCGCTGGTCCGAGGCGAAATTGTCGGAAAAACTGATGGCAAAGTGCAGGAAGAGGGCCGGCTGCAGCGCCTGGGCCGCCATGTTGCCCCAGTCGGTGATGCCCAGCTCGCCGGTGGAGCGGAAGCTGTAGAGGACAAAAGAAGCCAGGCAGAAGACGTAGAAATGGATGGATTTCGGGGCGGTCCAGCGCCGGAACAGTACGTAAATCCCGATACAAAGGTAGACGAGGGCGATAAACCTCAGGCCCTGGTTGATGGATCGGTCCTTCGGCTCCAGAATCACTTGAATATCGAGCCGCGTCGCGCCGTGCAGATCAATCGACTGGGGAACCGGCCTAAGGATGGAGTATGTCGCGTGACCCCAGATTCCGCTGCGAAACATCTCGCGGCCCAGGGACGCGACCCGCGTCGTCGGCTGGTTACCTACGCTGAGAAGTATGTCGCCGGTACGAATTCCCGCCCGGTTCCCCGGGGAGGCTGCCGGCACCCTCTCCGCTCGCAGTCCACCATTTGCCTCGACCCACCAGACGCCGTCAGTCGGGACATCCAGGCCATTTTCGTGCTCGAAGTTCATCGCTGCCAGTACGCAAGCCGCTACCGTCGCCAGCGCGAGGACGATGGCCAGGATACGAGTTTGGGCGGCGTTCTTCATAAAACCAACCAGTATACAAGCACATTACTAACCAAACCAATAACCAGCGTCAATGCAGCATTTAGAGGTCACGCGATGGCAATTCCTACAGAAAATCATAACCTATCCCGTATTTCACATAAATGCCTGGTGATATCTTACGTATCATATTGACGTAATGTTCCGAGGAACAATAGCGCCTCAATTGGTCTCGCATGGAAATTTCATACACGACCATCGCAACGAGTTACTAAACCATCGTATCTAAACAATTAACATTGCTGTAACATAAGCGACGGACGAGTGGCAGCTATGTTCGCTTGGCGTGACAAAATCTCCGAATACTCAATCAGGTGGCAACGACAGTGATGGAAACACATCCGAGGATTGAAGAAGCCTTTGTCCTTGTGGACGGGGCGAAGATACACTATCAGCGCGCGGGCACGGGGCGGCCTCTTCTGTTACTCCACGGTCTGGTTGGGTCCGCGAAAAACTGGCGACAGAACATCAGCTTTCTCTCCCGCGATTCAAACGTTTACGCCATCGATCTCTTCAATATGGGCGAGTCGGAGCGGGTCCCCGGGCTGGATGCCGGGCTCGAGGCGACTGCCGACCGGCTCGCTGCCTATATGGACGCTCTAGGCCTCGACGAAGCCGACATAACCGGACATTCACACGGTGGCGCTGTCGCGATGATGTTTGCCGCGCGGCATCCGGATCGGGTGCGGCGACTCATCCTGTTTGCTCCGGCGAACCCCTTCTGCGACCTGGGGAACCAGCTGATCCGCTTCTACCAGACGCGACTCGGAGTCTGGTTGGCCCGTCGGATCCCCTTCTTGCCGAGGATGCTCAAAGCTACCGCGCTTAGCCGCATGTATGGCGACCCGTCGCGGGTCTCCGTGGACGCGCTCGATGGGTACACCGAGGGCCTGCACATTCCCGGCACAGTGGACCACGTCCTGCAGATCGTCCAACGCTGGTTCGTCGACATGGGCTTGCTTCGCTCGGCCCTCACAGGACTCGCAACGAAGCCAACCTTACTGATCTGGGGCGACCGTGATCGCGCCGTCGGCCTTAACTCAGCACGAGAGCTGCAGCGAACGCTTCCGCAGTCGAGCCTGATCGTCCTGCCCGGAGTCGGGCATATCGCCTTCGAAGAGATGCCCGACATCTGCAATCAGGCGATGCGTGACTGGCTCATCAATCCTTCGCCGTCTGCAGGCCATCACATGGAGGCTCCCGCCTTCCGCAGCCAACCGGTCGAACGCCGCACACCACCTGAAGTGCGTGGCGCGGCATGATCTAACTCAGGCCAATCTCATCCTGCAGCCAGGAACGAATGGCCTGCTGCATCAGATCCAGCTTCGGGCCCGGCGAATCCGTTGTCCCTTGAAAAAAGTGGTCAGCGCCCGCGATCCAGACCAGCCGCTTCGGCTCTGGAGCGCGCTCAAAGACGCCTTCCAGGGCATCACGAGGCCCATATTGATCGTGATCGCCGCTGATGAAGAGCTTCGGCCCGGTGCACTTCGGCAGAAATCCATACGTATAGTCTCTGCCCTCGGCGCGCACCGGCAATCCGAGACCAACCAGTCCCTTCACTCTTGGGTCTCCGCAGCAGGCCCGCAGGCCAACGTTCGAGCCGAAAGAAAAACCCGCGAAGAGAACCGGCCGATTGAGATTGTGTTCCATCCAATTCAGTGCGGCCTTGACGTCGTCCTGTTCGCCGAAGCCCTCATCGTGCGCGCCTTCGCTCAGGCCAACGCTGCGAAAGTTGAAGCGAAGCACAGGAATACCGAAGGAGGAGAACGCCTTCATCGCGTGGTAGACGACCTTGTTGTGCATCGTTCCGCCCCCATGCGGATGTGGGTGGCAGACCAGCGCGGCGTAGGGAGCGTCGTCGCGGCCGGTATTCAGAAGCGCCTCCAGACGACCTGCCGGACCGCGTAGATCGTCGATCGATTTGATCTGGGAAGTACTCGTTTGCGTCATCGATTCCAGTTTATCGGGTGTGTCACACATTCGCAGTTCATACGCCGTATCGTATGCTGAGACATATGGCGATCGACCCCATCCAATTGACCAAACAACTCGTAAATATTGAATCCACCACCTACTGCGAGGGTCTCGCCGGAGTTTTTCTGCACGAATATCTAACGGCCCAGCGTTACGCCGTCGAGCGGATGCCTGTTCCACAGCCAGACCACGCCATTACCCCCGGCGCAGGCACCGGCGAGCGATTCAACGTCTATGCTGCGCTCCCCGGCGTCACCCCTGAAGTCGTTCTTTCGACCCACATGGACACGGTGCCTCCATTCTTTGGAGCGAGCGAGGACGATGAGTTCGTGTACGGTCGCGGCTCCTGCGACGCGAAGGGCATCATCGCCGCGCAGGTGGCAGCGGCAGATCGTCTCCGCGAATCCGGCGTCAAGGTTGGCCTGCTCTTCGTTGTAGGCGAGGAGCGTGACTCGGCCGGGGCGATGATAGCCAACATGTCGCCCAAGGGATCAAAGTTCCTCATCAACGGCGAGCCAACCGACAACCGCATCGCACTCGCATCCAAGGGTGCATTGCGCGTCGAACTCCGCGCAAAAGGCCGCATGGCCCACTCTGCCTATCCGGAGTTAGGCGAATCCGCCATCGACAAGCTTGTTGCAGCGCTGCACGACGTGCTGGCTATGCCATTGCCGTCCGAGCCGGAGATCGGCCCATCGACCTTGAACATTGGTCTTATCTCAGGCGGGTATGCGCCAAACGTCATCGCCGACAAAGCCGAAGCGCACATCCTGATTCGTCTGGTTGGCCCGTCTGACGAGACGAAAAAATCAATCGTCGCGATAGTAGGGGACCGCGCCGACGTTGCATTCAGTCTCGATCTGCCATTCGTCCGCATGCGCAAGGTCGGGAATCGGCCCACAATGATCGCCAAGTTCGCGACAGACATTCCTGCGCTGACGGCGTGGGGAGAACCATTCCTGCTTGGCCCCGGCTCCATCCACGTCGCACATACGCCGAACGAGAGGATCCCCAAAAAAGAGCTTCTGGAAGCGGTTGACCTGTACGTGGAGCTTGCCACCAGCCTTACCCAGAGCGCGTAGTTTGTATGATGAATCCCCTTCGCAAGCTCCTCACTCTTGTCTTCGCCCTCACTACCCTGGCGATTGTCGGCGCGATTGTCGTTTACCGAACGGTCCCCGCC
>DATHQG010000075.1:0-9299 GCA_035483075.1 Edaphobacter sp. | reverse complement strand
CTCGAGGACTTTGAGGAGTGAGTTGGCGGCTTCCTTCATGAAGCTGGCTGCGGTGAGGATGAAGATCTTCTTTGGGGCTTCCGACGGCAGGTAGTGGGAGCTTTGGATGAGAGTGCGGACCTGGCCGAGTTTGATGAGAAGTTGCGGGGGGTCGGGCGGGACGATGAGGACGTCGGGGTGGGGCTGGATGAGGACACGGGTGTCCTTCTTGTCGACTTCGCGGAGCTCTTCGCGGGCGGCCACGGCCTTGTCGACTTCTTCGTCAAGGTTGGCGGCGGAGGCGATGCGGGTGCAGTTGTGGCAGACGCCGCAGAAGGAGGCGAGGGACTGGGCGTTCGAACCGAGGGCCTCGCTGAAGGAGCGGAGCTCGCGGGGCTGGCGTTCGCACTCAATCGCCATGGTGAGCATGAGGGCGAGGGTGTACTTTCCTGCCCCGCTGGGGCCGGCGAGGACGAGGGAGTGGGGAAGGCGGCCGGCGGCGATGGCGGTGCGGAGATGGTCGATGGCGGCGGTGTTGCCGAGGAAGTCGTTGAAGCTGGCGGGTAAGTCGGGCATCGGTGCTGGTCTCTCCTTTCTGCTCCCTGCGGGGTCGTCCCCCTGGGTGCTTTATTGTCTAAAGTCTTCTTTCCATGTGGGTTGAGTCTGGACTTCCGGTTTGCCTATGTCGACAACGATTTTGTCCCCTACTTCAATGATACGCGGTTGGGAGTAGGAATTTGCCAAACGAGAAAGTGTTCGGAAGGGGCATGGTTGTTGGGTTTTGTGCGATTGCGAAGGCCTTGGGGGCTTGACATGCGATTTTTGGGCAGAAAACGAAAGAAAAATTATCGCGCAGCACTACGATTCAGCAACCCGTCTGAGTTGAACTTCAGTTGACGGCGACTGTTGCCCTTCGCTGGATTCGCGACGGTGTGGGCACCCAGCAGGAGCAACTGCAACTACAACTGCAACAACAAATGCGGGGGTCCTTCGCTTCGCTCAGGATGACGGTTCGTAGAGTGTCGCCAGCTGCGCTTGCGGCGCTCGGAATGATGACTAATTGTTAAGTTGGCACATTGTTAGGTTGGCAAAGCGTTGCGAAACTTTTTCGCCGCTGCGGTGATGACCACGATGAAGAACACCAGCAGGAGGAGTTGGGCGATTTTGAAGGGCGCTTCGGTCTGGGTGGGGGCCAGTGCGTGGATTGCGGGCACCTTCTCAAAGGTTTGTGCGACAAGGACGAAGACGTTGAAGTAAAGCGCGATGAGGGCGGTGATGACGTAGGTGCGGCGCCATGGTCCGTTGAGATGGAAGACGTAGAGCGCGAAGATGGCGATCGCGAGGACTATCAGTGAAAGAACGCCGAGGACGATGCCCGGCGTGACCTTGGTGAAGGGGAAGAAGAAGCCGGTGACGCTGGTCAGGACGGTGGTGGCGAGAAAGGTCGTGTTCCAGGAGCCGAAGAGTTTGCCTTTGAGTAGACCGAAGAGGACGATGAACCCAGTTGCGATGCCGATCAGACTGATGATGACGTGCACAATCGTGTAGGTCGCCAAACTCATTCCGAGAACCATGGTGTATTTCCTCTCTTTCTTTGAAGTCAACTTCTTTGCGAAGCCCTGCCAGTAAAAGATGAATGGAAGAGATGATTACGGAGGTCCTTTTATACTGTCATTCCTGGATGGCCGCAAGGGAAATGTATTCCGTCGCAACCGTACCTCGAACTGAACCCGCGAGCCAGAGGCAGTTCTGTCTCGGCGAAAAAAGTGGATCTATGCATTTGCTTCGGCGCGATTGGGTCAGTAGAAGAGGACGACTATGTGGTAGGTGGTGAACTGCTGGTTGGATTGTTTGCTGGGACAGGCGGCGACTGCGGCCGACGAGTATCTCCTTCTGTCGAGCTGTTGGACGACCGCGTCCGGGAGTTTGCTGATGTCGGAGCCGTCCCACCTGATGACCAGCCTGGGAACTCCGTACTGTCCCTCGGGCATGGCGCAGGTCTTGCGGGCGTCTTCGTTTGATTCGGCGGGGGGAAATCCCTTTTCCAGAAGAAGCTTCTCTATTTGGCGCTCGACGGCTTCTGTTGTGAGGACGGGGGCGTTGTGGGCGAAGTCCTCGACCGCGTATAAGAAGCCCTGCTGTTCGACGACGGCGATGCCGACGAGGTCAAGCTTGGGATCGAGAAGGTTGGCGCGGTGGGTGGGAGTGGTCATCCAGATCTGCTGGAGTGCTGGGGGGTTCTCTCCGTGGGCGCCAATGTTTTCTGCGATGGTGCCGAAGTGGGCGCCTGCGTTGGCTCCGCGGGTGGTGAGGTCGGGTTCGCCGGGGTATTGATGAAGGAGCTGGCCGGGGTTGCGGAGGACCCACTCTAGGTGGACTTTGGCAGCGCGTGCGAGGGCGCTGTCCCATTTCAAGGGAGGGAGGTCCTGAGCGGCGCGGGCCTGGTTGGCTAGTTGCAGGAGTTCCTGTTCGGGGGAGGCGTCGGCCTGCGAGACGGCCAGCGGTGAATTGATTAACAGGGCCGCCAGAACGAGCAGAAGGAGCAGAGGGCTTCGGGTTTTGCTTTCGTTTTGCATGCTCATGGATGGGATGCAGACCGTGGTGTGGAGGTGGGGGCCGTAGTTCCTGCGCTGGTTCCGATAGACTGTTATCAAGTGTAGCCAAATAAAGTTGCAGGGAAGCCTGCTGTCGGGCGGCACCGGAGTTTTTTTTGAAAGCTAAAGGACCTTTAACTATGAAGTTGCAGTGCCTCGTTTCCTGTCTCGCGTTGGCCCTTTTTACCGTTGCCGCTCATGCTCAAGATAACCCTTCCCAGGTGAACCCATCGACGGCCACCGAGCTCAAGGTCGGCCCAGAGGACGTTGGGCTGTATGTGAATCCGGTTGGTATCCACATCACCAACTCGCAGGCAGACACTGGTACGTTTGCTTTTCTTGGGGACGGAATGACTGCGCGGTGGTTCTACGGCGCGAATATCGGGGGTTATGTGAATTTTGTTCATCATCCGAAGTTCGACGCGGGCATCGATATCCGGGACTCGATTGTGACTGGCAACAACGCGCGGCTTAATAGCTTTCTGGTGGGCGGGCGAATCATGCCCAAACCGATTGCGGAGGTCTTCAAGCCTTATCTGCAACTGTCGGTGGGGGTGGGTAGCTCGAAGCCGCCGACGAGTCCGATCCGGCTGAACCGATTTGAGGTCGGGATTTACGGGGGGCTGGATTACCAGCTGGCGAAGCATGTGGACTTCCGCGCATTTGAATTCGGTTACGGCACGGTCACGACGATCAACAGCGGAGACTTTGGGGGAACGGTTACGTTCCCCAGCTCCAGGCTGTTCAGCATCAGCAGCGGGCTGGTCTTCCGCGTTCCCTAAATGTGGCGCAGGCGGGGCCGGTGAGGCCGACCCCGCAGAACGGACTTACTCGCCTTTGGTGTTGGTGACGTGGATGATGACGATCTTCGAGGTCTTGCCCTCGGGGGTGATCGTGACCATGACGCTGTCTCTGTTCTTGTCGCCGGCGGAGATCACAGTGCCGTTGCTGGTCTGGACGGTGGAGGCCTGGTCGCCGAGCTTTGATTTGTAGAAGTCAACGATCTTGTCGGGCGAGTCGGTGCTGGTGTAGATGGCGGTGACCATGGAGCCGGTTGGGGTGTGCATGTTCATCGAACCCTGACTGCGGCTGGAGGCGCCGGGATAGGGATCGGTACCGAGGTCCGCGGCGCTGATGTTGGCTGAAGTTCCGGTGGTGATGGTGCCGGTCGGCGTGGAGATGCTGACGTTGCCGTTGCTGTCTTTGTGCATCGCCCTGGAGACTTTGTAGACGCTGTAGCCGATGACGCCGGCGACGAGGACTCCGAATACGACGATAATACCGACGACGATGAGAACGATCTTCAAGACGGTGTTGCTGGAGTTTGGCGGAGGCGGAGGGGGCACGCCAGGGACGTTTTGATAGCCGGGATTGGGTGGGAAGGGAGCGCCAGCGCTCATCGAGACACCTCGCGTCTGTGTGATGCGGGCTTATTGAGACCTTTCATGTAACTCTCCTCTTGAATGCGATCAGAGCGCTAAGTGGTCGCAGGGGCCTGGAGGATTGCGAGGCCGTTTCCTGTGGTTTGCTGAAGTAGCGAGGTTACTGGAAGGTGTGGGGGATGTCGATAAAAAAGCGCGTTGAGGGTCTGTTGAGGGACTGATCAGCGCGGGACGAGCTGCATCATCAGGGGGTCGCGGGGACGGAGGGTGATCTTGGCTTGCGGCACAGGTGGGGTCGCGCCGAGGTACGACATGCGCCAGCGTTGGGCGATGGTGGCGATCGAGAAGACACCCTCCATCCAGGCGAAGCTTTCGCCGATGCATTGGCGGTTGCCGCCGCCGAAGGGGAAGTAGGTGAACCTGGGGCGGGCGGCCCTGGCTTCTGGGGTGAAGCGATCGGGGTCGAAACGGAGTGGGTCGGGGAAGTATTGGGGGTCGCGGCCCATGATGTATTGGCTAAAGAAGAAGTGCGCGCCGGGAGGGATGCGGTAGGGGCCGAGCTGTACGGGCCCGGTGGACATGCGCCCCATCGCCCAGGCGGGTGGGTAGAGACGCATGGATTCGGCAAAGACTTGCTCGGTGTAGCGGAGGGCAGGGTAATCGGCGAGTGTGGGGAGACGGTAGGGACAATGTTGTAGAGAAGCGGGTTTCTCCACTTCCCCTTCGACTCGCTGCGCTCGCTCAGGGTCCGGTCGAAATGACGAGTCGGAAGCAGGGCCGAGGACGGCGTCTAGTTCGGCGTGGAGTTTGGCTTCTACTTCGGGGGCTTGGCTTAGGAGGTACCAGGTCCAGGTGAGGCCGTTGGCTACGGTTTCGTAGCCGGCGAGGAAGATGGTAAGGACCTCGTCGCGAACCTGCTCGTCGGACATGCCAGTGTGCTGTCCGGAGGCGTCGGCTTGCTCGTCGCGTGAGGTGAGGAGCATGGAGAGGAGGTCGCCTTTATCGGGTTCGCCGTTCGCAGCCGCTTCGCGATGCTCGCGGATGAGGCGGTTGACGATGGCGTCGAGGCGGGACCTTGATTTGCGGAACTTGATGAGTTTGGGGATGGGGAGATAGATGAAATCTTCGAGCCGGGGGAAGGCGACGATGAAGTTGTAGAGGCCCATGATGGTGTTGACCTCGTCGTTGATGCTGCGGATGTCGGCGGTGACCTCGGTGTTGAAGAGAGTGCGGGCGACGATTTCGAGCGAGAGCTGCATGCTGGCGGTGGCGATGTCGATCTGCTGATTGGGCCGCCAGGACCTTTGTTGGGAGTCTGCGCAGGCTACGATCTGGTCTCCGTAGGCGGCGATGCGCTGGCGGTGGAAGGCAGGGGCGACGATGCGGCGCTGACGTTTGTGGATGGGATCGTCGGAGGTGATGAGGCCTTCGCCGAGAAGGACCTTCATGCGGCGGACGGTGCGTTCTTTGACAAAGCTGGAGGACTGGTTGATGAGAATTTCGCGGATGTAGTCAGGGTCGTTGATGAAGACGATTGGGGTGCCGAGGAAGCGATAGTGGGCAATGTTGCCGTAGGTCTTGAGGAGGTGTTCGAAGAGGCGGATGGGGTGGCCGAGTTTGACCCAGGGTTTGAAGGAGTAGAAGGGGAGGGAGTGCTTGAGGCCCGGGGGCATGCGCCATTTTGTGGATTCCGGAGTGGATTCGGGAGGGGCTTCGAGGGTTGGGGTTGGAGTGGTCATGTTGCGGCTCGTTTGTTGTTTGGCAAAGGCGTAACGATGATCAAAATGATAAAGGCGGATAAGAGGCAGAGCATGGGTCGCTGGGAGGTTATGGTCTGGGTGTTGTCAGACGCGCGGCGACGATTTTTCTGATGCAGACTTCGATGTCTTCGATGCGGGCGTCATCGCGGATGACGACGACTCGTTGGGGTTCGCGGGCGGCGATCTCTTCGTACTTTTCGTAGATTCGGCGGTAGAAGTCGTTGGACTCGCGCTCGAAACGGTTCTCGTCGGCGCCTTGCTTTTCTGCGTGGCGCTGGTTGCGGCGGCGGGCGCGCTTTAGGGACGATTCGAGGGACGGCAGGAGGAGGATGGTCAGGTCGGGCTGGAGGTTGTCGCAGGCCGCGGCGTGCATGGCGAGGACGCGCTGGCTGCCGAGCTGGCGACCTCCGCCCTGGTAGGCCTCGGAGGAGTCGGTGTAGCGGTCGCAGAGGACGATGGAGCCCGCGGCGAGGGCGGGGAGAATGACTTCGGCGATGGACTGGGCACGGTCGGCGAACATCAGGGCCATCTCGGCGGCGGGGGCGATGGGGCCAAGCGCGGTCTCGGATTTTGAGTCGAGCAGGACGCTGCGGATGCGGTCGCCCAGGGCGGTGCCGCCGGGTTGGCGGAGGGTGACTACTTTGTGGCCTTCGGCCTCAAGTGTGGCGGCGAGGCGGCGGAGTTGAGTAGTTTTTCCGGAGCCGTCGAGGCCTTCGAAGGTGATGAAATATCCGCGCGGCATGGTTTCAGCTTACCGCAGATGAGTTGGACGGCATTTGGAAGAGGAGGGGCGTGTTTTACAGAATCGAAGAACGGACTACGATGTTGCGCAGCGGAGAAACCGATTCAGAAGAAAGGTCGAGTTTGGGAGGACCCTATGATCATTATTTTTCTTGCGATGGTCATTCCGCTTTTGGCGGTCTGCGGTGTGTTTGCGATGTTGGCAAAGAGCAGTCTGCGAAGAGGGCAGAGCGGTTCGCCGGGTACGGCGAGTTTTGCGAAGCAAGGGAGAGCGACGGACCCGGACGACTAGGGCTACCTGGTGGCGGCGACGGTGGGTGAAGGCTGCCAGGTGACGCCGGTGTCGGCGATGATGATGGTGAGGGGGCCATCGGCGCCTTCCTTGAGGAATGGTCCATCGGACCTGTGGTCCTGGTGGGCGTTGTCGGTGTAGAGGAGCTTCATGGCGCCGGAGCCGAGGACCTTGAAGCGGTAGTGGAAGTCGGCGCCGGGGGCGAGGGCCTGAGTGCCGAAGCTGGCGCTGGGGTAGTCGACTTCGAGGAGTTCGATGGGCCGGGTGGTGCGGTTGCTGATCGTGGTGGTGACGTATGGGGAGTGGCAGCCGGTGGAACCGATGAGGGTGAGGACTGCGAGAAAAGGGACGCGGCGCATGAGAGTCAAGAGTATCAGGCGGTTTGGGTGGGGATGGGAGGTCCGGGGCTACGGCCCCAGATTCGAGCGGCGGTTTTCGCTGGGGCTAGAGGCCTGCGCTCCCTCCCAGAAGCAAAGACGAAATGCGGGGATTCTTCACTACGCTCAGAATGACGACGCAGTGTTGTTGCGACCCTGTCGTCGGAAAGGAGATGCGTCAGAGGAAGGGGAGATAGTCGGAGGTGCGAGTGGGCGTTTTGCCGAGGACGCGGGCGGTGAGGACTGCGCCGCTGCGGTTGTCATGGAGGGTGATGGGGAAGGCGAGGACGCTCCAGGTGAGGCCCTGCTCTTCGGGTTTGGGTTGGTTGAGGAGGCCCCGGCGGGTGCGGTCGATGTAGGTCTCGCGGCTGTGGCAGACGGTTTGGAGGACCTCGCGCCAGTCACGCATGAGAGGGTGGAGCTCCTGAAAGACGCAGCGCCCGGTGAACCAATCGCGGGGTTGACCAAGATATTCCGCGGCGGCGTCGTTGCAATACTGCCAGATGCCCTTCTCGTCGAAGATCTGGACCAGTACGTCGGAGCCGATGGTGAGGGAGAGACGGGAGTAGAAGAAGTCGCGGGCGTCGACGACGACGGGAGCGCCGCGGCGTTTGGCGCCGAGAGAGCTGAGGGCATCGAGGAGGTCGTCGACGGAGCTGTGGCCCTTGAGCAGGTGCATGTCTTCGACGCCGCCGAAGTAGCGGTCGAGGGTGGCTGAGAGGATGATGATGGGGACGTGGGGGCGGCGGCGGCGAAGGAGAGCTGCGACCTCGGTGCCGAACTGGCCGGCTCCGAGATGGTAGTCGAGGACGGCTATGTCGATGTTGTTGAAGAGCTCGGTGGCTTCTTCAATGGTGGCGGCCGGGACGCACTCGTATCCGTGCTGGCGGAGGATTGCGGTGCGGAGATGGAGGTTATTCGGCTCGTCGTCCAGCAGCAGAACACGTACGGGCTGGTTGCGCGTGCTCGGCATCTGGTGAAGGACGCTCGGGATGCTGTCGGGAGGCTCAATCATCGGTCTACCCCGTTTATGATGCTCCTTTATATACGACTATAGTCACCATTTAGTTGGTTATTTTAGTTTAGATTTAATGTCCCGTATCAACTCAGGAAGGCGGTTAAAGATGGCGACCGAACGGAGCCACTGGCGGTTGTCGATGGCGGGGTAGCCGCTGACGACCTTTCCGGGTGCGACGTCGCTGGGGATGCCGCTTTGGGCCGTGGCCATGGCTCCATCGCCTACGGTGCAGTGGCCGGCTACGCCGACCTGGCCGGCCAAAATGACGTTTTTGCCGACGGTGGTGGATCCGGCGAGGCCGACCTGGGCGCAGAGCAGGGTGTTAGGGCCTACGGTCGAGCCGTGGCCGACCTGAACGAGATTGTCGATCTTGGAGCCGAGGTGGACGCGGGTCTCGCCGATGGAGGCGCGGTCGATGCAGGCGTTGGCCTGGACCTCGACGTTGTCTTCGATGATTGTTCGACCGGATTGCAGGATCTTGTACCAGGTGCCGTCAGACTGGCGGGCGAAGCCGAAGCCATCGGCCCCGACGATAGCGCCGTTTTGCAGGATGACGTTGTTGCCGAGGCGACAGTGTTCGCGGACGACGGCGTGGGCGTGGGCGAAGAGGTTATTGCCGGCGCGGGAGTGGGGGTAGAAGACGACGTGGGGGAGGATGGTGGCGTTGTCGCCGATGGCGACGTTGTCTCCTATGACGGTATAGGCTCCGATGTGGGCGTTGGCTCCGATGTGGGCGGTTGGGGCGATAGCTGCGGTGGGGTGGATGCCAGGCGGGTAGGTGGGGGCCTGGTAGAAGAGTTCGATAGCGAAGGCGAAGGCGAGGTAGGGATTTTCGACGCGGAGGGTGGCGGCCGGGACCGCGGGGAAGCTGGGTTCGACCAGGATGGCAGTGGCTCTGGTGGTGCGGGCGAGGGCGGCGTACTTGGGGTTTGAGACGAAGGTGAGGTCGCCGGGTTCGGCGGTTTCGATGCCGGCTACGCGGGTGATCTCGGCGGAGGGGTCGCCGTGGAGGGTGGCGTCGAGGTACTCGGCTAGCTTGGCGAGCTTCATGGATTGCATGGGGGGATTATAGAGACAGGAGTAGGGAATAGGGTGTAGGGAGTAGCGAGCAAAGACAAGCGGCCCCCACTCTTGCTTTCTATTCCCTTGCACCCTA
>DATHQG010000074.1:0-13274 GCA_035483075.1 Edaphobacter sp. | reverse complement strand
CGCCGCACAAGCCGCCTCCACACTGGGCCACGCGCCAATTCCTGTCCCGGCCAGCAGCGCCGCACCAAACGCCCCACCCTCCTCCGCCTCCAGCAGCTCCACCGGATGTCCATAGACGTCCGCCTGGATCTGCCGCCACAGTGGCCCCCGCGCCCCTCCACCACCCAGTCGGATGGCCTTCACCGGCACTCCAAGCTCGCGAAACAAAGTCAATGTGTCCCGCAGACTAAAAGCCACTCCTTCAAGTATTGCTCGAACAAAATGCCCCAGCATATGCGAGGCCGTGATCCCCACAAACGCCGCCCGCGCATCGGGATCCAGATGCGGCGTCCTCTCGCCAAAAAGATAAGGGGCCCACATCAGACCATCCGATCCCGCAGGCGCCTCGGCCGCTCGAGCAGTCAGCTCCTCATAGCTGCTTCCCGGCGCAAACGTATCGCGAAAATACCGCAGACTGAGCCCCGCACCGTTCGTCACGCCCATCACATGCCATCGCCCCGGCGCCGCATGGCAGAAAGTATGCAGTCGTCCCAGCCGGTCTTTGATGGGCGAGTCGGTCGCGGCAAACACGACCCCACTCGTCCCAATCGTCGCCGACACAGACCCCGGCGTCAGTATCCCCATCCCCACAGCCCCAGCCCCCTGATCACCCGCGCCAGCCGCGACCGGAGTTCCCGCCGCCAGCCCGGTGGCCCCCGCACCCGCCGCACTGATGCGCGCACAAATCTCCGGCCCTTCAAAAAGCCTCGGCAGCCACCCCATCGGAATCCCAGCCACTTCGGCCACCTCCTCAGACCAACGCCGGTTCGCCACGTCGAGCAGCAGCGTTCCGCTAGCCTCCTGCATGTCCATCGCAAACTCGCCCGTCAACCGATAGCGAACATAGTCCTTCGGGCAAAGCACATGCGCGATCTTTGTGAAGATTTCCGGCTGATGCTCACGCACCCACAAAAGCTTCGTCAGCGTGAAATTGGGCAACGCCGGATTGCAGGTCAGCTCAATCAGCCGCTCAAATCCGATCTTTTCCGTCAGCCAGTCGCACTGCGGTTGCGTCCGTTGGTCGCACCAGATCAATGCCGGCCGTAACACCTTGCCATCGGCGTCGAGCATGACACACCCATGCATCTGCCCTGTCAGTCCGACGGCCTCTATCTCAGCGCCGGTCAACTCGCTCGCAGCCATGGCGCCTGCAATGGCCTCACGCGCCGCTCGCCACCAGTCCTCCGGCTCCTGCTCCGCCCACCCAATATGCTCTGAACGAATCGGCGCGTGCTCACTGGCAAACGCCGCAAGCACCCTGCCCGCGCGGTCGATCAGCACCGCCCTGGTCCCTCCGGTTCCTACATCGACCCCTAGAAACATTGTGCATAGCCCTCAAATGAATACACTTCAGAGTGTACCCAAACATCTTTTTGAAGATTTTCCGCAACGGAACGCATCAATATCTTAAGAACGCATCAATAGTGAGGCAATATCGTGACAAAGCGGATGCCGCTCCGTTCTCCGGTACCTCGCATAGACTAATGGAAGACTCTCGCCCGGACGCAGGTTAAGATCAATCGTATGAGTAAAAGCAAAACAGCGCCTTGCGCCTTGGATGCAGCGCCGCACAGCAGTGGGCCTCAGCACCTGAAGATGCTTTCTTTTTTGGGGCTCTGCCTGCTCTTCGCCGCTGGTCAGGCATCGGCGCGCGCCCAGGCTACCGAACCAGCTCAGCAGAAACAACCCAGCGGCACCAGCACCGCCACCGATAGCTCCACAGTCGCGAACGCCCAGCAGAGCCTCTACAACGCGTCCGGACAGAACGGCGCGCAGGTGACGCAGGACTCGTACCATGGCAGCATCGTCACGGGCAAAGCGACCGATGGTGTCCTCGATCTCTCGCTCGACGACGCGATCCAGCGCGGCCTGCGTCAGAACCTCGGTCTCATTCTCCAAACCTCGGCCCAGAAAAACTCCAACGGCCAGCGTCTCGAGGAACTCCAGGCGCTTCTTCCCACCGTAAACGCCACTGCCAGCATCGAGGTGCAGCAGATCAACCTCGCGGCCTTCGGTCTCTCGTTTCCCGGGTTCAACCCCATCATTGGCCCCTTCCAGGTCGTGGACTTCCGCGCCTACCTCACTCAGAACCTCTTCAACGTCTCCGCCTTGAAGAACTACATCGCCGCCAAGCATAACTTCGAGGGCGCCCGTCTCACCGCAGAGGACGCACGTGACCTGGTCGTCCTCACCGTAGGCAACGCCTACCTGCTCTGCATCGCGGACGAGGCACGCATCGAAGCCGTAAACGCCGAACTGGCCACCTCCAAAGTCTCGCTCGATCAGGCCGTCGCCGCGCACGATGCCGGCACCAGCCCCAAGCTCGACGTGCTTCGCGCCCAGGTGGACTATCAGAACGAACAGCAAAGCCTGATCTCGACGAAGAACGACCTCGAGAAGGACAAGCTCGCCCTCGCCCGCACCATCGGTCTCCCGCTGGACCAGAACTTTCGCCTGACCGACCTCGTGCCCTTCAAGGCGCTGGACAACGTCGATCCTCAGGCGGCCTTCGTGCAGGCGCTCAAATCACGCAAAGACCTCGCCGCCTACGCCCAACAGGTCCAGGCTGCCAGTGCAGAGAAGACCTCCGCCAAGGCTTACCAGTATCCTGTCGTCAGTGCTGCCGGCGACTACGGCGACATCGGCACCACCCCCGGCCACTCCCACGGCACGTTCTCGGCGACTGGACAGATCAGCGTCCCTGTCCTTCAGATCGCCAAGACCAAAGGCCAGGAGCAGGTCGCCGACGCCCAGTACGAACAGTCCCGCGACAAGCTCGCCGACCAGATCCAGCAGGTCAATCAGGACATACGCGACAGCCTGCTCGACATCCAGTCCGCGGCGAAGCTAGTCGACTCGACGCACTCAAACGTAGAGCTTGCCAACGAGGCCCTCAGCGAGGCGCAGCAGCGCTTCCACGCCGGCGTATCTGACAATCTTCCCGTCTCGCAGGCGCAGTCGCAGACCGAGCAGGCCAACGACCAATACATCAGCGCGCTCTACCAGCACAATGTAGCCAAGCTTTCTTTGGCCCGTGCCTTGGGCGTCGCGCAGACAAACTACAAAGATTATCTCGGAGGAAAGTAACTTGCCAGAGCAAACGGAACAGCGTGATACCCAGACCGCACAGAGCAGCGGCGCCGCGCAACTCAATCAGCACGAAGACGAAGTCCCTGAGCAGAAGTCCGGCCGCAAGCTCATCGTAATCGCGGTCATCATCCTGCTTGTCATCGGTGCGGGCATCTTCTACTGGCGCTCGACCTTCAGCGAAGACACCGACGACGCCCAGGTGGACGGCGATCTCTACCAGGTCAGCTCGCGCATAACCGGCCAGGTCATCAAGGTCTACGTCGAAGACAACCAGAAGGTCGAAGTAGGCCAGCTCATTGCCGAGATCGATCCCAAGGACTACCAGGTGGCCGTCGAGCAGGCCCAGGCAAACCTCGCCAGCTCGCAGGCCGCCGCGATCCAGCAGACGGTCAACGTGCCCATCACCAGCGTCAACGTAAACACCAGCGTCGACACCACCAGCTCCGACGTCCAGGGCTCCACGGCCTCAGTCGAACAGGCCCGCAAACAGGAGCAGGCCGCCGAAGCCCGCGTTGCAGCCGCCAAGGCCAACGCAGTCAAGTCCCGCCTCGACGTCGAGCGCTACACCCCTCTCGTCCAGAAGGACGTCATCTCCAAGCAGCAGTTCGACGCCGCCGTCGCCACAGATGCATCGAACCAGGCCGCCGTTCTCGAGGCCGAAGCGAACCAGATCGCCAGTCAGGCGCAGGTCACCCAGGCCCTCCAGAAGCTCTCGCAGTCGCGTTATCAGGCCGCGCAGTCCGTCAAGAACGGCCCCGACCAGGTAAGGGCGCAGCAGGCTAAGGCCAACTCCGCGATGGCTGACGTCAAGGAGGCCCAGGCCAAGGTGGATCAGGCGCTGCTCAACCTCAGCTACACCCACATCACCGCCCCCATCGGCGGCATCGTCAACAAAAAGAACGTGCAGGTCGGCGCGAACCTCAGCATAGGCCAGGACCTCCTGACCATCATTCCGCTGACCAACCTCTGGGTCACGGCGAACTTCAAGGAGACCCAGCTCTCAGAGATGCGCCCTGGACAGCCGGTTACGTTGAAGGTCGACGCTCTCGGCGGCCGTAAATTCCACGGCAAGGTCACTCAGATCGGCGGAGCCACCGGCTCCAAACTCTCGCTCTTCCCACCCGAGAACGCGACCGGCAACTACGTCAAGGTCGTCCAGCGCATCCCCGTCCGGATCGACTTCACCAACCTGCAGCAGGAAAACGGCGACTACGCACTGCGTCCGGGAATGTCCGTCACACCCGAGGTGACGGTCAAATAGGAAACCGTGCCCCTTCTCCCAACATCTAATCGATGGAAACCAAGAGAGGTGCAAGATGGCAGTTGCAATAAAAAAGATTACACACGATACGAACATCACCCCTCACTGGCACGCCCACGCGAAGGAGATCCAGAAGTTCGGCTCCGTCATCGAGGACATGCCACACCCGCTCAGCGCGACAGTGCGCGCCGACATGGTCGCCAGGCTGAACCAGCTCCTGGCCGACTCCATCACCTTGCGCGACATGTACAAGAAGCACCACTGGCAGGTCTCCGGCCCGACCTTCTACCAGCTTCACCTCCTCTTCGATAAACACTTCGACGAGCAGCTCGAGATGGTCGACACCATCGGCGAGCGCGTTCAGCTCCTCGGCGGCGTTACCATTGCTATGGGCGCCGATGCAGGTGAGACCTCACGCATCCCACACCCGCCCCGCGGCAGGGAAGAGGTCCCCGTCCAGATCTCCCGCCTCCTCGAGGCCCACAAACTCATCATTCAGAGCTGCCTCGACATAGCCGAAGCCGCCAGCAAGGCCGGCGACCAGGGTACCAACGACCTCGTCGTCAGCGACATCCTTCGTCCCAACGAACTGCAGTCCTGGTTCCTCAGCCAGCACCTCGTCGAGATGCCGCTGATACTGGAAAAATAGCTGGCCCATCACCCTTTACCCGCCCGGACGCGCAATGTGTCCGGGCGCGTATCTTTAACGGTAAAATCGCATCATACCGCGCGAGCAGATCATCTTAAGACTAAGTAAACTCCCATGCCCATCGCCCTCGTCTTCTTCGTCCATTACGCGTACCTGATCATCTTCCTCTGGGTGCTCGTGGAGCAGGTCGGCATACCCATCCCCAGCGTCCCTGTCCTTCTCACCGCAGGCACGCTCAGCGCGACCCATCGCGTTAGCTGGCTCGGCATCACCATCGCGATGCTTCTCGCCTGCGTCATCGCCGACACTGTCTGGTTCTCCCTCGGCCGTCGCTACGGCAACAGTGTCCTCAAGCTCCTCTGCCGCCTCTCCTTCGAAGCCTCCACCTGTGTCAGCAAGACGGAAGGCTACTTCACCCGCCGTGGCGCCGTAACGCTGCTCTTCGCAAAGTTTGTCCCTGGCCTCAGCACCGTCGCCGCCCCCATCGCCGGCCAGACCGGCATGTCCTACCCGCGCTTCCTCGCCTGGGACCTCGCCGGCTCGCTCATCTGGGGCGAGACCTTTATCCTCGCCGGCCGTTTCTTCGGCGACCTCGCAAAGAAGAGCGCACCCTTCTTCGCCTGGCTCGGTCACTTCGCTATATTCATCTTCGCCGCGATGGTCCTTGGCTTCCTCGCCCACCGCATCTGGAAGCAGCGCAAGTTCCTCCAGCAGGTGCGCGAGATGCGCCTCGAGCCCTCCGAATTAAAAGCCATGCTCGACGACGCGGAGACCAGCGGCAACAAGCCGCCCTTCATCGTCGATCTGCGCCACCCGCTCGACTATCTCCCCGACCCCCGCGTCCTCCCCGGCGCCTTACGCATAGGTCCCAACGAGCTCAAGCAGCACAGCGAAATCATCCCCCGCGACCGCGACGTCATCCTCTACTGCACCTGCCCCAGCGAAGAGACCAGCGCAAAGGTAGCCCTGCAGCTGCACAAACTGGGCATCTACCGGGTCCGCCCTCTGCGCGGCGGCTTCGACGGCTGGAAGGACGCGGGATATCCATTGACGGACTACGTCACCGACGTTCCGACCACACCGGTAGTCCAGCAGATTCTGCCATCAAGCTCCGGCTCAGCCGTGCCTCTGGTCTGACCCGCGGTCCTGAACGGCGCACCCTCAACCTCGTACCTAGACCCAAAAAGTTGTCATTCTGAGCGGAGCGAAGAATCCCCGTATTTTGTCCGAATCGTCACGGCCCTCGCTGCAGGCCATGAATTCCCAGCGCAGACCGGCCCCTCACCCTCCCATTCGAAAGTTCACCGTAATCCTCGTCTGCACCTCAGTCGGCTCTCCGTTCAACCGGTAGGGCTGATACCGTGCCTCCCGTATCGCCTCCATCGCAGCGCTCTGCAACATCAGTGGCCCGCTCACCACCCGAAGGCTCTCAATCGTCCCTGTCCGCGAGATTACCGCTTCAACAATGACGCTCCCCTCCACATGCGCGGCCCTCGCGATCGCCGGATAGACCGGACGGATCGGCGCAATCAGCATCCCCTCCAGCACCCCGGTCGAAACCTTAAGCGGAACAGCGGCCGCTCGTGCCGAAGCCACTGACACAACCGGCCCATGCCCATCACCAACTCCGGTCCCAATCGGCAACCCATCAGGCATACCCATTCCCACACCGATCGGCGCGAGTTGAGGGCCGTCATTCGGTGCCGGGTCCCGGATGAACAACGACGTATCTATCAATGGCCGCTTCGCATTCGACATCAACCCACTCGATGAAGCAGCGGCGGCCTCCCTTTGCACCCGCTCTACCGGCACAGGCGGCTTTGGCACGAGAGGCACCAGCACCCTTGGCGTTTCAAAACGAAACGGCAACGCCTCCGGATGCAACAGCGGCAAAGCAATCACCACCGCGGCAACTGCGACCTGCAAGCCAATCGACCCCAACGTCGTCCACCGCTTGCTCGAAGAGACCTCAAAACCCCGCGACTCAACCAGACTGTCCTCAAACATAGAAGCACCCTCCAACCTTCGGATTCAGGTGCGCATCTAGCGAGGAATGCGGCTGTTACTACGTTAGACACCGGCAACGCATTGATGTCCTCAGACACAGCCTTAACAGCACCGTTACTCCTTGGCCTGGAGCGGCCGTGGGGGGTTCCAGTCACGCAACTCCACAGTGACCCCATAGTGCAGTCCCGGGTGAATTCGCGCGATCTCCAGCGCCTGGTCTCTGCTGGCGGAGTCGAAGAAGACAACGTTGACCATCGAGGGGTCGCTGGGCCCATCGTGTGTGACAACCGTGTTCCCCTCCGTGGAAAACCGTACTGCCATCTCGCCCAGGGGCCTTGGATCGAGCGTGATCCCCATCTCCGTCACTCGTTCCACCCAAGCGTGGATATCGATCGCGCGTTGTTTCAACTCCTCCGGAGTCAGGGAGCGGGTGGTGCGGAAGATCAAGGCATAGTGCTTCAAGTTTTTCTCCTGGGAACTGGCAGTCTGTGAAATGACGGGTTGGCAAACAACGGAACACAGAAGCAGCACAAACCAGGAAGACCTCCAGGCCTTGCGCCATCGGGGAGTGCGGTTACTGCGTGGTTGATCTCTCATGCCCTGAATCTAATCAGGGAGCACTGCCTGCTACTTGTAAAAAGTCGGCAGATTGCGCGGTGAGGTGCTGCGGAAAAACTCCTGCGGAGAGGTGCCGGTAAAGAGCTGAAAGTCGTGCACCATATGCGGTTGGTCGCTGTACCCGGCTTCGAACGCGATTCTCGTAAGGCTGTTTCCCGCGTCCCACAGCCCGCAGACGTGTTGCAGACGGGCAAGGCGCGAAAGCTGTTTCGGGCTCGCGCCTACCGCCGCACGAAATTGTCTTTCCAATGCACTTTGGCTCATCGCTGTATAACGTGCAATCGCCGCAATGGACGCCCGGCCAGCGGAGGTGCGGATCATCCGTGCCGCCGCCTCAATCTGCCGTGAGACTCCACTCCGCGCCGGAATCTGATCGGAAAGGAAGCGCTCCATCGCTGAAATCTGTTGGCCTATCTCCCGGCGATCGGCAAGGACGTTTTGGATAGCGTCGATTCTCTGCCGCGGCAAAACAGCATCGAGCGGGAGTGTCTGGTTGTAGAGAAGGTCAACACGATCGCGCAGCATCGCCGAAGCGCCAACCTCCGTGAACCGGACGATGACGACCGAAGACCCTGCTCCATGCCCGACCAGGCGAGTGCGTTGCTGCAACCCGGAGACGACCGCGCTGGGCAGATCTGTCTCGTTCAGCGAGGCCACGCCAGACTGCCGCAGCACCAGCGTAAGCGTCGTCTCGGGCAATAGGACCTGCGAACGGGGACGGTTTGAACGGACCCACAAAATCTCCCGCACGTAGTCCCTGAGCCTGCTCCCAGGTCGGTGGACGAAATGGCCATGATCGCTCAATCGCCTTTTAGATGAACGGCGTCGGATGAGGATTCGTGGAGAATCCAGCAACTCCGGACCGTCGGGAGCCAGTCTGCAAAAACTCTCGGCGGTTCGGTCGTATGTGAGCGATCATGAACATGATGCCGAACAACATCGTTCAGCCGCCCGCGCAGCCCCGCGTCCTCTCCATCGACGTTCTCCCAAGGTCCGGAAACAAAGTTCGGACTCAGTGCTGGCCGTCGAACGAACGAGACCGCTCTCGCCAGAATTCGGAGAATTTCGTCTACCGAATGGGAACGGCGCAAATTTACGGCGCTCAGGTCAACACCGGAAGGGCCCGACTTCAGTCGGGCCGAAAAAAGCCGCGCCGAAGGCGCTACCACTCTGCCTCTCCCCGCCTTTGCCGTTGTCTGTTCTTCTTCAAGCCAGCCCCAAAACACCACAGAACCACAAATCCAGCACTTGACACAACCACCCCCTCCCAACAGGGCTAAACTAGAAGAGCAAAACGCTAAGCAGCATCGAAGTCCAGACCTAAACTCTCTGATTCGAAGACTTTGCACACTTTTTGACGGGGAGGGGGCCTAAACCCCCGTCGCAAGGAAAACAGGAGAAGCAATTGGCCTACAACGACCTGCGCGACTGGATCAAGACACTCGAAAAAGCCGGCGAACTCAAGCGCATCACCGCCGAAGTAGACCCCATCCTCGAGATGGCCGAGATCGCCGACCGCGCCGCCAAGCTGGGACGCGGCACGTCGAAAGCCGGCGGCCCCGCCCTCCTCTTCGAAAACATAAAAGGCCATCCCGGCGCCCGCGTCCTCATGAACCAGTTCGGCAGCGAACGCCGCATGCGCCTCGCCCTCGAGACCGAATCGCTGGACGCCATCGCCGATCGCATCCGCACCCTCCTCAAACCCCAAACCCCCACCAGTTTCATGGACAAGATGAAGATGCTCCCCATGCTCGCCGAGATAGGCAGCTTCTTCCCCAAAGTTATTGCCGCAAAAGACGCCCCTTGCAAACAGGTCATCCATCGCGGCGAAGACGTCAACCTCCTCGAACTCCCCATCCTCAAAACCTGGCCCCAAGACGGAGGCCGCTTCATCACCCTCCCTTGCGTCATCACGCGTGACCCCAAATCCGGCAAGCGCAACGTAGGCATGTACCGCATGCAGGTCTACGACGGCAGGACCACCGGCATGCACTGGCAGCGCCAGAAGGTAGCCGCCGAACACATGCGCGACCGCCTCCGCGCCACAACGAGTTTGGGTGCCCCAGGGCCTGTCCTGAGCTTGTCGAAGGGTCCCGATTCTGGGACCTGGGATGGAGCTGCGGCTGCAGCTCGCGTAGACCTCATGGCCCTCACCGCCGGAGGCACCACCGCCGCAACCTCACTCAATACCCTCACCACCCAAACCGTCACCCGCATCCGCGAGGACCGCATGGAGGTGGCCGTAGCCATAGGCACCGACCCCGCCACCACCTTCAGCGCAATAGTCCCCGCCCCCCCCGAGGTCGAAGAATATTTAATCTCCGGCTTCCTCCGCCAGAAACCCCTCGAACTAGTGAAAGCCGAGACTGTCGACCTCGAGGTCCCCGCCAACGCCGAGTACGTCCTCGAAGGCTACGTCCAACTCGGCGAGCTCCGCACCGAAGGCCCCTTCGGCGACCACACCGGCTTCTACACCATGCAGGAGGACTACCCCGTCTTCCACATCACCTGCATCACCCACCGCAAAGATCCCATCTACGCCGCCACGATAGTAGGGAAGCCCCCCATGGAAGACGCCTGGATGGGCAAGGCCGTCGAGCGCATCTTCCTCCCGCTCATGCAACTCACCCTCCCCGAGATCGTCGACGTGAACCTCCCCGCCGAGGGTGTCTTCCACAACCTCATGATCGTCTCGATCAAAAAATCCTACGCAGGCCACGCCCGCAAGATCATGAACGGCATCTGGGCCATGGGGCAAGCCATGTTCACCAAGTGCATCATCGTCGTCGACGAAGACTGCGACGTGCAGGATCTCGCCGAAGTCACCCTCCGCACCACCAACAACATCGACCCCGAGCGCGACATTCAATTCACCCTCGGCCCAATCGACTCGCTCGACCACGCGTCGCGGCTCCCCAACTACGGCAGCAAGATGGGTATCGACGCCACGCGCAAGTGGGCCGCCGAAGGCTTCACCCGCCCCTGGCCCGCCATGCTTACCATGGACGCTGAAGTCAAAGCAAAGATCGATGCCCTCTGGAAAAAACTTGGCATCGAATAAGCGTCATATTGGATATTCCGCCATCGCCCCTTGATCCTCGCAGCAAAGAGGCCGATAATCTGACAGCAATAACGGCGTTGAAGACAGAGATCCGGTGACGAACGATCTCGCGGCCGCCGCACTTTTTTCATGCACGACTCAGACCGGTCTCCTCCCCTGACCGGGCACGATTCACCTCCCCCGTCTCGGCCCAGAATCTAATTGCATTCCCGATGCGGAAAGCAGGCGTTGTCGCATCCACCGCGGCAATCTGTTCTCTGCAACGTAGACCCTGGACTTCGGCCCGGCTGCTGGTTCCATAGCCCCCGAACCAGTTCGAATTCGATCTGAAAAGCGAGCACACCATGCCTACTGTACTCAATCTTGAAGATGTAAAGCTCAACTACGATCCCTCTCAACCCCAGCAGCGCTTCCGCGACGCCGGTCTGGAAGCGGCGTTCCTGGCTCCCGCCGCGCAGCTTCCTCACGCTATACCCTGGCCCGCCGGGGCCGCGCCGGTGGCAACTCCTCTCAATCCTCCGCCCACATCCGCCGACGACCTCTCCCGCTTCAAAGGCTACGATGCAGTCGTCGTCACCTGGACCTCCGCGGAGGCAGCCGCTCTCGCCACCCTGCTCACGCCCGCCAATCCGATCAGTACCTGGTACCTCTATTCCCACAACGTCGCACAATATATCCCGCTCGTCACCGGCGGCGTCGCTCCCTTCAACGACAATACGAAAGACATGGCGCGTTACTATCACACCCTGGCGCTCTACTTCCCGTGCCAGATCGGAAAGGCGAAGGTCCTCCTGATGAAGAGCGGCCTGCACCTCGACTACGATGGCCCCGCCGTCCCCGTGAAAAAGCTGATGACCGAGATCGCACGGACTGTTCAACCCAAACTCTTCATCACCACAGGCACCGGCGGAGGGATCGGCTCCGACGTCTTACTCGGCGACGTCGTCATCGCAGGCCAAGTACGCTTCGACTGCAAAACTCAATTCAAGAACGAGCCCTGGTGCAACGCCGTCTTCACTCCATCCAAACTGCCCGCCGGGACCCTCGCCGCCATCACCCCCGCGCTCACTCAGCCGAACGCCTCTCGCATACCCAACGCCCGGGCCACACCAAAGATGTGGAGTTCCGCATCCGATGCCATCGTAACCACCGACTTCTTCGCCTTCGACGACTCCACCAATTACTACAAGCTGCAGGGCCTCGGACAGGCCTGCGATATGGGCGATGCCATGGTCGCCAGCGCCCTCCAGGGAATCCCCAATCTCTCATGGCACGCCGTTCGCAACGCATCCGATCCCCAGATACCAAACCCCACCAGCAGCATCAAGACCGCGGGCGATCAAGCCGCTCAGATCTATGCAAAGTACGGCGGCCTCACCACAGCGGCAAGCGTGATCGCCACTTGGGCCATCATCTACGCCGCCACAAAATAAGTCGCCGCGACGGCCCCTCTATTCCGCGCTCTTCACCGTAATTGCGCTCAGGTTCCGCACCCATCGTTGCGGCTTCTTGTCACCGCTGTCAACGAGCTTCAACTGTCCGTCATCCCCCAGCGGTTTGCCCCCAACGCTGGTCGCCACAATCACCTCGCCATTATGCTCCGAACCTTCAATCTCCGTCACCGAATAAAGCACCCAGTACTTGTCCGTCCCCTCGGCAACCAGATAGCTCCGCAGCATCTTCCGGTGCGTCGTCTTGTCCACCGGGAACCCATACTTCGCCAACAGGTCTCCCAGCAGCACACCCGTGTAGGTCTCCTCGGCCTTCGTATGTTCATTGTGGACGCTCACCGTCTTCTGCGGCATTGCCTGCAACTCCGCAACCGAAAGCGTCGTGGCCTTGCCGTCCACGGTCAACGTCAGACTGGTCGAAGGAGGTGCTGGCGTATGGGCGTGTTCAGCCATCGCGCCCATATCGGCCTGTGGCGAAGCCTGCGCACACGCACGAACGGGGCTTGACCCCGCAACACACAGGGCAATCACGATCGATAGGGAAACGGCAGTGGTCTTCATGGCTTTCAGCCTAACGCGCCTCCGTCGTATACTCAAGGTATGTCTATCCTCCGCGACGCCGCAGCCATTGCCAAGGGAATGAGCATCACCTTGAAGGAGACGTTCCAGCCGACCCAGGTTGAGAACTACCCTGACGGCAAAGGACCCATGCGCGGTGCAAAATTTGAGGAGCGCTTCCGCGGCAAGCACCAGCTCCAGCGCGACGAGAATGGCCTCGAAAAGTGTGTCGCCTGCTTCCTCTGCGCCGCCGCCTGTCCTTCGAACTGTATCTACATCGAAGCCGCCGAAAACACAGCCGAGAAGCGCATCTCCTCCGCAGAGCGTTACGCTAAGGTCTACAACATCGACTACAACCGCTGCATCTTCTGTGGTTACTGCGTCGAAGCCTGCCCCACCGACGCCATCACCCACGGACACGGCTTCGAACTCGCTAGTCTCAACGCGACCAATCTCGTCATGCGTAAGGAAGACCTGCTGGTTAAGATCAGCACACTCCCCGACGCCGTACGCTCCGACAAGGACACCGCCGAAATCCTC
>DATHQG010000073.1:0-7565 GCA_035483075.1 Edaphobacter sp. | reverse complement strand
TCACCACTCCACATCTAGAGTTCCCACAAGGTCTGCACCGGATAGTAAAGATGAACGAACAGTTCCCAACGGCGTGCTCGCAACCTGCTCCCTGAAATGGTCTTCCATGACCGTCCCGTTTATCAGGAAGAGCACGCGGCGCAACTCATCGTGGCCAGGAGAATCTGTCTCCACAGAAAGGCCGAATACATTTGCGCAGATCTGTCGATCGACCCTTCACTTTTCCCTTGCAGTCAGACGGCGGACCATACATTTCCGGGAACCTCGCTCAAAGGCTTTGATTCTTTGTGCCGACGTTTGCCAAAGCCGCAATCCCAATACTGGTAATAACGCAGAGTAGAATCTCGTTCTCAGCGATAGCATTTCTAAACCGGAGGTCTTCTCCCCACGGCGCAATGTCCATCCTCCGTCCGTTCTCGAACGCAGCGTGAGCGCCAGCCCACCCAGCCACACCTGAAACTAGTACGAAGACCACACCAGCACCTAACGAAGCTCTTAGGGTCTGTGCCACCGTAAGGCGACGTCGGTACATCACCATTGCAGTCACCGCTCCAATGATGAAGCCTGCGATAAACTTCAGCCCCACAAGCACCGCCACTATGCCAGTTGTCAGGAACATCGTCCACCCTTCTAGAGACAGCATACAAGTCACGCCTCCCGAAAAGTCGGATTTTCGGCAAGTTCACCTCTCAGTTGGCGATAACAGGGCAAAACACGCATTGCCCTGAACCTGAGCCTAAGGCCATTCTTGAGTTCGCAGGTGTCGGCTACGGCGTCACCATCAGTGTGGTCACGTTCTCCAGCTCATTCCAGCGAAGGCGCCGAAGCCACGCTGCACATCCACACTCACGTTCGCTAAGACCAGATCGCCCTCTTGGGCTTATCGGAGACCCGGGAATAACGCCTCCTCGAAAAATCAATTCCGCGATGTCCGCCCACGGACAGCAATTCCATTTTCGGACAGCACCGAGGACCCATCACCGCACTCCACCCTTGCAGATCAACACCTTGTGCATTCCACAGATGGCCAGCAACATGCAAATCTATAGTCTTACCGATCGCTGCTTTGGAGGCTCGATGCAATCCCTGCTGCAACATCTGCAATACGCTCTACGCCAGCTCCGTAAGTCCCCTGGGTTCACCTTCACCGTGGTGCTCACGCTCGCGCTCGGCATCGGCGCCAATGCAGCCGTCTTCACCCTCTTCGATCAAGCGCTCCTCCGCATGCTCCCCGTCCAGCGGCCCCGCCAGCTCGTTCGCTTCGAATGGACCGGAGGCTTCACCGGCTCCGCCAGCAGCTTCGGCGGAGGCATCGAGAACTACTTCTCCTACCCCATGTACAAGGACCTGCGCGACAAGAACCAGGTCTTCTCCGGCATCCTCGCCGCGGATAGGGCCAACGTCGGCGTCACCTGGAACAACCAGGCCGAAGATCAGGACGTCGAGCTCGTCAGTGGAAACTACTTCCAGCTCCTCGGCCTCCAGCCCGCTCTCGGGCGCCTTCTCACCCCACAGGATGATACCGCCAAAAACGCGAATCCCCAGCTAGTCCTCAGCTACGCCTACTGGAAGGCCCACTTCGCCGGATCACCCGCCATCATCAATCAGACCGTCCGCATCAACGGCGCCCCCTTCACCATCGTCGGCGTCGCTCCGGAAAACTTCCAGACCGCCATTGGAGGCTACAAACCCGGACTCTTTCTTCCCATCAGCATGTCCGAGGTCGCCATGCCCTGGCGCACCCCGCTCGACAGCCTCAACAATCATCAGGCCCTCTGGCTCACACTCATCGCACGCTTGAAACCCGGCATGACTATCACCAGGGCAGAAACCGGCCTCGCGCCGCTCTGGCACTCTCTCCGCGTGCAGGAGCTCACCCTCTACAAGAATCCCACGACGCACTTCTCCAAACGCTTCGTCGACGACTCCCGTCTCCAGGTCAAAGACGACTCGCGCGGCTTCTCCCCTGGCCGCCTCGACCTCAAAACACCTCTCATCCTCCTCATGAGCATGGCCGGTCTGCTCGTCGCGATGTGCGCCATCAACGTCGCCACGCTTCTCCTCCTGCGCTCCTCGGCCCGCGCTCGAGAGATGTCCATGCGCTACGCCCTCGGCGCCAGCCGCTCCCGCATCGTCTCCCAGTTGTTCGTCGAAGGCGGCATCCTCGGTCTGGCCGGGGCCTTCGCCGGACTCGCACTCGCGCCACTCATCTCCGGCGCTCTCGTCCGTCTCATGACGCACGCCGACCCCGGCAGCGAACCCTACTCCGCCAGCATCGACTCTCGCGTCCTCTTCTTCACCCTTGCCATCTCGATTCTCGCCAGCGTGCTCTTCAGCCTCGCGCCTGTGCTCCACTTCATCAATCCCGACCTTGCAACTACGCTTCGGCAAAGCGCCGGTACGGCCTCCAAAAGTTCGCAGCGCTTCCGCAAAACCGCCGTCGGTGTGCAGATCGCCCTCAGCGTCCTTCTTCTCGGTGGCGCCGGACTCTTCGTCCGCACCCTCGACAATCTCCGCCACCAGAAGGTAGGCTTCGACACCTCGCGCCTCGCCACCTTCAGCGTCGATCCCGCCAGCTCCGGCTACAAAGAAGATCGCAATCCCCAGATCGTCACCAATGTTCTCGATACTCTCACCCGCATACCCGGCGTCTCCTCCGCGGCCGCGACCACCGACCCCGAACTCTCCGGCGACTCCAACAGCGATGGCTTCACTATCGAAGGTCACACCTTCACTGAAGAAGAAGACCGCAACTTCGAGGCCCCGTTTATAACAGCCGGCTACTTCGCCACTCTGCGCCAGCCCCTTCTAGTTGGCCGCGAGTTCACCGCAGCAGACGTCAAAGGCGCCACCAAGGTCGCGGTCGTCAACCTCGCGTTTGCGAAAAGGTTCTTCAGCTCTCCCCAGAACGCGCTCGGCCGCCACATCACCGACCACACCGGCCCAGACGCGAAACCCGACATCACCATCGTCGGCGTCGTAGGCGACATCCGCCACACCGATCTCCGCACCGAGCTCGGCGCTGCCGTCTACCGGCCCTACCTGCAAATCGAACACCCCACCGGCGTGCAGATCTACGTTCAGACCACGCAATCTCCTGATTTGGTCCAGTCCACCATCCGGAAAGCAGTCCACGATCTCGATCCCACCCTCGTCGTCGACGGCCTCCGCACCATGGAAGCCCAGACGGCAATCGTCTCCTCCGGCGAACGCGCCCTCGCCATCCTCGCCGTAGGCTTCTCCATCCTTGCGCTGGTTCTAGCCGCTGTCGGCCTTTACGGTGTGCTCGCCTATTCCATCGAGCAGCGCACGCGCGAGATCGGCGTACGCCTTGCCCTGGGTGCTCCACGTGCCAGCATCGTCGTCACCGTTCTACGTGAGATGGTGATCATCGCCTCCATTGCCACCGTCGTCGCGCTGCCCTCCATCGGCCTCCTCGCACGTTACTTCCGCAGCCAGCTCTTCGGCGTCACCGTCTACGACCCCGTTACCCTCACATCAGCCACAGCCCTAATCGCCGTCATGGTCCTGCTCGCCGCCGCACTCCCTGCCCGACGGGCCGCAGGAGTCCAGCCCATGCAAGCCCTCCGGACCGAGTAGCCGCCCATCGTTCCGTTTTGCCGATGCAGTTGTTAGTTTTCTTTCACATTGCAAAAGCGTCATTTCGACCGGAGGCGGCGTCGTTTGCCGCCGCAGTGGAGAAATCTGCTGTTGCAATTGCCGTCGCTTGTCGTCCCCGAAGAGGGTCCGCTTCTCCAGCCGAAACATGGCATGCCCAGAACGGAAGGGTACGGCTTCAGCCCTGCCATAAGAAACCTAGCCGAAGGCCCACCGCTCTGCCCTAAGCAGTTCGAACGGCTCGGAGCGAAGCCCGACGCGAAACGATGGAGGCAAGCGTGACCTTCATTGCAATATCGCAACTTTAGACAATATTCCTTGTTCACAATTGCCTAACATCTCTAGCAACCATAGATATCTCAATACTCAGATATCTGATACCAACCAGCATTGCATTCTGCCGGTCAGGACATCCGTGCGACTTCGACGCGGAACCCCACGCAGTACACACCATTTCCGAGGAGTCCAGTACATGTTTGTAAGGAAATTAGCGCTTTCTGTTGTTCTGATAGTTTTCTCCCTGGTCGGTGCCGCATTCGGCCACGCCCAGACCACCAGCGGGGCCCTTGTCGGTGTTATCCGCGACGCAAGCGGGGCCGTCGTCCCTAATTCAACTGTGAACGCCACCAATGAAGCGACCGGCGTCGTTTACACAGGCAAGAGCAACGCCAGCGGTGACTATCGAATCTCCAATCTTCCCGAAGGCACCTACGATCTTCGGACCGCCGTTCCAGGATTTATGCCCTCGCTGTTGAAAGGTGTCGTGGTGGCCGCGACCAGCGTCGAGACGCAGGACATCGTCCTCTCTGTAGGCCAGAACACTACTACAGTCGAGGTAACTACGCAGGCGAGCGTCTCGATCGATACCACGACCGCCCAGATCGGTACGACCTTCTCGACGAAGGAGACCCAGGACCTCCCCTCGGCAACGATCGGTCTCGGCGTTCTCAACCTGTCGTTGCTTACCCCAGGTGTGACCAGTTCGGGTGGTCTTGGTGCAGGGACCGGTCCCTCTATCGCCGGCCAGCGTCCGCGCAATAACAACTTCACCATCGACGGAATCGACAACAACAACAAGGGCGTCACAGGGCCGCTGCTCAATGTGCCCAACGATGCGATCTCCGAGTTCGTCTTGCTGCAAAACGTCTACCCTGCGCAATACGGCCACTCTACCGGAGGCCAGTTCAACAGCTTGATCGTGTCCGGAGCCAATCAGATTCACGGTAGGCTGTATGAGTATTTTAAGAACCGCAATCTCAATGCGGTCAGTTCAACCCAGGCCATCAATAACCGAGCTCAAGGCATCTCTCCGGACTTCCAGCCGCGATTCGACTTCAACCGCTATGGCGGCCAGGTCGGCGGACCCATTCTCAAGGATAAGCTCTTCCTGTTCTCAAACTTCGAGCGGCAGACGACCGGCTCTGCCGGCGCCTCCACCGCATTCTGCGCGCCCACTGCCGCGGGATTTGCAACGATGAACGGCCTGACCTTCGCCTCGCCTTCCAACTACAGCGTTTATAAGACTTACGTGCCGGCCGCACCTAACCAGGCACCCGCCGGTGGAGGCACCTCCTGCAACGACAGCAAAGCCGTCCCAGGCGGTGCAACGATCCTGGTAGCGAATGCCGCAGGCGTCTCAACTCCGGTCCCGGTTGGTGCCGTCTCCCTCGCTCTGTCGAACTCCTTCAACTCCTATTTTTCCACCAATGCCCTCGACTACACGATCTCGCAGCACGATAATCTTCGCGTGCGCTACGTGTATAACCGCGCGGACACAAACGATACCGCAGCGAGCTTTCCGGCCTTCTTCGCACCCGCGCCTTCGCGCTTTCATCTCATATCTGCCAACGAGGTACATACCTTTACCCCGTCTCTCAGCAACGAATTCCGCCTGGGCTACAACCGCTTCTTCACCGAGGCCGTCTTGCCGGCGATCAACTTTCCAGGCCTCGCCCAGTTCCCAAACCTCATCTTCTATGACTTTTCGACGACCACCTACCTCGGACCTGACGCATCTGCTCCTCAGTCGGACATTCAGAACCTTTACCAGGCAATTGACTCGCTTACATGGATCAAGGGGAAACACACACTCGTCTTCGGCATGGAGGGCCGCAAGTACATTGCTCCGACCGTCTTCGTGCAGCGTCTGCGCGGAGACTACGAGTATTCGACTCTCGGGAGATATCTAAACGACATCAGCCCTGACGAAGTTGGACAGCGCAATGCGACCCCTCCTGGAGTAAGCCCGACATTTTATGGCGACCAGTCGTCCATCTACGCGTATGCCAACGATGACTACCGAATGACACAGAAGCTGACACTGAACCTCGGGCTTCGCTACGAGTTCACCTCGGTGCCGGCCAGCGAAAAGGAGCAGGCGCTGAACATCGCGGCGAGCGTTCCTGGGCTCATCACCTTCGGCAAACCCACTCCGCAATACAAGAACTTTGCCCCGCGCATCGGCGTGGCCTATGCACCGGACGAGAACACCGCAGTCCACGCTGCCTTTGGCATCAACTACGACGTGTTGTACGACAATATCGGTACAACGACGGCCCCGCCGCAGTTTCAGACTACGGAAAACGTCGATATCAATACAGCAAAGCCCGGCTTCCTGGCCGGAGGCGGCCTTCCTGCGAACGCGACCTTTGCAACACTCGCTCAGCAGCGGGCAGCCACCTCGGCCTTCGTTCCCAACCAGAAGCTGCCTTACTCCGAACAGTGGACCGTCGGCGTGCAGCATGTCTTCCACCGCGACTACACCGCCGAGGTCCGCTATGTCGGTACCCACGGCATTCATTTGGATGTCCAGGAGCAGATTAGCGTGCAGTCGCCCGTCACTGCAGCCAACCAGCTTCCCACAAATCTGACTGGCGGCGCGGTCACCTTCAATCCTGCGAATACGCTTGCAGCACTCAAGGCCCCGGTAAACGGCTTCCCCTCCTATTTGGTCCAGGCATATGCGCAGGCAGGATTGACGGCCTCGTCAATCACCTCGGACGAACCATTTGGTGGATCACACTACAACGGTCTGCAGACCCAGCTCACCCGTCGGTTTCAAAACGGCCTGCTGGTCAATGCCTCCTACACCTACAGCAGGGCATTTGACGATTCCACGGCCGACTTCAACACGACGGCCCTTAATCCGCGGCGTCCTCAGGACTCGCAGGACCTGCACGCAGAATTCTCGCGGTCAGATCTGGACCGTCCGCACCGGCTCACGTTGGTAGGTGTCTATGATCTGCCATTCTTCAAGAACTCGAACTTCCTTATGAAAAACGTGGTCGGAAACTGGGAGATCGCTCCTTCCTACACCTTCCAGTCGCCCCAGTACACCACCGTGCAAAGCACGGTCGACTCCAATCTGAATAACGATTCCGCAGGCGATCGCGTCTTTATCAACCCCAATGGTATTAAGGGGACCGGCACAGGTGTCGTTCCTCTTGTCAATACAGCTGTCACTTGCCCGACCAGTACAACCGGTACAAAAACTTATGGCGTGGCAAACGGAACCTCCGCCGTCGTGGTAAGTTGTGCCGCAAACACAATCGGCTACACGGCGGGTTCGCTCTCCGGACCATCCGCTGCTCAAGTCTTTACCGCTTCCAACGCTTACTACGTGCAAGGTGGACCTGGTACCAATCCCACCGCCCCTCGCAACACACTGCCAACGGGCCGCACCAACAACCTTGACCTGAGCATCTTCAAACGAGTCTCGTTCATGGAGCGCTACAGGATCGAGTTCGGAGCGCAGGCAGTCAATTTACTGAACCACTCGCAATACTTCCCCGGCTCACTGGACACGGTGAACTCGATCGGATCGACCGGGTCGCGTAACTTCGACACAGTCACCAACACCCAGTTCAACCAGAAACAGCTGGTCTTCTCCAATAATCCACGTAATCTCCAACTCTCTGGAAAGATCATCTTCTAGGAGCACAGATAGC
>DATHQG010000072.1:0-6271 GCA_035483075.1 Edaphobacter sp. | reverse complement strand
TGGGACACCGTCTTCCTCTCCAACCACGACAACCCGCGCATCGTCTCCACATTCGGTGACGACTCCCCCGCCATGCGCGTCCCCTCCGCCAAGCTCTTTGAGACCATGATCCTCACCCTCCGCGGCACCCCCTTCCTCTATGAGGGCGACGAACTCGGCATGACCGATTTCCCCTTCAAGACGCTCGCCGACTACGACGACATTGCCGTGAAGAACTCCTACAAGGCGCTGGTCGACACCGGCAAGATTTCCGCCTCCGCCTTCCTCGCCTCCCAGGCGAAGGTCTCTCGCGACAACGCCCGCACCCCTATGCAGTGGGACAGCTCACCCCAGGCCGGCTTCACCACCGGGAACCGCCCGTGGCTTGCCGTTAACCCCAACTACAAGCAGATCAACGCCGCCCAGGAGGAGTCCGACCCCGCCTCCGTCCTCAACTACGTGCGCGCCCTGATCGGTCTGCGTGCTCACACCCTCACCTTCGTCTACGGCGACTTCGAAGACCTCGATCCCAAGCACCCCCAGATCTTCGCCTACACTCGCACCCTCGGCAGCGAGAAGTACCTCATAGTTGAAAACTTTAGCTCAAGTCCGGTCGCCTACACGCTGCCGAACGGCCTCAAAGCGGCAAACCTCCTCCTCTCCGACATCCCTGGTTCCCATGAAGCCAACGTCTCTATTCTTAACCTGGCGCCATGGGAATCGCGCATCTATAAGCAGTAGCGAGGCTGTCATATGGCTCGGGCACTGGGGATTTTGATCCGGATGCTCCTCGGTTGGTGCCAGTAAGTCCCGCTACAAACTTCCTGCAAAGTCTGCATCTCGGCAAGTTCGGTTGAAGTTGCCGATAACCCCGTTAATAAGATGGTTCGCCGCTTGATCCCCACATTGAGGTGGATGATCTTGTTGGCAGGTTTTAGAGGATCATCGACCTGCAGATTCGTTCGGTTGGCATTGACTCGTCGCCCTGAGCGCAGCAGGCAAGGTGCTGTTGCGGAAGAAGCTCACTCAGAAGCACAAGAACAACAAGAACAGTTTGCTCATACCGCTTCACCTGTGCCCATAATTCGTGAAAACGTAATCTCTCGTCTTCACTTTCGTGTGGCACGTGAACCCGCACTTGGCGTCGTCCCCGCTTGTCAGTTAAGCAGAACGGAGTTCGCCTGACAGGCATGCCTTCCTGGAAGTCGAGCATCTCCGATAACGACACCTGGAAGCCTTTAGCATGAAATCAACGTCATGCTGGGGGCCTGGGACCGTCGGCGCACCGGGTTCACCGACATCCACTTTCGCGGTCCAATGGACCTTCGCCATCTTGGCGCCATCCGGAAAGGGCTTGCCTTTATCGGGGTAGCCCGCCTTATAGGCGTCGATCATCACAGGATTCCCGAGGATCGCAGCGACCGCACGTATGATCCAGAACAGTTCCCGTCGCTCCAGTGCTGCACGTGGGCTGAGTGCAGGTCCATGGCAGGCGGATACATGCTCCGCCCGATGCTGGTGTCTCCACGCGCATCCGCACCGCGGCATTGCGCGCAAGATCCAAGAAACACCTCCTGGCCCTGGCTCACGACCTCATCAGTCGCAGGCAGCGGGTTCGTCATCTTTCCTGCCTCCAACGGAATGACAACGTCTTTAGCCGCATTGGCCAGGCTGGTTTCCCCCTCGGAAGGAGGTTTGTTCGCTGTGCAACCCTGAAGCAAAACGCCCAGCGTTGCGCCGATCATGCCAAGCATCAGCTTGTGTTTTAGCTCCACGCTGCGGTCACCTCCGCCCCACGCGCAAATCCACGGCAAACCCACAGACTTCCTCACAAGTTCAGGCATGGTGTGTTCTCTCAGTCACAAAGAAAGTTTTCTGGCCCGATCTAACATGCGTTTGGACGGTTGCGACTAAACCAGAGGTGAGAGAGCAAAACAATTGGACATTGTATCGACGATACCTTCGTATCAAATGGGCGGGAGTTCCACAAACGTCTTCGATTAGGGTGCTCGAGGGCGTCTTGGGGGCATTTTAGCGGCTTTTCGAGTTATCCGCGCGTATTTAAGTTGCAATACGGAATCTAACTGTCACCGTAGAGGTCAACATGCTCATTGTCGATGAGCGCCTCGGCGATTTGTCAACAACTGAGAAGGAACCGCCAACTCCATATTGCCGACAAACGGGGTGAGAGATTGCCAGCCAGTTAACCTCAATAGTTCTTGAGAGCATCCAGACCTATAGGTTTAGTGTGATATCCACAAGCAATGTACTTGCGCTCGAGTCCGGCCCAAGATATGGTGGGAACTCCACGGTTTCTCCGCAAGGAGAATGAAAAGGGAATCCGGTGGAACACCGGAACTGCCCCGCAGCGGTAAGCAGGTACGAAAGCCCAAGATGACACTGGAGCCACCGGTTCTGGGAAGTCCGGCAAGTAGGAATGAACCTGCAGAGTCCGAAGACCTGCCATGGAAATATTCGCTCGCGCCTCCGAGGGGAGGCGAGGTGGCAACGTCTCGCTTCGCACTCTGCGTCGGCTCGTCGTTGTTTTCTTCGCACTACTTCAGGAGGCCAAGGAGATTCATCCATGGCCACTACGAATCAGACCAATCAGGTCCTCCAGACCTCCCTCGCCGACATCAACCCCGGCTTCCCCGTCCGTGAAGAGACCCCCGTCATGCACGTTCGCAAGCGCAACGGCGCGCTCGAGCCCGTCGACGTCAACAAGATCGTCCGCGCCGTGCAGCGCTGCTCGTACGGCCTCAGCCACGTCGACTCCATCCGCGTAGCTTCAAAGACCATCGGTGGCCTCTACGATGGAGCCACCACCCGCGAGCTCGACACCATCTCTATCGACACCGCCGCCTCTCTTATCGCCGAAGAGCCGCAGTACTCCCGTCTCGCCGCGCGCCTGCTCCTCGCCACCATCGTCAAGGAAGTCTCCGCGCTCAACCTTCACTCCTTCTCGCAGGCAATCGCCTATGGCCATCAGGAAGGCGTCGTCTCCCAGGCCACCGCGGAGTTCGTGCAGACCCACGCGCGCAAACTTAACCACGCCATCGACGACAGCTTCTCCGATCGCTTTGAATACTTCGGCCTCCGTACCGTCTACGACCGCTATCTCCTCCGCGATCCCATCTCCCGCGGCATTATCGAGACCCCACAGCACTTCTTCCTCCGCGTAGCATGCGGCCTCGCCGGCACGCCGCACGAAGCCATAGAGTTCTACCGGCTGATTGCGTCGCTGGATTACATGCCTTCATCCCCGACGCTCTTCAATTCCGGCACAAAGCACGCGCAGATGTCCTCCTGCTACCTCCACGACTCACCGCTCGACTCCCTCGAGAGCATCTACGACACTTACAAGAACGTAGCCATGCTCTCCAAATTCTCCGGTGGCATCGGCCTCGCCTTCCATCGCGTCCGGTCCGAGGGCTCACTCATCCGCGCCACCAACGGTCTCTCCAATGGCATCGTCCCCTGGCTACGCACATTGGACAGCTCCGTAGCCGCCGTCAATCAGGGCGGGAAGCGTAAGGGTGCCTGCTGCGTCTACCTCGAGCCCTGGCACGCCGACATAGAATCTTTCCTCGAACTCCGCGAAAACACCGGCGATGGCGCCCGCCGCACCTACAACCTCAACCTCGCCAACTGGATTCCCGACCTTTTCATGCAACGCGTAGAGGCCGACGGCCTATGGTCGCTTTTCGATCCGAAGGATGTTCCACTGCTCCCCGACCTGTACGGAGATGCTTTTACCGAGGCCTATGAAAATGCGGAGACCGACAAACTCTATCATCGCCAGATCAAGGCTCGTGATCTTTATGCGCGAATGATGCGTTCCTTGGCCGAGACCGGCAATGGCTGGATGACCTTCAAGGACGCCACCAACCTCAAGTGCAACCAGACTGGCAGGCCCGGCAACGTTGTTCATCTTTCAAATCTCTGCACCGAAATCACAGAAATAACGTCTTCTGCGCAGACGGCAGTGTGTAATCTCGGCTCCATCAATCTCGCCCGCCACATCACCGTCGACGGGGAAGGCCGACCCGCCTTCGACTTCGAAAAACTCGGAGCCACGGTCCGTACCGCCGTCCCTATGCTCGACCGCGTCATTGACATTAACTACTACCCAATCGCTCAGGCCGCCAGCTCCAACGTTCAATGGCGTCCCATCGGCCTCGGCATCATGGGACTGCAGGACGTCTTCTTCCAACTCCATCTCCCCTTCGACTCCGCCGAGGCGATAGCCCTCTCCACCAAGATTCAGGAAGAGATTTACTTCTACGCCCTCACCGCCTCCGCCGCTCTCGCTGAAAAAGACGGCCCTCACCCAGCTTTCGCCGACACCCGCATCGCCGCCGGACAACTCCAGTTCGACCTATGGAACATTCAGCCCGCAGACGCCGCTCACTGGGACGCCCTCCGCGAGCGCATCCGTCAGACTGGCCTGCGCAACTCTCTCGTCATCGCCATCGCCCCCACCGCCACCATCGCCTCCATTGTCGGCTGCTACGAGTGCATCGAGCCCCAGATATCCAACCTCTTCAAGCGCGAGACCCTCTCCGGCGAGTTCCTGCAGGTCAACCGCTACCTCATCGACGAGTTACAGGTCCGCGGCCTCTGGACCGAAGAGATGCGCATGCGCCTCAAACTCTCCGAGGGCTCCGTCCAAAACATCGATGCTTTCCCCGACGATCTCAAGCTCCTTTATCGAACCGTATGGGAGATCCCCATGCGCTCCCTCATCGACATGGCAGCCGCCCGCAACGCTTACATCGATCAGTCCCAGTCGCTTAACCTCTTCGCCGAATCTCCCAACATCGGCAAGCTCTCCAGTATGTACATGTACGCCTGGAAAAAAGGCCTCAAGACGACTTACTACCTGCGCTCCCGCCCCGCCACCAAAATCGCAAAGACCACGGTACAAAATACCGCGGCGCATGCAGACGCAGCCGCCTCCAACGCGCTTCCTTCTGTATCTGCGGAAGCAGCCGTATCTTGCTCGCTCGAGAATCCGGGATCCTGCGAAGCCTGCCAATAGTGCACCCATCTACTGAAGAAAGCGAGCCATTATGTCCAGCACAGCAGCAGTCCCTCACACGTCCCATTCCTCGGTAGCTGCGCCCACTCATATCCTTGACCCCGGCCTTTGCCTCACCCTGCGCCCTATGCGTTTCCCCGTCTTCTACGACATGTTTCGCGACGGCATCAAAAACACCTGGACCGTCGAAGAAGTCGACTTTCAGACCGACCTCGCCGACCTCAAACAGCGCATCACCCCCGCCGAAGTCCATGTCATCCAGCGCCTCGTAGCCTTCTTCGCCACTGGAGACTCCATCGTCTCGAATAACCTTGTGCTCAATCTCTACAAGCACATCAACTCTCCCGAAGCCCGCCTCTACCTGTCCCGCCAGCTCTTCGAAGAGGCCGTGCACGTGCAGTTCTACCTTACCCTTCTTGATAACTACGTGCCCGACCCCGACGAGCGAGCCGCCGCCTTCGCCGCTGTCGAAAACATCCCTTCCATCTCCAAGAAGGCCGACTTCTGCATGAAGTGGATGGACTCCATCCAGCAGCTCGACGCGCTCGAAACCCGCGAGCACCGCCGCCAGTTCCTCCTCAATCTCATCTGTTTCGCCGCTTGCATCGAAGGCCTTTTCTTCTTCGCCGCATTCGCTTACGTCTACTTCTTCCGCTCCAAAGGCCTGCTCCACGGCCTCGCCGCCGGCACCAACTGGGTTTTCCGCGACGAGAGCTGTCACCTCGAGTTCGCCTTCGAAGTAATCAACGTAGTCCGCGCCCAAGAGCCCGACCTCTGGAACGCCGACCTCGAACGAGACATCGTAACCATGCTCCACGAAGCCGTAGACGCCGAAGCCCAGTTCGCCGAAGACCTCCTGGCCGGAGGCGTCGCCGGTCTTTCCCTGCGTGACATGCGCCAATACTTAGGTTACGTCGCCGACTCTCGTCTCCAACGCCTCGGCATCGCTCCCGTCTTCAACGCCAAAAACCCTTTCAGCTTCATGGATCTTCAAGATGTCCAGGAGCTAACAAACTTCTTCGAACGCCGCGTCTCCGCATATCAAAGTGCCGTTATTGGCGAAGTTGGTTTCGGAGAGGACTTCTGACCGGCAGTCATGAGATAGGAAATTGGTGAAAAGCAATCCTCTTTATTCGAGGAGGCCGACGTCCCTGTCGATAAAACGGGGCTTTTAGCATGTCTGGTGTGGCGCATCATGGTCACTCCCGGTTGACATGTAACGGGATGTTGAACCTCAATTGGCGATAATAG
>DATHQG010000071.1:0-5914 GCA_035483075.1 Edaphobacter sp. | reverse complement strand
GACGCCGCGCCTTCGATTGGGGCGATTCCGACCTCCGGATTGAACTTTGGAGGCGTCCGGGCGCGGTCGAACTCGATCAACATCGATGGCGCCGATGCCGGGGACTACATCTCCGGCGGTACGCGCACGACGGTGTCGCAGGATGCTGTGCAGGAGTTCCAGATCGTCACGAACGGCTTCGCCGCCGAGTATGGGCGCGCGTCAGGTGGTGTGGTGAACATCGTCACCAAGTCGGGTACCAACACTACGCATGGGAGCGCCTACGGATTTTTGCGTAACCGGTACATCCAGGCGACGAACCCGTTTTCGACCGTCTATCAGCCGGCGTATACGCGGGTGCAGGCAGGGTTCACCATCGGCGGCGCACTCATTCCGAACAAGACGTTCTACTTCTTTTCAACTGAGATCACGCGGCGGCAGGAGACGGGGTTCTCGGACATTGGCGCTAACAACTTCGGCCTGACCAGCATCGACGTCAGCCGGTTCTTCGGCGCCCCTGCGGGTGCGCTGACCGTACAGGGGACCCCGGAGCAGCAGGCATTTTTGCAAAACCCACAGGTGCCGGCCAACACTCCGGGGATCCAACAGTACATCGCGCTGGTGGGTTCGGGCTCGTCAATTGCCACTTCCGGACAGAACCCGGCTTTCCTGCAGCCGACCATCGGCGCGAAGAACTTCGTCACCTCCGGACAGGTGCTGCCGGCGTCGTTCGTTCCACTGAACAGCCTGATCGGCAACTTTCCCATCTCCGAGCGGACTGAAGTCTACTCGCTGCGCATCGACCACAAGCTGACGAACAACCAGCAGCTCGCTATCCTTGGGAGTGCCAGCCCGAGCTTTGTCAGCGGCATTGAGGAGAGCGCTGCGAACCAGAACCTCGGTGAAAATTCGTTCTCGCGCACGGCCACGCAGAGTCTTCACGACTGGGCGATCGCCGCGCAGTACACGCTGGTTATGGGGAGCAACAAGGTCAACGAGCTGCGGTTTCAGTTCGCGCGGCACCCTGTGTTGTTCGCGAACAGCAACTCCGCCGGTGGCAGCAGCACTGCCGTGAACATTCCGGGTTTCGCATACTTCGGTAAGACGCCGTTCTCGGTCGTCAACCGCATCGAAGATCAGAACCAGCTACAGGACAACTACACCTACACGCGCGGCCCACAGACGATCAAGGTCGGCATCGACCTCCGCTATATCCCAATCAATATCCTGCAGGGCCAGCTGTATGGTGGCGGCGACTACAGCTTCGGCACGCTGAACAGCACCGATGTCTCCTCTTCGCTGGTTGGCCTTCCCGGGTTCTCTGCGATCCAGGCGTATGGACTTGGCATTCCGCAGTCGTTTGTCCAGGGCATCGGCAATACGAGCACGAAGTACGATCTGAAGGTGCTGGGCGCTTTTCTGCAGGACAGCTGGCGCGCTACCAGCAGGTTCACGGTAAACGCCGGTGTTCGCTATGACATTGAGGCCTACCCCACCCAAACTGCGCTTAACACGGCCACCAACAATGCGATGACCGCCTATGGGGTCCGTGAAGGAATTCGCCTGCAACCAACCAATATCGCTCCGCGCATCGGGGTAGCGTATGACATCTTTGGCGACGGCAAAACAGTCGTTCGTGCGAACTACGGCATCTTCTACGATCGCACGCCGGGCAACCTCGAGGCGCAGTCTCTTGCTTTCAACTCCACAACGGTCCCTCTTGTAATCCTTGCGGGGGGTACGCCTTGCGCAGTCACCTCTCCCGTTACGAGCGCCAGTCCGCTGAATCTGAATGCAACGAATACTTTTCAAGGGTCGCTTGGAAATTCCAACTGCCTTGGCGCCAGCGCGGCCGGTGTCAACTACCTCGCCAGCCAGCAGCGCTTCGATCCGAACAATTCAAACTCGTTGTTTGTGAATCAAAACTTTCTCGCGGCGGGCTTTCCCCTCCCGATCCTTCCGTCGGGACTTCCTGCCGACCTGTATATCCTGACTCCTTACGTACAGCAGGTCTCCTTCGGGATCGAGCAGGACATGGGCCACAACATCTCGCTGAACATCGCGTATAACCTGACCGGCGGCCGTCACCTGAACCGGCCGATCAATGTGAACCCGGTGAACCCGCAGCTTCTGACCGCCAACTGGCGCAACGCCGTCAATGCGGTGAAGGCGGGGACCGCAGCGCCCGGTACTGCAAGCCCGACGTCGAGCCCGCTGACCGTTGCGACGGCGAGTGGAGTGAATCCCTGCGGAGTCGGGCCTACGGGGCCTTATGTGACTCCTCCGCTGTTGAATTTTTTCCGTCCCTCCGGGCTCAATATTTCGCTGGCACCCTTCCTGTCCAATCCGGCCATTGGGGCCGGTCCGTGCGTCGCCCTGGCGAGTGAGATCGCATTTGCAGACGGACTTGGCAAGGGACTTCCTGTTCCCTTCGGCGATATGAGTCCCAACCTCACCACAGGGACATCGGATTACAACGGGCTTAGCGTGAACCTGAAGAAGCGCTTCACGAATAACTACGAGTTTCTGGTGAGCTACACCTGGTCGCATGCGATCGACGACTCAACGGACGTGGTTTCCACCTCAGATGCACCCCAGAGCAACTTCGCTCCAAACGCTGAGCGCAGCAGCTCGACGTTTGACCAGCGTAATCGCCTTGTGCTCTCGGGGGTGTACAACTCAGGGCATCTTGGCGGTTCGGGCTTTGTACCCGCAGTCTTCTCCAACATCACGGTTGCGCCCATCTTTGAGGTCTCTTCGGGACGACCCTTCAACATACTTACGGGCACCGACACCAACTTCGACTTCAATCCGCTCACGGACCGGCCGAACGCGGTCGCACCCGGCAGTGGACTCACGGGCTGCAACAACGCTCCCGTGCTCTCGAAGTATTCGCCGACGGGGGCCTTCAATCTGCCCTGCTACATTGACGCTCCCGCGACTGCTGGCCCGGCGAGCAGCTACTATGCGGGAGACCTTGGCCGCAACGCCGGCGTGATGCCTTACACGGTCTTCACGGACATCCGAATCGCCCGTTCGTTCACGTTCTCACACGACATTGGGCTGCAGATGACGATGGACCTCTTCAACATCATTAACAAGAACAACACGCTTAATGTGAATCTTCTCTATACGGCGGCCGGCCAAGAAACGTCATCGTATGATCCGCGGCAGTTCCAATTCGGAGCACGTCTCTCCTTCTAACTCGTTGTAAAACCATCATTGAAGCAACGCACGTCTGCCGGTTGCCGTCCAACCGACAGGCGTTTGTTTTTGTCTTCGACCTTCGTCCTTCTGAGTTCATGAAAAAGTGCGCAACTTGTATGAAAAAAATAGAGTTTAAGTAGAGAGACCCTGATGTAACGGCGTCTCTTCGATTGTTCGATTTGGAAAGGCTTGGAATGACGAAGATACGCATTGCGTTGACGGCGCTTGCGGTGGCTGTATCGGCGATGGGCGGACAGCGGGCGCGGGCCGACGCTGCCCTGCTGATGGAGGAGCCCTACGCCGAGTTCGGCGCCTTCAATCCGACCGGGCATGCTGCGATCTATCTGAACCATGTGTGCGCGGAGTCGCCTACGCGGCTGCGGCCTTGCCGTCCGGGTGAGCCGGGCGCGGTGATCAGCCGGTATCACAAGATCGACGGCTATGACTGGCTGGCAATTCCGCTGGTCCCGTACCTCTATGCAGTGGAACGGGTGCAGGACGTGCCGGTGACGGCGGACGCGGCGCTTGAGGCCCAATTGCGCGACAAGTACCGGCGAGATCATTTGCTGGCGTATGCGCCTGACGTTACCGATGGGAAGAATGCGGGTGAGGCCCCACGCGGCGAATGGACGCAACTGATCGGCGCATCGTACGACCGCAGGATCTACGGATTTCAGATCGAGACGACCTCGGACGAAGACACAAAGTTCATGAACAGGTTTAATGACAGCCCGAACGTGGGGCACTTCAATCTGCTGTTTCACAACTGCGCGGACTTCTCGCGCACTCTGCTTAATGTTTACTATCCTCACGGTGTGCACCGGAATTTTTTCGTCGACCTGGGCATTACGACGCCGAAGCAGGTGGCGCGATCGCTGACGAAGTACGCCGATCACCATCCTGAGCTAACGTTCTCCACCTTTATGATTCCGCAGGTGGCAGGCAGCATCCCACGGAGTCATCCAGTCGATGGCGTGATGGAATCGGTGGTGAAGTCGAAGAAATATGTGCTGCCGTTGGCGGTGTTGACTCCGCCGGTGACCGCGGGTCTTATCGTGGCTTATCTGACAGACGGACGCTTCAAGGTGCCGAAGGACGCTACGGTCGAGATCGTCCCGGGAGAGCCAGTCACAAATGCTGCGGCGCCGGCACCGGAATCAAATCCGGCGGTCCCCGGAGGGGCCGAGACGAAGGGTGCCTCGCCAGACCCAGGCGCCCTGCCGGCAAACCTTCAGGGAGCGCCTGAGGCCCGGCGTCCTCTGCCGCCCCCAATGGTTCCGCAGTAGCCGTGCTTAGCTCTGATCAATCGACCTTGAGAGTTGCGTCGGCGTCCATTACCAGAGAGTCTCCTTCGACGAGCAGCGAGTGCAGCTTCAAGGCGCTGAGCGAAAGCGCGTAGCCGGTGGTCTCGGTGGAGCGGCTGAGCAGCTGCCGCATCAATACTGCTGCGTTCACCTTCATCTGTGCGGGCAGCTTGTGACTCAGGAATGGCACCAACAGGAAGTTCAACTCCTTCGACTCGCTGAGACGCTCGATGCGCGCATCACGAAAGCCGATGCTCTCCTCTTCGGCTTCGGGGACGAGCGAGACGTCGGTGTCGGTAGTGAGCGAGACGCCAATGCAGGTCCCGTGGACGGTAGTGCCGAGCTTTGCCCTGGCATGGACGCGAACGACGATACGGTCCTGCACGAAGGTGACGTGAGGCGATTCGGCGTGGACGTAGCAGGCCGAGGTGGCATCACCACGGATGTAATAGCGTCCCTGCGGCCCATTGAAAAGCTGCGTCCGAAGGGTGCGTTCGAGTGCCTGGGCCGAGACCTGGACTTCGATCGCAGAGGCGGAGTGTGCGGCAGAGAACAGAAGGGCAAAGAGGAGCAGACGAATGGAGAGCCGGTGCATGATACTTAAAGCATAACGGCAGACGGTGTTTTGATTGCCCTGATGGATATGGATTCTGCGGCTGCTACTCTGTTCACCATGGTTCGACGACTAAGGCCGTTCACTTCCCTGCTTCTTTTCGCCCTGGCCGCTGCGGCTGCAAACGCCCAGACACGACGGATGGTGATCATCGACCAGGACGGGTCTGGCCCTGGCGGCTCCAACCAGATGGCGATGATGGTGCTGCTGCAGTCTCCGCAGGCCGAGGTGCTTGGAATAACTATGGTCAGCGGTAATGCGTGGGAGCCGGAAGAGGTCCAGCACACGTTGCGCATGCTTGAACTTATCCATCGTCCGGATGTTCCGGTCGTGCCCGGGGCGATCTTTCCTCTGGTTCGCACAGAGGAGGAGACGCAGATCCAGAGGCAGCTTTATGGCGGATATTCCTGGTATGGGGCGTGGGGAGATCTTGCGGCAAACACCAGCCGCCAGCTGTATCACGGACCTTATGTTGTTCCCAAACTGGCCGAGGGAGAGCCGGCGTTGAAACCCTCGGATGAAGATGCCGCTCATTTTTTTATTCGCCAGGTGCACGCGCATCCGCACCAGGTGACGATCTATGCTGCAGGGCCGCTGACGAACATCGCGCTGGCCATCTCTATCGATCCACACTTCGCCGAGCTTACGCAGGGCATCGTCATCATGGGTGGCAGCCTGAGTCCGCAGACCGGGGATCCCGAGTTTGCGAATAATCCACGGCATGAGTTCAATTTCTGGTTTGATCCTGAGGCAGCGCACATCACGCTGCGTGCACACTGGCCGCGCATCGATCTCACCACGGTGGACATCT
>DATHQG010000070.1:0-2456 GCA_035483075.1 Edaphobacter sp. | reverse complement strand
CTAATGACGTTTTGGATGTTCAGGTTGTCGAAGGTGTTCGGTGTCTGGAACCAGGAGCGGCTGTAGTTCAGGTCCAGATGCACCGAATCGACCGGCGTAAATGTGTAGTCCACGCGATCGAAGATATTCTGCTCGTTGCCTTTGTCGTGGAAGACGGAAAACTCCGGCGGATCAAGAAAACGGCCGCTGTTGAGCCCGTCGACCTCGAGAAAGTTGCCCCAGTTCTTCTTGCCGTAGGAGAGGTCGAAGCCGCCGGTCGCCGAGCCGAAAGTTCCATACGAGGCATAAATGCTGCCAGTCGGTGTGGTAATACCTTGTCCCGAACGGGTTGTGGCAACGATGACCAGGCTGGTCTTGCCGCCGTATTCGGCCGGGGGCGCGCCGGAGATGACTTCAAGTGACTGGACAGAGTTGGATGGAAGCTGGTTGGAGAAGACCTTGCTCTGCTGATCGGTGATGGGCTGGCCATCGACGGAGAAGGAGTTCGACGCGTGGTCGCCGAGGCCATGAAACAGGCCGTTCGAATCCGCCGCTACGCCCGGCGAAGCCAGCGTCACCAGCGAGCTGAGTGACGATGACTGACTTTCCAGCGGAACCTTCTGGATCATGTTCCGGTCAATATCGGTGTGGAAGGTGGGGTCGTTCTCGACGAGGTCTTGGCCGGCTTCGACCGTCACCGTGGTTGAGGCTGCTCCCAGCGCGAGGGCGAGGTTTACGGTGACGGCCACGGTCGAGCGCACGCCGACGTCCTTCGACTGAGAAGCAAATCCTGTCGCGTTGACGGTCAGATGGTAGGGATTGAAGGGAATGTTGGGGAAGCTAAAGCGGCCGGCGGCGTCGGTGGTCGCGGTTCGCGAGTATTGGCTGACGGGGTTGTTGATCGAGACAGTGGCTCCCGGAACGACTGCGCCGGAAGGATCGGTAACACTCCCGATAACGGTTCCCGAGTTGGCGGCGGACTGGGAAAAGGCACTGGTCGCCAGGACCTGCAGAAATAGCGCAGGTAGAAAGACGATGAAGCATCGCACGAATGTGCGCATGGAACGACCTCCTGAGAATCTGCTGAATTGTGAAAATGGCTCTGCTTAGGCGAAAGCAGGCGCAGCAGGTGGAGGACGGCACGAAAGCTTGAAGAAGAAGGCCCGGGAGGGAAGCTCACGTGTGGGCTCTGGAGCGACAGCCGTGACTGGACGGCTCGAAAGATCGAGCGTGACCAGCTCGACTACGCGAATGACGTTATGCGCAGTGGTGCAGAGAGAGCAGTCGTGATCAGGCTGTCCCAGCGGATGGCTATGGGCAACCTGAACCATACCGGCCATAAGGACCAGCGCAATGCAGAGAATTCCGAGCAGTGATGCCACGGAGAACTGCGCGCGTGATCCTGAGGTGCGGCGAAGCATTTATCAAACTATAAAGCAGCCGCACGCGGCAGGACAAACCGGCGTGTTGATCGGACTACTTCAACGCAGGCTCCGGTGGCGCGATCGAAGCCTTGCGATAACCCTCGGCCGCTAGGTGTTCGCCCATCTGCGCGTACATGGTTTCGTCGTGAGGCTGCCAGGTGCCCAGCCCGTCGACATAGCGGTTGTACATCGAGAAGGCCGCAGCGATGAGGACCGTGTCATGGATTTCAAGGTCGGTGGCGCCGTGTGCACGGGCGTGGTCGATGTCGCTGGTGCTGACATTCTTTCCGCTCTGCTGAACCTTGCCGGCAATGGCGAGGAGAGCCTTGAGCTTGGGCGAGACGTGCGCGGTCTCGAAGTCGGTCTTCACCTGTTTGACAATGTCGCTGCTGCCGAGGTGGCATGCTGCGGCGGCTCCATGGCTGGTCTGGCAGAAGTAGCAGTCGTTTTGCGAGGAGACATAGGTGGCGATGAGCTCGCGTTCGCCGGGCGTAAGTGAGTTGGGCTCGTGGAGCAGGAGGTGGGCGAGCTCGCGCATCGGCTTTGCGGTTTCGGGACGAAAGGCGAAGCCTGCGCTGATGCCGGGGAGTCCTTCGGGGAGGGAAATGTTTGGCATGATTCTTGCTCCTTATTTCGCCGCTGATTCCAGGACTGCTTCGGCGGGCAGATATTCCTTGCTGACGGTGACGTAGCCTTCCCGGGCGACGCGCTTGCCGCGCTCGCGGTACATGGCTTCGTCGTAGGGCTGCGAGGTGCCGAGCCCGTCGACGTAGCGGTTGAACATGCAGAAGGCGGCCGCGATAAGAACTGTGTCGTGGATCTCGAGGTCAGTGGCGCCGAAGGCGCGGGCGTCGGCGACGTCTTCTGCGGTGACGTGTTTGCCGCCCTTCTGGACCTTGCTGGCGATGACGAGTAACGCCTTGAGTTTGTCGGAGATGGCGGCGTGCTGGAAGTCCGCTTTGACGCGCTTGACCAGGTCTTCGTCGCCGTTGAGGCTGGCTGCGGCGATGGCTCCGTGGATTGACTGGCAGTAGTGGCAATCGTTGAGATACG
>DATHQG010000069.1:0-15573 GCA_035483075.1 Edaphobacter sp. | reverse complement strand
ACCTGCGCGTCAGCGCCGTCACCAACCCGCACTCGCCCGGCTTCGCGCGCATCAACGGCGTGGTGTCGAATATGCCGGAGTTCCAGCATGCGTTCAGCTGCAAGGCCGGTCAGCCGATGGTGCACGCGCCAGCCTGCAAGGTATGGTAGAACTTCACGTCAGTCCCGGTACTGCCCGTTTGACGAGCATAAAGTCGTAACCGCCGGTACCGGGACCGCCCACGAGCCAGTACACTTGTCCCCAGCCACATGAATCTCTACGCGATCGTCCTTGGTCTCATCGTTCTCACTCTTCTTGTTGTCTCGCTCGGTCGCCTTGGCAAGGTGAAGACCAAAGCCGACTACCTGGTGGCCGGTCGCTCGCTTCCGGCCTTCGTCCTCGTCTTCACGCTTCTGTCTTCGTGGATTGGCTCCGGCTCCCTACTTGGCGGCGCGGAGAATGCCTATAAGAATGGCTTTGCGGCACTCTGGCAGGGCGGCGGCGGGTGGGCTGGTCTGCTGTTGATCTATTTCATTGCACCGCGTGCGAGAAAGTTCGCTCAATTTACCATCCCGGATCTCCTCGAGGCCCGCTACAACCAGGCGGCCCGCGTCCTCGGCGTTATCGCGATCCTGTTTTGCTATACCGCGGTTACCAGCTACCAGTTCGTTGGCGGCGGAGATATTCTCCATCTCATCTTTCCCGACCTCATCAGCGCGGACTTCGGGAAGTATATTATTGCCGCGTTTGTGATCGGCTTTACGATGATTGCCGGGATGGCTTCGGTCGCGTACATGGACGTTGCCATCGGACTGCTTGCAACGTTCACCATGCTCTTTGCGCTTCCCGTCCTTGTGCACCACGCCGGGGGATGGCCGGCCATTCACGCCAGCCTTCCAGCGACACACTTTCAGGTCTTTGGCAACCTCTCCCCCGTCCAGTGCGTGGAACTTTTTCTGCCCACCTGTCTGCTCCTCCTTGGCAATCAATCCATGTATCAAAAGTTCTTCTCCGCGAAATCCGAGAAGGACGCGACACGCGCCGTGATTGGCTGGATCATCGGCACGGTCATTCTTGAGACGGTGATCGTCGCGATCGCGGTCACTGGTTCCGTACTCTTCCCAACCGGCGAGGTCCACGAGCGTCCCCGCGAGATCCTCGCTTACCTCGGACTTCACGGCTTTGCCGGTTCGGCGCCGCTTCGTCTTCTGGGTGCGTTGCTGATGGGAGCCATCTTCGCCAAGATCATCTCTACGGCAAATAACTGGCTCTTCTCGCCATCGACCAATCTTGTCAACGATATCTACCTTCGCTACATCAATCCCCAGGCCACCAACAAGAAGACATTGATAATCTCTCGTCTCATGGTGGTCCTACTCGGCCTGTGGGCGCTCTACCAGTCTCTTCATATCGAGTCGGTCCTAAAGAAATCTCTCTATGCTTATACGATTTATGGTGCGGCACTCACGCCGGTGATCCTCGCGACGTTTTATTGGAGGCGGGCCACGGCCGCCGGCGCGGTCGCCAGCATTGCCGTCGGAACCGTCGTAACCGTGTTTTGGGACACCGCGTTCGTCCATTCCCATCTGCCGGGGATCATTAGCGACCGCGACGCCATCTTTCCGGCCCTGATCGCCTCGCTCCTTTGCCTGATCACCGTCAGCCTCGTTACGCCTCCCCCCACAGAAAAGCAGCTTCAACCGTTTGCTGAGGGCTGACAAGTTAATCCACAGTGCTATTCGCACTCTTTTAACGATAGTGTTCAATCGTTAAGAATTCCCTCTCAGGAGACAGTTGAGTTTTTGCACCAGCACGTCGGCAAGGGCCCTATGAATTGATGAATTATTTACTTTTACCCGATCTCGCCGCAATGGCCGTGCTTCTTAGCCTCCTTTACTTCCTCCGCAGGCGTCATCCGCGCGAGACGGTAGATTTCTGGCTCGTTGGCCTGCTCTTCATTTTCTTTGAGGCGATCATCCACGCTGCGTACCCCGCCGCTGGATCCTGGCGGACCGTCGCTCATGTTGTCGCATTGAACTTCTTTTACGTCGCCGGCGCCATCTTCCTTTGGGCCTCCGGCAGAGATCTCTTCCCGCGCAGACCCTCTCTCCTCTATCTCCTCCTCAATTCTCTACCGCTCTCTGCGCTCCTCACCGTCTACGGATTAAACGTCCGAAATCCGCAGACTTATCGCGCCGTCGCCGCGGGCGGTCTCTTCGTTGGCATCGCCAGCGCCTTTGCCATCGCTCGCACCTGGAGGCTCAGCAGAGGGTGGTGGATACTCTTCGTCCAACTCTGCACCTGGATCCCAATATGGCTCTTCGCCTCCTCCGGCTCCTTCCGCGACGCGGCCTACTTCGTGCTCTTTGTGCTTTATTTCGCCACAGCGGTCCTCTTTGAACTCGGCCTGCCCCGCAAGAGCCTCGGCAAGGTAGCGATCGTCATCGGCTTCCTCGTCTGGTCGCTCGTCTTTCTCTTCCACTCCTGGGTCTCCAACCATCCGGGGTTCGACGCCATCGCCGATGAGATTTGGAACCTGCAGAAGTTTCTCGTCACCATCGGCATGCTTCTCGTCCTGCTCGAACAGCAGGTCTCCACTAACGAGTGGCACGCCTTCCACGACCATCTGACCGGCCTTCCCAACCACCGCCTCTTCGAGGACCGCCTTGCCGCAGCCATCCGGCAGTCCCTTCTCAACAACACCCGTACCGCCCTCCTCATGGTGGATCTGGACGGTTTCAAGCTCATCAATGACTCGCACGGCCACGAAGTCGGCGATGAGCTACTCCGCCACATCGGGCACAACCTCCGCGGCGCCATTCGTGCCCCCGACACGCTGGCCCGCCTCGGCGGCGACGAGTTCATCATTATTGCCACTGACCTGCCCAGCGACCAGCCTGTAAACATCATCGCCGACACCAGTGCGACCCGCATCGCACGCGCTCTTCGCAAGCCGGTCAGCATCAATGGTCAGACCCATACGATCACCGGAAGCATCGGCGTTGCCGTCTACCCCGACGACACCACCGACGAAGCGCACCTTCGCCGGCTGGCCGACCAGCGTATGTACGAACAAAAGCGCCAGATCCCCCTCAACTTCTAAATCAAGCAAAAGCGATTTTTCATACTCACCTTTTTGCCTCTGCTGCATCTATCCCAATACGTGAATTCTGAATAGGAGACATCCTCATGGCGCCCGACACGCAAACCATCGACTTCGATACGATCTGCAACGCCCATGCCTTGGTCCTTGCAGCCCCATTTGACAGCTTCATCAGCGACCCCGAATCAGAACGCGCAGTCAGCGAAACAGTCAGTGCTGCAATCAAACGTGTCGACCTCGATGATGATGATGACGATAATGATGAAGGTGAAGACGACTTTGACGAAGAAGGGGAAGTAGAGGACGAGATTGAAGACGAAGAAGACGAAGAAGACGAAGACGACGAAGACGACGAAGAGGATGAAGATAACGATGAGGACGAAGATGAGTACGGCGATCTAGATGATGAAGACGAGGAGGAAGATGATGACGTTGAGCCCCTGTCCGTCAGGTGGCGTAGGGCAGGCTGAACGAGACGCTACTGTTATTCTTGAGAATTCAGTAACCGGCGTCCGACACGACGTTTTCCAACTCTTCACCTGCGATAAATCGCCTCACCTGCTCCGCTCCGAACCGAAACGCCCGATGGATAAACTCGGGCGTTGAGCCTCCGACATGTGGCGTAATCATGCAGTTGGGTGCTGACCACAGCGGATGCGCAGGCGGCAGCGGTTCCGGATCGGTGACGTCGACGACGGCCCGTATTCGCTCCTTCTGCAGCGCCTCTACCAGCGCATCCGTCACCACTACGGGTCCTCGCGCCGCGTTTACCAGCAGTGCACCTGGTTTCATCAGCCCGATCTCCACCGCTCCAATCAGTCCGTTTGTCTCCGCTGTCAACGGCACGATCGCTACGACGACATCGGCCTCCGGCAAGAGCCTTCGCAACTCCCCTATGGCAAAGACTTCAGGTTGCTTCCTTGCACTCCGCGCCAGCCTTATGATCTTTACTCCAAACGGCGCCAGACGGGCCTCGATCGCCGCCCCGATCGACCCATGCCCCACGATCAGTACCGTCTTACCCGCCAGATCGTCCGCCAAAATCGCATACTGTCCGACCTGCGCTCCGCCCACCTTCATGAATTCATCAGTGACCGAAGCCTGGCCCTTCCACTCCTGCTGCAGTTGCATATCGCGATAGTAGGGAAACCGCTTCAATGATGTCAGAATCGCCGTCAGGACCCACTCTGATGCCGAGATATCGTGGAGTCCGCGGCCATCGCACAGCACAACGTCCTTCGGCAGCCACGGCGTAATCCAGTCCACGCCCGCCATCATCGACTGCACGACCTTTACGCCGCGCATATGCCGAAAGGTCTCCTCTGCGCTCTTCCGCGCAAATGGAATGATCCAGAAGTCGACGTCCTGAACTCCCGAGGGTCGGCGGGGGAGCCGCACAATCTCCGCCTCACGCGGAAAATCGACCAACAACTCTTGAGCAAGGTTCTCATCGACGCCAACACGCACCATCTTCTGAGTGTGCCGAATCCGGTATTAAAAAGAAAGCCCGGCCAAAAAATAGGCCGGGCATAAAAACTCGCTCCTGAGACCGGACTAAATATCCAGGTTCTTCACGTCCAGAGCATTCTCTTCGATGAACTTCCTTCGGCTCTCCACGTCCTCGCCCATCAATGTCGTAAAGATCTCCTCACAGGCCGCAATGTCTTCGAGCTTTACCTGCAGCAGCGTGCGGCGCTCCGGATCCATCGTCGTCTCCCACAACTGCGGCGCGGTCATCTCGCCCAGGCCCTTGTAACGCTGCACCTGGTACTCCTTGCGGCCCTGTTCAATGACGTACTCAAACACCTCGCGCGCCGTCTTCTTCTCGACCGGATCGTGTGAAGCCTTGCTCGAGCGTTTCGCGGCCTTCGTCTCAGCTACTGTGCCAGGCGCCGAAGCGATGTCCGCCACGCCTTCTTCCGATGCGATCTCCTCGGCTTCCTCTGCTGCCTCCTCGGCCGCTTGCGCCTTGGTCTTCGTCGCATACTCGATCAGGAACGGAGCGACCAGCTGGTCCTTGATCTGCGCATGCTTGGCCAGCATCTGCCGGCTCTCCGGAGCGGAAGCCAGCGCCCAATCGATCGTCCGCACGGCGCCCTGCGCGTCCGTGTAGCTGACTGAGTAGCTTCTGTGCTCCTCATCCATCACCACGTCGCCGACGTTCTTGAACTGGTAGGTCTTCTGCATCCCCACCAGCCGCTGGCGCATCTTCTCGAGCTTGGCCGGTGACTCGAAGTCCACGCGCCGCGCCGAGTCCTTGCCCTCCTGGGCGAACAGCTCCGCAAACGCCTGCGTGACCTCCTCATTGCGCAGCCGCTTCTGCACCTTGTCGAAGAACCCGAGGTAGTCGTTCAACTGCCCCATGTACTTCGTCAGAGCCGCGCCCTCAAGCTTCGCGCCGCCGTCGCCATAACGGATTACCATGCCGTCGGAGGCACGCTTCACCATCACGCTCACATACTCGCGGTCGTCCTTGATGTACTGCTCGAACTTGCCCTTCTTGATGCGGTACAGCGGCGGCTGCGCGATATATACGTGGCCACGCTTGATCAGCTCCGTCATGTGACGGAAGAAGAAGGTAAGCAGCAGCGTGCGGATGTGCGATCCGTCGACGTCGGCGTCAGTCATCAGAATCAGCTTGCCATAGCGCAGCTTGGTCGCGTCAAAGTCGTCCTTGCCGATGCCGCATCCCAGCGCCGTAATCATGGCGCGGATCTCTTCGTGACCGAGCATCTTGTCGTAGCGGGCCTTCTCGACGTTGAGGATCTTTCCCTTCAGCGGAAGGATCGCCTGGAACTTGCGGTCGCGGCCCTGTTTGGCCGTTCCACCGGCGCTCTCACCTTCGACGAGATACAGTTCGCAGCGGTCAGGCTCCCGCTCGCTGCAATCGGCAAGCTTACCCGGCAGACCACCGCCGTCAAGCGCACCCTTGCGCCGAGTGAGGTCGCGGGCCTTACGCGCAGCCTCGCGCGCACGGGCAGCATCGATCGCCTTGTTGATGATCTTCTTGGCGACCGAAGGGTTTTGCTCGAGGAACCCTCCGAGCCGTTCATTCACAAACGCCTGCACCGTTCCTGCGATGTCAGAGTTGAGCTTGCCCTTGGTCTGCCCTTCAAACTGCGGCTGCGAGAGCTTCACGCTGATGACGACCACGAGTCCTTCGCGCACATCATCACCGCTTAGGTTCTCCTTCACGTCTTTGAAAAGCCCAAGCTGCTGCCCGGCCCAGTTGATCGTGCGGGTCAGCGCGGTCTTGAAGCCGGAGAGGTGCGTTCCGCCGTCCACTGTGTTGATGTTGTTGGCAAACGTGAACACAGTCTCGGAGTAGGCGTCGTTGTACTGCAGCGCGATCTCCATGGCGACGCCATCACGTTCGGCTTCCATGTAGATTGGTTTGTCGTGCAGCACCTGCTTGCCCTTGTTCAAATGCTTGATGAACTCGGCAATCCCTCCGACGTACTTGAACTCCTGGTGCTTGTACTCGCCCGTCTTCGAGTCGGTCGTGCGCTGGTCCGTGAGATGGATCTCGAGCCCCTTGTTCAGGAACGCGAGCTCGCGCAGCCGCTGGGCCAGCGTGTCGTAGTTGAACTCCGTCACGGTGAAGATCGTCTTGTCAGGCAGGAAGTGGACCTTCGTTCCCTTGCGCGTCGAAGCACCCATCTTCTTCAGCTTGCTGGTGGGCGCGCCCTTGGCGTAGTCCTGCTCCCACGCAAATCCGTCGCGCCAGATCTCGACATCGAGCTCTTCACTCAGCGCATTCACGCAGCTTACACCTACGCCGTGCAGTCCACCCGAGACCTTGTAGTTCGACGCGTCAAATTTTCCGCCGGCGTGAAGCATCGTCAGCACGACCTGCACCGCCGGCATTTTCTCACCGTTGATCACCTTGTCGTCGACTGGAATTCCGCGCCCGTCGTCGACCACCGTGATCGAGTTGTCGACATGGATCGTCACGTCGATCTTCGTCGCATGGCCACCAAGCGCCTCGTCGACGGAGTTATCGACGACTTCATAGACCAGATGGTGCAGTCCCATCTCGCCGGTCGAGCCGATATACATCGCCGGACGCAGCCGAACCGCCGCCAGCCCCTCGAGAACCGTAATGTTCTCGGCCGAGTAGCCGCCACCCTCCTTTTTCCGGGTGGGAGCGTCCTTGATTTTGCCAGCTTCAAGCTCTAAAAGAGCGCTTTCGGTAGGGATTGCAGTCGATGCCATGTATCTCCGTTCAGCGCTTGCTGAATATACAGAATTCTTCGGCCGTCCCGTGTCCGTTCGATTTGCGAAAACCCGCGCCATTCCAGCGCTTTACACACGTTCCAGCCTGCCATTCCGTGTCTTAAGTATAGCACGTTTAAGAGGGCGCGAACGGCCCCGAATCCCGCGTGGTTCGGGGTCTCTTCAGGCACTGATTTGGCCCAACGCGGAAGAACGTAACGAACCGGACGGGATCCGAGCGTCTCCCCCAAAAGTGTTACTGCTGTAACCCGTAACTATTGATATTCTCCCCCTAGTTCGTTACGAAAGGTCTTTCCAGAGGTGACCACATGAAGTTGAACCGCCTGATTGCTGCATCGATTGTTGGAATCTCACTGCTTGCACCCTCAACCTCGGCCTTTGCCTGCGATCACGATAGTAGTAGCCATTCTTCGTGGTCCTGGTTTGGCTTCTGTAACCACACTGATCACGACAAGGACAAGGATTGCGACCACCACCACGATGGCGGCGGCGATTGCAACCATGGCGGCGGCTCCACTGGCAGCGGCGGCAGCTCGAGCGGTGGCAGCTCCAGCGGCGGGGGCAGCTCTACCGGTAGCGGTGGATCGACCGGCAGCGGCGGCACCTCGGTAGGTCCGAAGGGCTAAGTACGACGGCGGCCCTCCCAACCCTGGAAAGACCAGGACAGATATCTTTAGAATAAGAATGCTCGCCAGAGCCAAGCCAATGACCCTCTTCGGAGGGTCATTTCCATGTCTGTGAAAGCCAATGTTTTAGCGTCTATACCTCCTCGACGTGCGATTTTGCCGGGTCTTTGGGCCAACTTCGTATATACTCAATAAGTTGTCCAGAAACAGTCAGGAACACACATGCCAAAGTTGAAGACACACAGCGGCGCAGCCAAGCGCTTCCATAAGACAGCCACGGGCAAGTTCAAGCGCGGCCAGTCCAAGATGCGCCACATCCTCACCTCAAAGGCAACCAAGACCAAGCGCCACCTCGGCGGTTCGGTTCTTGTCTCTGAGGCGGACCAGCACAAGGTCGCCCGGATGCTTCCTTACGCCTGATCTCAGGCAGGGAAGTATTAGTCCTTCAAGTCGAGCCGCCCGCGCAAGCTGAAATAGCAAGCCGGGCAAAGGGCCAGTCAAAGCGTTCGAGGCCCCTGGAACAGCGTTAGCCGTTCCACCGAGACTTGAAGTTGCATAGCGAGTGAAGAGGCCAACATCGTCGTTCTCGCAAGTCCCTTTCAGGACACACACTAGTTCTGATTGAGTCGAGAATGCGACCCTTACCTCCAGCGGCTTAAACGATGTACGCAAAAGGAGAAGCACGATGCCCCGTGTAAAACGGAGTACAAAACGCAACGACCGCCGCAAAAAGATCCTCAAGCGCGCGAGTGGTTACTTCCTCACCAAATCCAAGCTCTACCAGGCCGCTCAAGAGGCCGTCGAGCGCTCGCTCAAGTTCGCATACACCGGCCGCAAACAGAAGAAGCGCCAGTTCCGCGCCCTCTGGATCGTCCGCATCAACGCGGCCTGCCGGATCAACGGCATGAGCTACTCGACCTTCATCAACGGCCTTAAGCTCGCCGGCAACGGCCTCGATCGCAAGGTCCTCGCCGATATCGCCGCCAACGACGCTGCGGGCTTCGCTGCCCTCGCCGTCCAGGCCAAGGCAGCACTGAAGGTCGCCACAGACCAGCACGCGAAAGATCGCGCAAAGACCGCAGCATAAGTCGTAAAATTCACACCACCCGAAGGGCACGGTACACACTGTGCCCTTCTTGTTTTAATCCTGAAGATCAAGGCCAGCGAATACAGTAAGGGAACAAGCGATGAGACTCCTTCTCAGCAACTTGGTCTTGTCTCTCTTCTGCCCGCGAATCAACTCAGTCGGATATGCTTGAAACTATGCCGACTGCCTCACCGACCACGCCGCAGCTCAACCTCCGTGCCGCCGAAGAGCAGCCAACAGGCCCGGCCCCCTTCGAATGCTGGGGCCGTTACCCCACCTACGGCGCAAAGGTCCTCCCGCTCCACTGGCAGAGCGATTTTCCTTCGATCACCAATGGCCTGCATAATGGTGCGCTTCCCGTCGGCATGGGCCGAAGCTACGGCGACGTTTGTCTCCTCAAAGACGGCAACCTCCTATTGACTACCGGGATGGACCGTCTGATCGACTTTGACCCCGAGACTGGCCTCCTCACTGCCGAGGCCGGCGTCACCCTCGCCCAGATACTCGACTTCGCTGTCCCCCGTGGATTTTTCCTCCCCGTATCGCCGGGAACAAAATATGTAACGCTGGGTGGAGCAATTGCCAATGACATCCACGGCAAGAACCACCACATCGCCGGGACCTTCGGCCGCCACGTCACGCAGTTTGAGCTGCTCCGCTCCGACGGCTCACGTAGACTCTGCTCTTCTACCGAAAATGCTGACTTCTACGCCGCTACCATCGGCGGCCTTGGACTCACCGGCCTCGTCAGCTGGGCGACCCTGCGTCTCAAGCCCATCGTCTCCCGGATGATCGACTACGAGGGCATACAGTTCCACGGCATCGACGAGTTCCTCGACCTCACCAATCAAAGTAAGGACATCGAGTACACCGTCAGCTGGATCGATTGTGCCTCTACCGGCCGCAACTTCGCCCGCGGCGTCTTCATGCAGGGCGACCACTCTGTCAGGCGCGGCGAACTCAGGGCCTCGCCCAAGCCAAAGCTCGTCTTCCCCTTCGACGCCCCCGGCTTCGCCCTCAATCACCTCAGCGTCAGCCTCTTCAACACTGCCTACTTCCACAAGCAGATACACAAACGCGTCGTCTCTGAGCAGGACTACGAGCCCTTCTTTTATCCGCTCGACAAGGTTCTCCATTGGAACCGCATGTACGGAAAACGCGGCCTTCTCCAGTTCCAGTACGTCATCCCATGGGAACATGCCAAAGAGGGCACCATCGCGGTCCTCCATGAGGTCGCCAAATCGGGTCTCGCCAGCTTCCTCGCCGTCCTCAAGGCCTTCGGCGACGTCCCCTCTCCCGGCCTCATGAGCTTTCCCAAACCCGGCATCACCCTCGCTCTCGACTTCCCCATCAAGCCCGACAAGAGCTTTCCCCTCTTCGCCCGCCTCGCCGATATGACCCTCGAGTTTGGCGGCCGCCTCTACCCTGCGAAGGACGCTGCCATGACGGCCCCGCAGTTCCAGTCCTTCTACCCCCAGTGGGAGCAGTTTGCCCGCTACCGTGACCCCCTGCTCACCTCCAGCTTCTGGGAGCGTGTCACCCCCAATCTATAGACCGGACAGACCAAGCCTATGAGTACGACCCCGCAAACGAATACCGCTCGCAAGATCCTCGTCCTCGGCGCCACCTCCGGCATCGCCGAAGCCACCTGCCGCATATGGGCCGCTCAGGGCGCCAGTCTCTTCCTCGTCGCGCGCAACGCGGAAAAACTCGCCGCAGTCGCCGCCGATCTCAAGGTCCGCGGCGCCAGCTACGTTGACACCACCGTCGCCGACCTCGACGACACCGACACACACCCTGCTCTTCTTGCCCACGCCGTCAACTCCCTCACCGGCATGGACATCGCCTACCTCGCCCACGGCGTCCTCGGCGACCAGGCCGAGGCCGAGCAGGATTTCAACGCTGCCGCCCAGATTCTTTACACCAACCTCATGGCTCCGGTCTCGCTCCTCACCTGGCTGGCCAACTTCTGCGTCCAGCGCCGCTCCGGAGTGTTAGCCGTCATCTCCTCGGTCGCCGGCGACCGCGGCCGCAAGTCAAATTATGTCTACGGGGCCTCGAAGGCTGGCCTCTCTGCCTTCTTGGCGGGCCTGCGCAACCGTGTTGATCGCGAGGGCGTCACCGTCCTCACCATCAAACCTGGCCCCACCCGCACCGCCATGACCGCAGCCATGCCAAAGAGCGAGAAGTTTGCCGATGTCGATTCCGTTGCCGAATCCATCGCGCGCGCTATCGACAAGCGCCAGGACGTCCTCTACGTCCCGTTCCAGTGGCAGCCCATCATGTTCGTTGTCCGGAACGTCCCTGAGCGCATCTTCAAAAAATTGAATCTATAAAACTGGGTAGCGGCGGGCCAAAATTATATGAATTTTGGTTTATTGCTCGCGGCAAAACCGGGCAAAATGGGCCATTCCTAATTGGCCCTCCAATTGCACTCTGATATCTCGAATACCACAAACACAAGAAGGACCCCGTCTCCACGCTGAGTTCCCCAAGGACAGGGCGTTCCGACCACCAGTCAGGATCGACCGATTTTGATGACTGGCAGCGGCGCAGTAATTGGTCCACCTTTGGCCAGTGACTTAGTTTCCCCTGTTCCACATCTCCGAGACGAGGCAAATTCCATGAAGATGATACTCCGTAGAACTTCACTCCTTCTGATGGTTATTGGGTGCTTTGTAATCTCGCACCCGCAAGCGGCTTCTGCCCAGGGAATTATTACCGGAACCATTACAGGGACGATTACGGACCCCTCCGGGGCCGTCCTTCCCGGCGTCCCATTCGTAGCGACCAACACAGCGACCGACACTAAAATCACTGGAAAGACTGATAATGCCGGCGCAATTAAACTGAGCGATGTGCCGGTCGGCACTTATACGGTCGTCGTCACGGCGCCCAGCTTCGCTCCTTTGAAGATTGATAACCTTCAGGTGACCTCGGGTGGTACCTCGAGCGTCGGTGTCCAGCATCTCTCGGTGAGCAGTACCGCCCAGGAGGTCAGCGTCAGTACCGCACAGAACCTGCTGGAGACCAGCCAGGCGCAGATTACCTCCACCTTCGACACGCAGTCCATCACCGACCTGCCCACCGGCGGCGGCCTCGACAAACTCACCCTGCTGATCCCCGGCGTCGTGCGCACCCTCGGCGACAACTTCTCAAACACCAATGGCGTCGGCTTCTCCTCCAACGGACAGCGCGGCCGCTCCAACAACTTCGAGATCGATGGCCAGTCCAACAACGACAACTCAGTCGCAGGCCCGCAGTTCTTCTTCCGGAACGAGGACGCGCTCCAGGAGCTCAACGTCATTACCAACAACTACGGCGCACAGTATGGCCGCGACGCCGGTTCGATCGTCAACTACATCACCAAGAGCGGCACCAACTCCTTCCATGGCACCGCATTTGAAAACTACTTCGGCTCCTGGGGCAGTTCTCTCACGCAAAATCAAAAGGCCGTGCAGTTCGGCTTTTGCCCCCCGGGACAGACGAACATCAATGGTGCCTCCTGCACTCCGGCAATCGTTCCCCGCGTGACGGCAAATGAGTTTGGCGGTACCATCGGCGGCCCTGTCTTTAAAGACAAACTCTTCTTCTTCGCCGGCCTCCTCTTCCGGCGCACCACCAACGGTGCATCACCTTCCGTCTCCACCACCACCACCCCCACTCCCACCGGACTAACACAACTGCAGACTGACTTTCCGGGCAATCCGTTCGTTGCCTCCCTTGTCAATCAGGGGCCTTACTCTGTGAAGTCTGGCAATCCCGTCGCGGTCGCTTCCACCGTGGCCAACGTAATCGTCTGCGCAGGGGCCTTCACGAACAACACGCCCGTCCTCGCCAGCAGTGGGTCCCCCACAAACGTAAACTGCCCGGCTGGTACACCCGCTTTTCCGATTCAGGTCAGTGATATCCAGCGGTTTCTCCCCAGCACCTCGAGCGACGATGAGCAGATCTACCGCGGCGACTATCAGGCGACGACAAAAGACCGCTTCTATCTTCGCTTTATGTACCAGAACAATCCGACCCACGTCTCCGGCGGCACTGTCTCGACTGGCAACTATTACGATACCAATGCCAAAGTCTACTCCGCGGGTGGAGACTGGACCCACACCTTCTCGTCCCGCTGGGTCGACCAGCTTCGCTACGGCTTCCAGCAGGCGGACATCATCTTCGGCGACGGCGGCTATCCGGGTTGCGACGACTCGAACCTGAGCATCTGCCCCTCCAGTATCGCCATCAGCGGTTTTGCAGGCTATGGCCAGGCAAATAACATCCCTCAGGGCCGCATCGTCAAAGCGACCCAGGCCCAGGACAACGCCAACGTCTCCCTCGGCGCTCACCAGATCACCTTCGGCGGCGAGTTCGACTACCAGAACTCTCCCAACGTCTTCCTCCCGAACACGAGCGGTACCTTCTCCTTCAATGGTTTCAACTACGCTCTCGCCGGGGTCTCATCGCTCAGCCTGGCCAACGGAAACCCGAACATTCCCTTCAAGGAGCCTGACTGGGCCCTTTACTTCCAGGACGACTATAAGGTCAGAAGAGACCTCACCCTCAACCTCGGTCTGCGCTGGGAATACTTCTCGCAGAGCATCAATCTCCTGCACAACGAGAGCGTCGCCCGTCAGACCGGCCCCAACCCGATCTGGCTCACGTCCCTGCCACTTAGCCAGACGACCTTTCCTCTCGTCCCTCAAAACTACAAGAACTTCGGACCACGCATTGGCTTCGCTTATAACCCACCCTTCAGGCAAGGGATGGTTATTCGCGGCGGGTTCTCCATGAACTACGATCCGGCGTACTACAATATTTTCCTCAACGCCTATACCTCCGCTCCCATCGTCAACACGGGTGTTATCAACTGCAACGGGACCACCGTCAACTGTCTGCCTTCAGGCGGCACAACCATGGCGCTGGTTCAAGCTCAGAACGCTCAATACAACCCCACTGGAGTGAATCCGGGCGTCAAGACCCAGAGCACCGTTAATATTCCTTTCAAAAACCCCATCGCGGAGAACTACACCCTTGGTATCCAGCAGCAGGTAGGCCGACTGGCCGTCGCGGAGGTCCGCTATGTCGGAAACCACTCCTACGACGAATTCCAGAACCTGAATGGCAACGCGTTCATCAACGCCGCGCCGCCAACCACGACCGTTACCGCGGCGCAGAACTACAAGACGCTCGCTCAGGGCTTTCCAAACCTCTTCCCCTCAACCACCTACTGCACCACCGCAAATGCTGTCGGCCTCGGTACGCAGAACTGCAACCTGACCACGCTGTCGACCCGCGCCAACACCGCCTTCAGTATCTACAACTCACTGCAGGCACAGTTGAGGATCGAGAACTACCACGGTATCTTCGCGAATGCGGCGTATACCTACAGTCGCACAATCGACAACGCCGACGAGGTCTACAGCACCGCGACTGGTGGTGGTACCATCTCGACCGCGCAGAGCCCCTTCAATACCAATCAGGCCGAGCGCGCCGTCGCCGGAAACTCCTACCCCAACGTCTTCACCCTCTCCATGGTCTACCAGGTTCCCTTCTACTCGGAGCAAAGGGGCTTCATGGGACGCCTCCTCGGCGGCTACTCGGTCAACACCATCTGGACCTATAACAGCGGTCAGGTATACACTCCGGTCCAGTCGTCGAAGGCCAACCCGAACGCAGCTGTGACCGCGAAGATACCAACCGCGAACATCGGACAGGCCCTCTTCAGCTTCTGCGACTTCAACTACAACACGAACGTGATCGGCAACGATAGCTGCCGCCCCATCCTCTCTAACCCGTCCGCGCCGATCGGCTCGGTCGGCATCAACGGTGGTCCGGGGGTCGGTTACCTCAACTACGGTACTGGCGCACCAATCGCGCGGGATTCCGTTCATTGGCTCTTGAACAATGAGTATGAGGCGGAGGCACTCGGTACACCGTATCCTGGCGTGGGCCGCAGCACGCTCCGTGGCAACACGGTCAATGAACTCGACATGAGCGTCTTCAAGACGATCAGGATCAACGAGCGCTTCTCCGCCCAACTTCGGCTCAACGCTTACAACGTCCCCAACCGCGCTTACTACGGAACGCCGGACTTCACGCTCAATAACTCGGATCCGTCGAAGCACGTGAGTGCGGCCTATCCCGGCGGATTCAACACCTTCAACACCTACTTCCCGAACGCTGGAGGCGGTGTCGCTGCGCCCTTCGGCAAGGGCACCCGCAACATCCAGCTAGGCGGAAAGATCATCTTCTAACTTGTTCTGTTCCAATGCGACGCCGGGGGCCCCATAGTTCTCCGGCGTCATTTTTTTGCTATGCGGTCTTTGGTCTATGTTATCGCCTTCGGTTTAGCTGACTATGCTCTCACCGTCCTGCTGCTGTTGCGCCATCTGCTGCTGACGGGTCGGCGGCGGCTGCTGCTCCGGTAGCCGCGTCGCCTTCTCCACCAGAGTCGACCAGTCCTCAGGCACTGGCAGCTCCTGGTCGTACGAGGGAGTCCCAAGGCTCGGAGTCACCCGCACCGCCACAGTCAACTCGCTCGCCGCCCG
>DATHQG010000068.1:0-8558 GCA_035483075.1 Edaphobacter sp. | reverse complement strand
ACCGCCACCTTCCGTTCCGACATCTCCGGCCCAAGGTACCGAAGAAACTGCGCCAGGCCCGCAGGCGTCCACGTGCAGCTCGGAAAGTTCTGCGCCGAGTTGAACTCATTCTGCGGCATCACCATCCCAACGCGAATCCCCTCCTCGCCATACGCATCCACGAACCGCCCAAAGTACTTCGCATAAGCCCGCAGATACGGCTCCTCCAGGATGAACATGTCCTCACCCTCATGCCCCACCTGGTCCGGCCGAATCCCATTGTCTTTCATCCCCGCCCGGGCCGCGGCCTCCGCATAAAAACCGTTCTTCTTCATCCAGCTCGGAGGCGACCACGGCGACGCCCACAACCGCAGCTTCGGCTGATACCGCTGCGCCGCATGAATAAACGGAACCAGAGTCGCCCGATCGTTCTCGATGCTGAAGTGCTTTAGCTCGAAGTCGTCCTTCGTCTCGTCATACGAATACGCCTTCAGCGCAAAATCATTCGCGCCAATCGGCATCCTGCAAAGCGAGAATCGCGCTCCCGCAACCGGATCGAACAACTCGCGCAAAACACTCTCGCGGTCCCCATCACTCAGTTTGCTAAGCGAAGTCCATCCCAACTCATTGAAGCACCCACCAAATCCCTCCATCGTCTGCGCCGTCGCCGACGGATCGACATTCAGATTCAAAGCGTCCCACCGCCAGCCCGGTTCAGCCAGCGCCTGCCTCTGCCACGGTGACTCCGCAGTCGTGGTTACACAGCGAACCGCATCGTCATGGCCAGAAACCGCAGATGCCTGCGCTCTCACCGCACCCGGCGCCCCCGCCATAGCCGCTCCCACCGCAAAAGCCGATCCCGCCCTCTGCAAAAACTGCCGCCGGTTCCACGCAATGTTCATATTGACTCGAAAGCATACACCGCCATCTCGAGTCAGTAGGCCCAAAAACCGCAAAATGGCGCACGTAAGAGTACGAGCAAACGTATGAGGAGACGCGCGAAGCTATGGCAAGGATGTGCCCGCCCTCGTACACACGTCCGCCACATACCTTCGTGGCTTCGTATCTCGCGCCCAGGAACTCGACCCGAAACTAAGTTTTCTTATTGAGGTCGTCGTCCTTGTAGTACTTGGTCCCCTGCAGGGTCAACTGCAGGGCGAGACCATTCTTGGTAATTTGATAAACCCACACGCCCGGGGAGACCTGGGTCGCTCCTGAGTAGGCTCCGCCCGAGTCGCCTGCCTTGGCTGCCGCGTCCGCCTGCGCTGAACCCGCCCAGCCGGAATTAAGAAAATCGCTATACGCTTTATCGTTTTCGAACACGAAGATCACGCTATAGTCCTTCACTCCAATGCCCAAACCGGCGCCAGCCGAGATCATCTTCATGAAGGTCTCCTGCTTGCTACTGGAGTCGATGGCGATTCCTGAGCCACGCGCCGTGCTCAACACGAAGAGGTTCGTCCCAAAGTTGTCGAAGACGGCATATCCGGCAGACTTTTGGATAGCCCCCTGAGCTGCAGGTTTCAATTTGTACAGGTCCTTCAGCGTTTTCGTAGCCATCTTCCGAGTCTTGTCCCGCTTCTTATCGGGGGAGTCTTTGGCACTTGCGAAATTGACAGCCAGCAGCATCATTGCCAGGACTGTAGCGATTTTTCTAATTCTCATCGGCGTTCTCCTTATCTTTTGAGGAACCTTGCGGCACGCCACGATGTCGTCAGGTCTACCTGAAACCGTTCCTACAAATGAAACAGGACGCAAGGCGCTTTTCTACTGGGAGAACCCCTAATTGTTTGCGCACTACATGTGCCCCACCCAGGTCACGGCGTAACTTATATCGGACGAATTCGACTACCTTTTACACAAGGGTCCTTGACACGCCTGATAACCTTAAATCAGCGAAACAAGCCCGGCCATGCGCCGGGCCTTCGCATTTAAACCCGGTAGACTTGACCAACAAGTCCAGACTCATGTCTTCTGGTTTGAAGACTTTGCACACTTTTCACCCAGGAGGGGGAGGGTATATGCCAACCACCATCACCGAGACGACGAGCAAGACCAAGTTCGACCTCTCCGCCATCCAGTCCGCCCTCCGCGAAAATAAAATTGACGGCTGGCTCTTCTACGACCACCACCACCGAGACCCCCTTGCCTACTCCATTCTCGGCCTCGACCCCAGCGCCCACGTCACGCGCCGCTGGTACTACTTCATCCCTGCGCAAGGGGAGCCGAAAAAACTCGTTCACCGCATCGAGTCCTTCAAGCTTGACACGCTCCCCGGCACAAAATCCGTCTACTCCTCCTGGCAGGAACTCGAGTCCCAGCTCCAAACCATACTCACCGGCGCCACTCGCATCGCCATGCAGTACTCCCCGCGCAACGCCATCATGTACGTCTCCATGGTCGACGCCGGCACCATCGAACTACTTCGCGACCTCGGCAAACAGATCGTCAGCTCAGCCGACCTCGTCAGCCACTTCGAAGCCGTCCTCACCGACGAGCAGTTCGCCACCCACTACGTCGCGCAAAAACATATCGACGCCATCCTCGACGCCGCCTGGAAGGAGATCGGTACCCGCGCCCGTAACGGTGGCACCGATGAGCACGCAATGGTGCAGTACCTTCAGGAAGGCTTGCGCCGCGCCAATCTAGTCTGGGAGCACGGCCCCAACGTCTCCGCCGGCCCCAACTCCGCCGACTCCCACTACGAGCCCACCGCCGCCAACTCCCGCTCTATCCGCTCCGGCGACTTCGTCCTCATCGACATCTGGGGAAGGCTCGCCAACGACCCCACCGCCGTCTGGTATGACATCACCTGGACCGGCGTCGTAGGCCGCGAACCCACCGAGCGCGAGCAGCTCATCTTCACCACCGTCCGCGACGCCCGCAACGCCTCCATCAAGGCCGTGCAGGACGCCTTCGCCGCCAACCAGCCCATCGCCGGCTGGCAGGCTGACGACGCCTCCCGCAACGTCATCCGCAAAGCAGGCTTCGGCGACTGGTTCACCCACCGCACCGGCCACAACATCGGCCCCGAGCTCCACGGCAACGGGGCCCATCTCGACAACCTCGAAACCCACGATGAGCGCCTCATCCTCCCCAACACCTGCTTCTCCGTTGAACCAGGCCTCTACTTCCCAGGCGAATTTGGCGTCCGCAGCGAGATCGACATGATTGCCCGCAAAGGCAACGCCGAGGTCACAGGCCGCATCCAGACCGAACTCGTTCGCGCCTAGCCCAGCGTCACGCCCCACCTTGCTTCGCGCCGGGATTACGGTACACTGCGACACACATCCATAAAAAAGGAGCCTCATCTTGAGCTTAGCCTCTGGGCGTACCCCTCTGTCGACGGTCCTGGTTCTCGCACCCTTGCTTCTGTTCAGCTGCTCTGCTCTCGCGCAGGAGCCCGCTCCCAGGCCCGCGACCCCTGCCGCTGCGGCCCCTGCGGCAACCGCCCCCTCGCCACCAAACGACAACTCCGATGTCGTCCTGAAACGCATGGACGATCTGCTCTGGTACCAAAAGGTGGGCGATATCGCCGACATCGACAAGTCTGAGTACACCGGCCCGCCGAATGACCACATCAAGAATAAAAAGGCGCCAGGCGCGACCAATCCTATCCTGCTCCACGCCTACACATTCATTCCGAAAAAACTGGATCGCAGCCACAAGCAGCCCCTCATCGTCTTCGTTCATCAAGGCGTTCACGCATCGCTCGACACCACCATCGATGCTCATCTCATTCGCGAGCTGCTCGAGCAAGGCTATCCCATCGTCGCTACCGACTATCGCGGCAGCACCGGCTATGGCCGAGGCTTTTACGAAGACATCGACTATGGCGGACATGAGATCGACGACGTCTTTCTGGGTATGAAGTGGATGCTGGAGCGCTACAGCTTCCTCGATCCAAAGCGGGTCGGCATCGTGGGTTGGAGTCATGGTGGTCTCATAACCTTGATGAACATCTTTGCCCACCCCCACGACTATGCTGCCGCCTACGCAGGCGTTCCCGTAAGCGATCTGGTCGCCCGCATGGGTTATGAGAGTGAGGGCTACCGTCAGCTCTACTCCGCCCCGTATCATCTCGGCGAATCGGTTCATGACGACATTGCTGAATACCGCAAACGTTCCCCGGTGAACCACGCGAAAGAGCTCGACACGCCGCTTCTCATTCATACGAACACCAACGATGAGGACGTCAACTACCTCGAGGTCGAACATCTCATCCAGGCCCTCAAGTTCGAAGGCAAGCAGTTCGAATACAAGGTCTACGACAACGCTCCCGGCGGCCATTACTTCAACCGTATGGACACACCGCTGGCGATTCAGTCACGTCAAGAGGTCTATACCTTCCTCGCGAAGTATCTGCATCCCGATCACCTGACGCCCTAGTAGTCAATGCATCCCATTAATAGAGACTTTTCGCGCCCGACGCCTGTCGCCAGAAAAAGGTCCGGCATCGCAGCGGATTAATGTACACTGCGACTCACATCCACAAAAAGCCTTATCCTGCTCAGCTTCACGCCGTTCCCCTGCTTTCTTGCGAACGAAACACAAGAACACCAAGGAGATCCGCATGCGTATTGGCAAGCTTTGTCTCATCTTCGGACTGTTGGCAGCACTTGTCGCGCCGGCTTCAGGCCAGGCCCCGTCGCTTACCACGGAACAAACTGCTGCACTGAAGCAGCAGATCCTGAAGGAAGTCGACGGCAACGCAAAGCTGGTGCAGGTCATGATCGACACCCTGTACAGCTTCGGCGAACTTGGTTTCCAGGAGTTCGAGACCTCGAAGTACCTCACGACGCTGCTCGAGAGCAATGGCTTCAAGGTAGAGCATGGGATAGCTGGAATCCCCACTGCATGGATGGCGACGTGGGGAAGCGGTGAACCAGTCATCGCTCTTGGCTCGGACCTCGACTGCATTCCCCAGGCATCGCAGAAGCCCGGCGTTGCATATCACGATCCGATTATTCCCGGCGCCCCCGGTCATGGCGAAGGGCACAACTCCGGCCAGGCAGTGAATATCGTCGCTGCCTTGGCCGTGAAGGACGTGATGACGAAGAACCACCTCTCCGGCACCATCAAGATCTGGCCAGGAGTAGCGGAAGAGCTGCTTGGAAGCAAGGCCTACTACGTTCGCGACGGCTACTTCAAGGGCATCGATGCCGTCCTGTTCTCGCATGTAGGTGACAACCTCGGAGCTTCCTATGGCGGATACTCCACCAACGGCCTTGTCTCCGTCCAGTACAACTTCCATGGAGAGAGCGCACACTCCGCGGCCGCTCCGTGGCGTGGACGCAGCGCCCTCGACGCAGTCGAGCTGATGGACGTAGGCTGGAACTTCCGCCGCGAACATCTTCGTCTCCAGCAACGCTCCCATTACGTCATTCCAAACGGCGGCGACCAGCCGAACGTAGTGCCGCAGAACGCGTCGGTCTGGTATTACTTTCGTGAAGCCGACTATCAGCACATCAAAGATCTCTGGGAAATCGGCGACAATATGGCCAATGGCGCGGCCCTTATGACGAACACGAAGTGGGACTCCACGCTGATTGGGACGGCGTGGCCGGGATACTTCAACAAGCCTATCGCGGAGGAGACCACAGAGAACGCGAAGCTCGTAGGCCTTCCGACCTGGTCAGACGCCGATCAGACGCTGGCCAAGGCATTGCAGCATGAACTGAAGGTCCCAGAAAAGGGATTGGCCACAAAGTTGGACGAATTGAAGACACCGAACGATCCAGAGAAGTTTTACGGCGGCGGGTCGGATGATATCGGCGACGTTTCGTGGGTCGCGCCGACGATCGTTCTCCGCTATCCCTCGAACATTCCCAATCTGCCAGGACACAACTGGGCAAATGGCATCGCCATGGCCACTCCCATCGCCCACAAAGGGGCAGTTGCAGGCGCGAAGGTCCAGGCCCTTACTCTCTTTGATCTAATGGTGAAGCCTGAGTTGTTGACCAGCGCCAAGGCCTACTTCAACGATGTTCAGACCAAGGACGTAAAGTATCAGCCCTTCCTCCGACCGACGGACAAACCGTCGATCTGGTTGAACAAGGCCACGATGGACAAGTATCGCCCAGAGATGAAGAAGTACTACTACGACTCCACCAAGTACTCAAGCTATCTTGAGCAGTTGGGCATTAAATATCCGACCGTTCGAACTGACTCGACCCCGGCGGCTGCCGCCACACCAACCGGTGATGCTGAGGATGACGCCTCCCTCCGCTAAACCTTAATCGCGAAAGAGCATAGATCCCCATAGCATCTTCACTTTAGCACCGGCAATTGGTCTCTCAATAAGCAGTCTCCCTTGGTTCCCGAAAACTCGTGTCTTCGGAAACCTCGAGACCGAATGTCTTCGCCACCAACGGCCCAGTGGGCGCGCTCGGCGCCCCATTCCCTTCTAAATTCTCCAACCTTAACTATCTAAGCCAGATCCTGATCGAACCCAAGTCGCGGGTCGGGAGACAAAAAATCATGTCACGAATTACCCGCGCTTTCCGCTTTAACGGATGAAGGCAGTTTAAAAGCCCTGTCCTACTGAAGGAGAGCTGCGAGTCGAAAGGTGGCCCCGTATGTCAATCGGATTGAATACCGTCACAAGCGCACTTCGACTGATATTCCAGGCCTTGGTTCTAACCGTAGCCATCTCGGCGTCGAGTCACGCCTTGCCGTCGACGCCTGTTTCGATGGAAGCAACGGACCTGTACGAGGAGCTTCAGTCGCGCGGCCTGGGCAGCGATGTCAAAGTCACGAAAGCTGACGGAACTGTGATTAAAGGCACCTTGGTCGAGCTTGAAGTCGACTCATTTGAGGTGGTTCCGAAGGGCGCCGTTCACCCCACCTACATCTCAGACGCGCAAGTCGCAAGAATCGATAAAGCAGGTTTGCCTAAGGCCGCAAAAGAGGCCATAGGGGCCCTTGTCGGCGTGCTTGTGGTTATAGGTCTAATTGCAATCACCACTAAGCTTGATTCAAACAGACAAACCGCGGTCGAAGGTTAGGGCGCGGAAAAGGTGCCTTATCCTATCGACCTTGTCTACAAGCATCGGGGTCCTACCTGGCATCCATCCTGTTATCATCAAACCAGCAATGGCGACCGACGTCTCAGCACAAACGCGCACCGCGCAATCCTCTTCATTCCCGACGATGGTTCTGATCGCCGGTTGGCTTGTCCCCGGCGCAGGCCACCTGATGCTGCGCAAATGGGCCCGCGGCGGCCTGCTCATGTTCTCGATCGTGACCATGTTCGCCATCGGCCTTGCCTTAAAGGGCAAGCTCTACTCCCCCAACACCGGCGACCTGCTCGACATCCTCAACTTCGCAGGCGACCTCGGCAACGGTCTGCTGTACATTCTGGCAAAGCTCTTCGACCTCGGCCAGGTTACCGTACAGGTGGCGACAGCAGACTACGGCACCAAATTCATGGTCGTGGCCGGCCTGTTGAACATTATCTCCGCCGTCGACGCCCACTCGCTGGCCACCGGGAGGAAGCGCTCGTGACCATCTCTCACTTCGGGGCCGTCCTTCTCTTCTCTCTCTTCACCTCGATCGTCTTCGGGATCACCCAGCGCACCGAACCCCGCATGATGGTTCGCTTTGGCGCCTTCTGCTTCGCCCTCTTCGTCGGCGGCACCATCGTGGCAAGCTGGGTCATGTGGCTCATCAAGCACTAGAAGGCCTCGCCCAGCCATACCGAGCCGTGGCATTGCAATCGACACCCCTTTGCCATACGCTAATCGTGGCAGGTAGCTCTTCTCAACAACATCGCCCTGTTGAATTGAAATCGCGGGAGTGGCGAAATGGCAGACGCACTTGGTTTAGGTCCAAGCGGAGAAATCCGTGGGGGTTCGAGTCCCTTCTCCCGCACCAAAACATCTATCTAATCCTGAAAGAGATGCAATGAGCCAGCAGAACCAGCCCCCCAACCAGGGGAACGACCAGCCCACAGTCAAGCTCACCAACACCCCCGACTACCGCGACGGCTACGCCAACAGCGTTCAGGTCCGCATGAGCGTCTGGGACTTCTTCCTCGTCTTCGGCACGATGGTCCAGCAAAATCCAGAGGAGCTCACCGTCAAGAACTTCCAAGGTATCTACCTCAGCCCCCAGCAGGCCAAGGCCCTTTGGAACGTGCTCGGCCACAATCTGGCCCAGTACGAACAGACCTTTGGCTCCATCACCCTAGAGCAGCTCCCCCACGCCGGCGGCCCTGTCAACTAAAAGCGTGCCCCTCCTTAGCAGAGCAGGAAAAGACGACCCACAGTCGACCAGCGACATCCCTCTCTGGATGCTCTACCCGCTCTTCTTCGTCGCCGTCTACCTCACGCACTATCGCCTCCTCCGCCTCCCATACTTCTGGGACGAAGCCGGGTACTACATCCCCGCCGCGTGGGACTTCTTCCGTCTCGGCACCTTAATCCCGCAAACCACCGTCACCAACGCCCACCCGCCTCTGCCCTCCATCCTCCTCGCAGCCTGGTGGCACCTCTCCGGATACGTCGTTAGCGGCACGCGCACCCTGGTCTGCATGGTCTCCGCAGCCGCGCTGCTCGGAGTCTTCAAACTCGCAAAAA
>DATHQG010000067.1:0-6883 GCA_035483075.1 Edaphobacter sp. | reverse complement strand
GCGGCCTTAGAGGAGTTGCTGTAGCCAGAGGGCTGCTGTAGAAGCGGGAGGCAGGGACCAAACAGCCAATCGTTTCAGGACTACCATTTCAATCCCTTCTAGGTTTGTTCGAATAAATCAAAGATATTTCAGAAAGTATCTGCGTCGGACAATAGTTTGGCTTCGCGCACGGCAGCGAAACGCGGATCGCGCTTTGCGCGATTGCCCACCTTAGCGACGATAAGACCGTCGCGAAGATGGGGCACCCGGCCTCCGCCGGAATGACAGTTTTTGGGGTGGGAAGAAGATAAACGCAACGACAGAAGCAGATCCCTACGGGATGACAAACAAGAAAAGCAACGACAAGTGCAAAAAAAACGGCTGGAACATTGAATTTTGTTCCAGCCGTTTCTTCGATGCGTTGAGTGTGGGTTAGTCGCTGGAGCCCTTGCGGGGGCGACGGTTGGCTTGCAGGACCTTCTTGCGCAGGCGGAGGGACTTGGGGGTGACCTCTACGAGTTCGTCGTCGGCGATGAACTCGATGCACTGCTCGAGGGTGAGCTGCTTGTAGGGGACGAGGCGGACAGCGTCGTCGGAGCCTGATGCGCGCATGTTCGAGAGCTTCTTCTCGCGGACGCAGTTGACGTCGAGATCGTTGTCGCGGCTGTGTTCGCCGATGACCATGCCCTCGTAGACCTCAATGCCATCGGGGACGAAGAGGACGCCGCGGTCCTGCAGACCTTCCAGTGCGTAGGCTGTCGTGGTTCCCTGGCGATCGGAGATAAGAGCGCCCGACGCGCGCTGCGGAATCTCGCCCTGGTAGGCGATGTAGCCGTCGAGGATGGAGTTCATGATGATGGTGCCGCGGGTCTCGGTCAGCATCTCGGAGCGCAGACCGATCAGGCCTCGGCTGGGGATGCGGAACTCCATGCGGACGCGGCCGGAGCCGTGGTTGATCATCTTCGTCATCTCGCCTTTTCTGGGTCCGAGGCGCTCGATGACGGTACCGACGAAGCTTTCCGGGACGTCGATGGAGAGGTGTTCGACTGGTTCCATGACCTGGTCGTCTATCTTCTTGGTGACGATCTCAGGACGGCTGACCATCATCTCGAAGCCTTCGCGGCGCATCATCTCGATGAGGATTCCGAGCTGGAGTTCGCCGCGGCCAAGCACCTTGAAGGAGTCGGGCGAGCCTGTCTCCTGCATCTTGAGCGAGACGTTGGTGAGGAGCTCCTTGTCGAGGCGGTCGCGCAGGTTGCGCGAGGTGACGAACTTGCCTTCGCGGCCGGCGAAGGGGCCGTTGTTGACGTTGAACTGGATTGCGATGGTCGGCTCGTCGATGGTGATGGGCGGAAGGGGCTGCGGATTTTCGATGTCGCAGAAGCTCTCGCCGATAGTGATGCCGGGGATACCGGCGATGGCGACGATGTCGCCGACCTGGGTCTCTTCGATGTCGGTGCGCTTTAGGCCGGAGAAGCTGAAGAGCTTGGTGATCTTGTGCTTGGTGAAGGTGCCGTCGAGTTTGGCGACGTTGTACTCCTGGCCGGTGCGCATGGTGCCGTTGAAGACGCGACCGATGGCGAGACGGCCGAGGTAGTCGGAGTAGTCGAGGTTGGTGACGAGGATCTGGACGGCGCCTTCTGGTTCGCCCTTGGCGACGGGGATGGTGGTGATGATCTGCTCGAAGAGCGGCTGGAGATCAGTGCCCGGGACGGCGGGGTCGGTGGTCGCGGTGCCTAGTTTGCCGTTGGTATAGAGGACGGGAAAGTCGAGGACGGACTCGTCGGCGTCGAGGTCGATGAAGAGGTCATAGACCTCGTTGAGGACCTCCTGGGGGCGAGCGTCGGGACGGTCGATCTTATTGATAACGACCATGGGGGTGAGGCCAGCTTCGAGGGCCTTCGAGAGAACGTAGCGGGTCTGGGGCAGAGGGCCTTCGGAGGCATCAACCAGGAGGACTACGCCGTCGACCATCTTGAGTGCGCGCTCGACCTCGCCGCCGAAGTCGGCGTGGCCGGGGGTGTCGACGATGTTGATCTTGTTGTCGTGATAGTAAAGGGCGGTGTTCTTGGCGAGGATGGTGATGCCGCGCTCTTTTTCAAGATCGTTGGAGTCCATGACCCGGTCGGTGACGGCTTCGTTGGAGCGGAAGGTGCCGCTCTGGCGCAACATGGCGTCGACGAGGGTGGTCTTGCCATGATCGACGTGGGCGATGATGGCGATGTTGAAGATGGGCTTAACGGCGACTGCGGTTGAGTTGCTCACTGCTTTTTTGTCCTGTCTGTGCGCCTAGGTGTGTGTTTTCAGGGAAAGTGCGCGTCTCTTCTAGTTTAGCCTAGTTCGCACCGCGCTGGCCGCCGAAGTGGACGGGAACAGAAGAAGATACGGTGAATGCGGAGGTAAAGCGTTGAAAATGGGTGGCGCGATAAGATGAGGGCTAATTGCTTTGGTGACCCTCCGCTGTGCCGCTATACTCAAGGTTCCTCAAGGCCCACAATGCTTCCAACTCAGTCTTCCCATCTCGAACACGCGGTGTTGAAGAACTATCTGCTGGACCATGCCTACGACGAGATGTTTTCCGGTCCAGGTTATCTGCATCAACACTGCCGGCGGCTGCTGGAGCACTTCGCTTCGCTTCCGGTAGAGGAGCTGCAGCGGCGAAAGCAGGCGGCGGACCTCAGCTTTCTGAACCAAGGGATTACGTTCACCGTTTATGGCCGCGAGGAGGGTACGGAGAAGATCTTTCCGTATGACCTGGTGCCGCGAATCATCACCGCAGCCGAGTGGGCGACAGTGGAGTTGGGACTGACGCAGCGGATTACGGCGCTGAACCTCTTCCTGAAGGACATCTACAACGAGGGGCGGATCCTTGCGGACGGCATCGTTCCACGAGAGATGGTCTACACCTGCAAGCACTATCGCCGGCAGATGACAGGGTTGCAGGTACCGCGCAATATCTATGTCGCGATCTGCGGGACGGACCTGATCCGGCTGGAAAACGGCGAGTTTGTGGTGCTGGAGGACAATCTCCGCGTGCCGAGTGGGGTCAGCTACATGCTGACTAACCGTCGCGTGATGAAACGGATCTTTCCAGAGCTGTTTCGCAGCTATAACGTGCGGCCGATCGAGCAGTACACGCAGCTGTTGCTGGGGACGCTGCGATCGCTTGCGCCCGAGGGCCGGCCGGAGCCGAATATCGTGCTGCTTTCGCCCGGTGTGTTCAACTCGGCTTACTTCGAGCATGCGTACCTCGCTCGGCAGATGGGGATCGAGCTGGTCGAGGGCCGGGACCTAGTTACGCATGACAACATCGTTTATATGCGGACGACGAATGGCCTGCGGCGCGTGGACGTGATCTACCGCCGGGTGGATGACGACTTCATTGATCCGTTGGCGTTTCGTGGAGACTCGATCCTTGGCGTGGCGGGGTTGTTCAATGCGTATCGCGCGGGGAACGTGACGCTGGCGAATGCGTTTGGAACGGGAGTGGCCGATGATAAGGCGCTGTATGCATATGTTCCGGACATCATCAAGTACTACCTGAGCGAAGAGCCGGTGCTGAAGAACGTGGAGACGTATCTGCCGACGCGGCCGAAGGAGCGGCAGTATATACTCGCGAACCTCGACAAGCTGGTCGTGAAGGCAGTGGGCGAGAGTGGCGGGTATGGGATGCTGATTGGGACGCAGTCGACCAAGGCGCAGCGGGAGGAGTTTGCACAGAAGATCGAGGCGGACCCGCGGAACTATATTGCGCAGCCGACGATCTCGTTCTCGCGAGCGCCGTGTCTGATCGGCGATGAGTTGGAGCCGCGGCATGTGGACCTGCGGCCTTATGTTCTATTCGGCGACAAGGTGACGATCGTTCCGGGCGGCCTGACACGCGTGGCATTGAATCGCGGATCTTTGGTCGTCAATTCTTCACAAGGAGGCGGGAGTAAAGACACTTGGGTGCTGAGTGAGTGATTACAAGAAACAATCTACGAGATGACGAACAGACTGAGGCAGAAAGCATACCCCAGGGGCTAAAGCCCAAGGTTCTGGCGACTTGAAATGCCAAGGCTGAAGCCTTGGCCTACCTAGAAGCAAAAGACACCAAGGCCAAGATCGACTTGATCCGGACGGGTTTTGGCGGGAGAAACGAATGCTAAGTCGAGTTGCGGATAGTTTGTATTGGATGAGCCGCTATCTTGAGCGCGCTGAGCATACGACGCGGCTGCTGGACGTAAACCTGAACCTGATGCTCGATGAGAGCGCAGCCAGTGCGGAGCGGCGTTGGCAGCGGGTGCTGCAGGCGCTGGGCAGGCCAAAGGACATTGAATGGACGGGTGAGCCTTATGCGCTGACGCAGGCATTGACCTTCGACACGACGAACAAGGCTTCTATTTTGTCGTACATCATTGCGGCGCGGGAGAACTCGCGGCATGTGAGGGAACAGATTTCGACGGAGCAGTGGCATCGGCTGAACAGTTTGTACATCCAGGTGACGCGGCCGGAGATGCAGATGGACAGACAGTCGGAGGCATTGGCGGCGGGGACTACGCGGCCAAGTGAGTTTCTGCAGTCGGTGATGGAAGCGGTGCATCAGTTTCAAGGGGTCACGGACTCGACGATGAACCACGGTGAGGGTTGGCAGTTCATTCAGGTGGGTCGATACATCGAACGAGCGTCGGCGACGGCGTTGCTGCTGGAGGCTTACCACGCCGATCTGTGGGGACCTCGGGAGCGGACCGGCGAAGGGAATGAGTATCTTGACTGGATGGGACTGCTGCGCTCGGCGACGGCGTTTGAGGCGTACTGCAAGGTGTATACGGCAGACCTGACGCCAGACCATATCTTCGAGTTCCTCCTGCTGGACGATGAGTTTCCGCATTCGGTGAGGTTCTCGATCGACAGCGTGCAGTGCGCTCTCGAGAAGATCCAGGGGGACAGCGGCAAGAGCCGGGCCGAGGCATTGCAACGGCTCAGCGGAAGGCTGCGGGCGTCGCTGAACTACAGCAGCGTCGATGAGATCCTGGACCAGGACGTGGTGGGATATCTGAGAGGCATTCAGGCACAGTGCCGTGCCATTCACGACACGATCTATGAGCTGTATGTGGACTACTCCATTCAAGCAGCACTGGCAGGGTAAGGCGCGAGGACGAACTATGTACTATTCGATTCGCCATCTGACGAAGTTTCTGTACAGCAACCAGGTCAGCGAAAGCATGATGGAGACGCGGATGCATCCGCGGAGCGACCAGAACCAGCGCTGTCTGACGTTCCATCTCTCGGTGAGCCCGCGATGCAGGGTCTTCAGCTATCGCGACCATCTGGCGAACCATGTGCACCACTTCGATATTCCTGGGATGCATGGGCAGTTGGTGATCGTCGCTGAGTCGCTGGTCGAGGTACAGCCGACGCCGCAGGTCCCGGCGTTTCTGGCGCCCGACGCGTGGGCGGACCTGGACGCGATGGTGGAGCGGGGAGACTACTGGGAGATGTTGCTGCCGAGTGAGTTTACCGAGCCGACGCCCGCGCTGGACGCTCTTGCGGCAGAGCTTGACGTTCGCCGCAGAGACGATCCGCTGATGGTTCTGCACAACCTGAATCGGCAGATCTATGAGTACTTCGACTACAAGCCTAAGTCGACCAAGGTGGATTCGCCGATCGACCTTGCTCTCAGCACGAGGGCGGGAGTTTGTCAGGACCTCGCGCACATCATGATTGCGCTGGTGCGGTCGAAGCTGCGAATTCCGTGCCGGTATGTAAGCGGCTACCTGTTCCACGGCGAGAGCGATCTTGACCGATCGATCAGTTCGGCGACCCATGCGTGGGTCGAAGCGCTGGTGCCAACAGTCGGCTGGGTGGGCTTTGATCCGACGAACTGGCTGGTCGCGGGTGACCGGCACATTCGCACGGCAAACGGCCGGGACTACGCCGATGTCCCCCCGACCCATGGCATCTTCCGCGGCCGGGCGGCGAGCGAGTTGACTGTGGCGGTGCGGGTGACTCCGAGCCTTGGGACTCCCTCGTACGACCAGGAGCTGCCAGTGCCTGAGGACTGGTCGACTCTGGTGGAGAAGGCGACGCGGCTACCTGAGCAGCAGCCGGTGCCGACCCGTCAGCAGCAGATGGCGCAACAGCAGCAGGACGGCGAGAGCATAGTCAGCTAAACCGAAGGCGATAACGTAGACCAAAGACCGCATAGCAAAAAAATGACGCCGGAGAACTATGGGGCCCCCGGCGTCGTAGTGGAACAGAACAATTAGAAGATGATCTTTCCACCTAGCTGGATGTTGCGGGTGCCCTTGCCGAAGGGCGGAGCGACACCGCCTCCAGCGTTGGCAAAGTAGGTGTTGAAGGTGTTGAATCCCCCGGAGTAGGCGGCACTAACGTGCTTCGACGGATCAGCATCATTGAGTGTGAAGTCCGGCGTTCCATAGTAAGCGCGGTTGGGAACGTTGTAAGCGTTGAGCCGGAGTTGGGCGGAGATGCGCTCGTTGATCCTGATCGTCTTGAAGACGCTCATGTCGAGTTCATTGACGGTGTTTCCGCGGAGGGTGCTACGGCCCACACCAGGATATGGCGTGCCGAGTGCCTCGGCCTCATACTCGTTGTTCAGGAGCCAATGGACGGAATCCCGCGCGATCGGGGCGCCGGTACCGAAGTTGAGGTAACCAACCCCGGGACCACCGTTGATGCCGACCGAGCCGATCGGCGCGGACGGGTTGGAGAGAATTGGTCGGCAGCTATCGTTGCCGATCACATTGGTGTTGTAGTTGTTGTCGCAGAAGCTGAAGAGGGCCTGTCCGACGTTGGCGGTTGGGATCTTCGCGGTCACAGCTGCGTTCGGGTTGGCCTTCGACGACTGGACCGCAGTGTAGACCTGACCACTGTTATAGGTCCAGATAGTATTGACTGAGTA
>DATHQG010000066.1:0-4613 GCA_035483075.1 Edaphobacter sp. | reverse complement strand
ATCCAGAAACAACGTCCCTCGCTGGGCCCTCTTCATCAAACGTGTAATGGTGTCCACCGGCCCCATACTTGCTTCGAACTCAACTGGAGCGTCCTCAATCGCCGCAGCATGGCATACAACAAATGGCCCACCTGCAGGCCGCCCCATCCCATGCAGTGCCCGGGCCACCCACTCTTTACCCGTGCCTGCCTCTCCACTCACCAGTACGGAGCGGAAGTGCGGTCCGATCCGCCGCACCTGCAGGCGCAACCGCTTCATCGCCTCGCTACTCCCCACAATCTCGAACTCTTCCTGGTTTATTGAAGGCGTCCCAGGTCCAGGAGGAACGGCAACACAAGAGAACGCTGATCGAGAGATCGACATGGCTTCTCTCTACATCGGCAAAATATGCCGTCAGGTGAGCCATCAAAACGCGAAAAGCCGGAGACCAGCAGGTAGCGGCTGGTCTCCGGCTTTCGGTCAAAGGTAGTTCTTACGACTAAGCAGTCGTCGGCGCACAGTACGTATCGAACGCCCGGGCCAGCTCCTGCGCGATCGCCGGAGCGGTCGAGGTTTCGATCGCCGAACGCTGCATCAGGTACACCAACTGCCCATCGCGAAGGATCGCAATAGCTGGCGAGGTGGGCGGATGTCCGCCAAAGTAGCTCCGCGCCTTCTCGGTCGCCTCGCGGTCCTGTCCTGCGAAAACGGTCACAGCATGGTCAGGCTTCGCCGCATGCTGCATGGCCAGGCGAACTCCCGGACGCATCTTGCCGGCCGCACATCCGCAGATGGAATTCACCACCACCATCGTCGTTCCCCGCTGCGCCAACGCCGCGTCCACATCGGCTGCAGTACGGGCCTCCGCTATACCAGCGCGCGTCAGCTCCTCGCGCATGGGAATCACCATAATCTCTGGATACATAAATTCTCCCTTAGGTCGCAGGTGAAAGCCGCGCCTGTTGCGATTCTACGGTTATACCTTGCACCCCGCTACCCCCACCCCGGGTAAAAGTGTGCAAAGTCTTCAAAATAAATCACATAAGTCCGGACTTCAGGCGGCCGATTCTCGACCGCGTTCGCATGGACTTCTCTTTAAAGTCTATCAGTTGTGTCAAACATCGCAGTCGAGCTGCGATGTTGTACTCTCAAGCCGTGCCGACCACCAGCCTGCAGTTTCAGGAGAATGTACCTCTCGCGCCTTACACGACCTTCCGTATTGGCGGCCCGGCGCGCTTCTTCTGCGAAGTCAAAACGGAGGCAGAACTCTTCGAAGCCGTCCAGTTCGGGCAACAGCGCAAGCTGCCTCTATTCGTCCTTGGAGGGGGCAGCAATCTCCTGGTAAGCGATGCCGGCTTTGATGGCCTCGTGATGCGCATTGGGGTGACGACCCCGAAGCGCGAGCGAAGGGAAGGGGAGAGTGTTGTACTCGAGGTGGGCGCGGGTGAAAACTGGGACGATGTCGTGCGCTACGCCGTCGATCGCGGATACGCCGGCATCGAGTGTCTCGCCGGCATTCCCGGCGATGTAGGCGGCACACCTGTTCAGAATGTCGGGGCCTATGGACAGGAGGTAGCTGAAACCATCCTCCAGGTACGCGCTTACGATCTCGAAGCCCGCACCTTCGTCGATCTCGACCATGGTGCGTGTCGCTTCGGCTATCGTCGCAGCCTCTTCAACGCGGACAAACGCGGACGATACATCGTCACCGCCGTAACCTATAAACTCCGGCCCGGCGCCGACCCCGCTCTGCGATACGCCGACGTCAAACGTCACTTTGCCGCTCAGATTGAAAAAGGAGAAACGCCCACCCTCCGTCAGGTCTACGATGCCGTGCGGTCGATTCGCGAGCAGAAGGGAATGCGTGCAGGACAAGGCGGTCCCGATGGCCGGAGTGCCGGCTCCTTCTTCAAGAACCCTGTAGTTCCGTCAGCGACCTTGTCGCAAATAGCGCTCAAAGGCGGATGTCGTCCGGAAGAGATTCCCCAATATCCAGCCGAGAATGGCAGGGTGAAGCTGGCAGCGGCCTGGTTGGTGGAACAGGCCGGCTTCCACAAGGGATTTGCAATGGGCCGCGCCGCGATCTCCTCTCGTCACACCCTCGCACTCGTGAACCTCGGCGGATCGACCGCGACCGAACTGATCGTTCTGCGCGATGCCGTGATGACGGCCGTTCAAAACAAGTTCGGTGTGCCGCTCGAACAGGAGCCCGTTATGCTGGGCTTCCCTTCGACGCATTAAGCTGCTCCAGCAGGCGCTCGCGCTCCCCCGCAAGCACTTCAGCAACAGGCCCCTGCTGCACGATGCGGCCTTCAGCTATCTTGATGACCTCCGTGCCAAGTTGAAACGCCTCTCCCACATCATGGGTCACCGAGAGCACAGGTCTTTCCACGAGCGCCAACCAGCCACGCAACTCTTCAATCAGCTCGTCCCGCAGCCGAACGTCCTGACCAGTAAAGGGCTCGTCGAGCAGCAAGATGCTTCCGCTGCCAAGACCCACCGCAGCTGTCGCAGCTCGCGCAATCGCAACCCGCTGCCGCTCCCCGCCAGAGAGCATTGACGGAAACTTTCGAGCCAGTCCGCTCAACTGAAATCTCGTTGTTGCTTCCTCGACGATCTCGGCAGCGGTCGTTCCATCCGCCTGCGACCGTGTGCCAAACGCGATGTTCTCCCGGACCGTCATGTGGGGAAACAATGCGGCACCCTGGCCCGCCACTCGTACGCTCCGCTCATGCGGCCTCACGAAAATTCCCTTGGCCGTATCCGTCATCGCGAGACTGCGGCCATAAAAACACGAGACGATTCGCCCTGCATTCGGCCGCACAAATCCTGCGATCGTTCGGAGCACCGTGGATTTCCCGCTCCCTGACGGCCCAAAGAGCACCGTCCATGGCCGCGTCAGTTCGAACTCGACATCGAGCTCCAACGCACCCAGGTGGTGCTGGATTCGCACACTCAGATGGGGCGCGCTCTCAGACAAGTTCACCCCGCCTGAGTCCGCTCCGCCGCGAATAGATAAGTAGCAACGCCGCAAGCGAAAGCGCAACCAGCACCAACGCCGTCCGGTTAGCGGCCGCGTAGTTGAACTCCTGCACCTTGTCATACAACGAAATCGAAAGCGTCTGCGTGGCGCCCGGAATGTTGCCACCTAGCATCAGCACCACGCCAAACTCCCCTACCGTATGGGTAAACGTCAACACCGCACTGGTCAGCAGCGAGCCTCGCGTTAACGGCAGCACCACGCTCCAGAAGGTCCGCCACGGCGAAGCCCCCAGCCCCGCCGCCGCTTCAACGTAAGCGCCATCCACCGCGGAAAACCCAGCCACCAGGGGCTGAACCGCAAACGGCAGGCTGTAGATCACCGACCCCACCAGCAACCCCGCAAAGCTGAACGCCAACGGATGCCCCAGCACCCGTATCAACAGCCGTCCCGGCGCACTCAACGGTCCCAGCGCCACCAATAGATAAAATCCCAGCACTGTAGGCGGCAACACCAGCGGCAGCGCCACCACAGCCTGCACCAATGCTCGCCCGCCCCCACGCCCCGAAGCGATCCACCACGCCAGCGGCAATGCCACCAGCAGCAGGATCGCCGTCGTCCCCACCGCCAGCCGCAACGTCAACCAAAGCGCCTCGAGATCCATACAGCGCCAGTCTATTGCAACAGCGCCGGATCGCGGGCCGTTACTTCACCGCACCCAACCCCAGCTTCGACCAATTCGCCTGGACTGCCGGCGTCAGCAGCCAGTCCAGAAAAGCATGCGCGTCCGCCCTCCGGTCCGAGTTCTTCATCACCACTGCGTACTGCAGGATCTCCGGATACTGCGACGTCGGCACCAGAACATAAGTCCCGATCTCCTTGAAGTGGTCGGTACTCGCTGCCGTCAGCGAGATCAGCCCGAGTTGGGCGTTCCCCGACTCAACAAACTGCGCCGTCTGCGCGATGTTCTCCCCCACCACAAGGTGCGGCGCTACCGTGTCATACATCTTCATCTTCCGCAACGCCGCCGCCGCGGCCCGCCCATAGGGTGCATGCAGTTCGTTCGCAATCGCCACGGTCTTCACTCGCGGATCGATCAGCGTCTCAATACTCAACGGCAACAGACCCGAATCCTTCCGTGCCCACAACACCAGAGTCCCCTTTGCATACGCAACAGGAGCGGTCCCATCGGCCAGCCCCCCGGCCACAATCTTCTCCGGATAAGTAAAGTCAGCGGCCAGAAAGATGTCCATCGGAGCGCCATCCAGAATCTGCGTCGCCAGTGTCGAGGACGAGCCGAAGCTAACCACCAGCTTCACTCCCGTCGCGTGCTCATAGGCTTGCGACAGCACCGGCATCACCGGCTGCAGGTCCGCTGCCGCGGCCACGCGCAACTCCTTCTGTCCCCACGCGCAGGGCCCGCCAAGCAGCATTGCGAGGCACACCGAAACCACACACGCCTGAGCGGCCCACGCACCGCGCTCTTTACGATAGGCTAGAGAAAACCATGAACGTAGCGACACATCACCTTAGATGCACAGAATGCGCCGCCGTCATCACAAAGGACGACGTGAGCAGCAACTTCCGCTGCCCGCAGTGCAATGGCCTCTATGAAGTCGTGTACGCCTGGTCCGATGTCAAGCCTGCCGTCACC
>DATHQG010000065.1:0-18384 GCA_035483075.1 Edaphobacter sp. | reverse complement strand
GCCTTGAAGTTGCCCTTGCCGAAGCTGCGGCTTCCCTTGCGCTGGATGATCTCGTAGAAGACGGTGGGGCGGTCTTCTACGGGACGAGTGAAGATCTGAAGCATGTACCCTTCGTTGTCGCGGTCGACGAGGATACCTAGTTTTTCGAGCTCTTCGATGGGTTCGTCGATCTTGCCGATGCGGTTTTGCAGCTCGGTGTAGTACGAGTGAGGGACGGTGAGGAAGTCGACGCCCTGCTTTTTCATTGCCGCGACGGTGGCGAGGATGTCGTTGGTGGCGAGGGCCATATGCTGGACGCCGGGTCCGCCGTAGAAGTCGAGATACTCTTCGATCTGTGACTTGCGGCGGCCCTCGGCGGGCTCGTTGATGGGGAACTTGACGTAGCCGTTGCCGTTGGCCATGACCTTGGACATGAGGGCGGAGTATTCGGTGGAGATGTCATTGTCGTCGAAGTGTTGGTAGAGGCCGAAGCCCATGATGTCGCGGTAGAAGTCGACCCACTGGTTCATGGAGTTCCAGCCGACGTTGCCGACGATGTGGTCGATGTGGAGCAGGCCGACGGGGCGGGCGATCTGATCTTCGGTGACGGCCTGGTAGCCAGGGAAGAAGGCGCCGGAGTAGTTGCTGCGGTCGACGAAGGTGTGGATCGTGTCGCCGTAGGCGGCGATGCTGGAGGTGGTGACGCGGCCGTCGGCGTCGGAGAAGTCGGTCGGGGCCTGAATGCTGCGGCCTCCCCGGCTCGTGGTTTCGAGCCAGGACCGGCGGGCGTCGTCGACCCAGAGGGCTATGGCGCGGACACCGTCACCGTGTTTGTCGACATGGCGGGCGATCTCGCTGTCGGTGCGGAGTGCGGTGGTGAGGACGAAGCGGACTTTGCCCTGCTGGAGGACGTAGCTGGCACGGTCGCGTTGACCGGTTTCGGGCCCGGCGTAGGCGACGAGCGACATGCCAAAGGCTGCGCGGTAGAAGTAGGCGGCTTGACGGGCATTGCCGACGTAGAACTCGACATGGTCGGTGCCCTTGAGGGGGAGGAAGTCAGCGGTGGCGGATTCAGATCCGGTCAGAGTTGGGGCGTGTGTTGCCATGGGGAGTTCTCCGGTTCGGCGGTAGGCGTTGCACCGCCGGCGCAGCAATGAGGATAGTTCACCGACGTGAGGATTGGCTAGGGTCGTAACGATCAGGAGTGGGCCGGGAGAATGGTCGCGCGGCACTCGCCGAGGCCGATGCGGGGATGGCCGGGGGCCTCGCAGGAGCCGCGGAAGATTATCTCGTCGCCGTCGGCGAGAAAAGTGCGGCTTTCTCCTGTGGGAAGAAGAATGGGTTGCGCGCCATTACGGGTGAGCTCGAGGAGACAGCCGGCAGAGGCTTCCGAAGGGCCGGAGATGGTTCCTGTGGCAAGGACGTCGCCGATCTGCAGGTTGCAGCCGTTGCTGGTGTGGTGAGCGATGAGCTGCGCGGGTGTCCAGTAGAGGTCGGAAACTTTGGACTCGCTTAGCAAGAATGGCTGGAGCTTATTCATTCTTGAAGCTTCTGTTGTGATCAATACCTCAAGTTTTACATTCAAAGCTCCCTGCTTCTGGTCTGTGGCCGAGTCAAGGTATGGGAGCAGTTTGGGATCGGCGGCAGGGCGCTTGGCGGCTGGATGGTGGAAGGGCTCGAGGGCGGCCATTGGCGTGACCCAGGGAGAGACGGTGGTGGCGAAGTTCTTGGCGAGGAAAGGGCCCAGGGGCTGGTATTCCCAGGACTGAATGTCGCGGGCGGACCAGTCGTTAAGAAGGCTGACGCCGAAGAGGTGATGCTCTGCCTGAGTGATCGGGATGGGAGTGCCGAGCAGACTGGGCTCGCCAATATAAAGTGCTAGTTCTAATTCGTAGTCTAGCGCATTGGTAGGTAGGAAGTTAGGCTGATCTGAAGTTGCGGTTGGGCGGGATTGGCCGACTGGGCGGATAACTGGAATTCCACTGGGAATAATCGAAGAGGCACGGCCGTGATAGCCGATGGGAATGTGTTTGTAGTTGGGGAGGAGCGGCTGTTCGGGACGGAAGAGTTGGCCGACACGGGTGGCGTGATAAATGGAGGCGTAGAAGTCGGTGTAGTTGGGAATGTGGATGGGCCTGGCGAGGGTGGCGCCGGCGATGGAGTGGAGGGCGGCCTCGGCTGCTTGTCTGCGGGCTGACTCCACGTCGGCGTGTAGGAGCGCGGTGAGGGTCTCGCGGAGCAGTGTCCAGGAACGATGGCCGAGCGAGATGAGCGGGTTCAGGATGGGCGACTGGCAGGCTTCGACCAAAGTCGGCGGGAGCAGATTCGACTCGGCGCAGGCATGGAGGTCAAGGAGATGGGCGCCGATGGCAACGCAGAGATGCTGCTGGCCTTCAAGTTCGAAGGCCCCGTAGGGCAGGTGCGCCAGGGGGAAGTCGGCGGTGGAACTGTTGGCTTCTGGGAGCCAGCTTTGATGGGGCGCGGCGGTTCGTTTTGTCATGGGGCATGATAGCTCCTGATGTCAGGGAGCCGGAAGCATGGCAAGGGTGTTGGGCCTTCCTTGTTAGTGGGTGCGCTGAGCGGGTGGCAGCTCGGTCCTGCCGTTTGAGACCTTGGCTTTGCCTGAAAATCTAACCAGGATGGTCTTCAGGATCACGTAGAGGACCGGGATGAAGAATAGGTTAAGGATGGTGGAGAGCACCATACCACCGACGATGGCCGTACCGACCGAGTGGCGGCCATAGGCTCCAGCGCCTGTGGCGAAGTAGAGAGGGCCGACGCCGAGGATAAAGGCGATCGAGGTCATCAGGATGGGACGGAGGCGGAGTTCGGCGGCTTCGATGGCGGCTTCGATCACAGAGCGTCCCTGCTCGAGGAGTTGTTCGGCGAACTCGACGATGAGGATCGAGTTTTTGGCGGAGAGGCCGATGAGCATGACGAGGCCGATCTGGACATAGACGTCGTCGACCAGGCCACGGAGGTCGACTAGAGTGAGCGCTCCGAGGATCGCCATGGGAACGGCGAGCAGGATGATGAACGGTAAGGCGAAGGACTCGTACTGGGCCGAGAGCGTGAGATAGACGACGAGCAGACCAAGGCCGAAGATGATGATGGCCTTGCCGGCGGACTCGACCTCTTCTAGAGCGAGGCCGGTCCATGAGTACGACATGCCTGGCATCTTGTTTGCATTGAAGAGTTCCACCATTTTATCGAGGCCCTGGCCCGTGCTGAGACCTGGCGCGGGCGAGCCATCGATCTCAGCCGAGCGGAAGAGATTGTAATGGTTAATGACCTGAGGACCTGAGGTCTCGGTGATCGAGGCGAGGTTGTCGAGGGGGACCATCTGGCCGGAATCAGAGCGTACATAGTACTGGTGGATATCCTGTGCGTTGCGGCGATAGGGCGCGTCGGCTTGGACGTAGACGCGGTAGGAGCGGTTGTTGAAGTCGAAGTCATTCACGTAGCTCGAGCCCATAAAGGTGTTGAGGGCCGCAGTGATCTGGCTGAATGAGACCCCCATGGCCTTGGCCTTCTGGCGGTCGATGGCGATGAGAAGCTGCGGGTCGTTGGAGGTGAAGGTGGTGTTCATGCCGGTGAGGCCTGATCCGGGAGCGCGGCCCTTGCCCACGAGAGTGTGGGCGATGCGGTCGATGTCACCGAAGGTGTTACGGCCGGAGTCCTGCAGGACGAACTGGAAGCCGCCGACAGTGCCGATACCAGCGACGGCCGGAGGCTCTGCGGCGAAGGCGATGCCGCCGGGGACGCCGAAGAGCTTCGGCCCTACGTCAGCAACGATGGCTTTGGCCGTATATTGTTCGCCCATTTTGGTGCGGTCGTTGATGGGCTTGAGCGGAGCGAAGATGAGGCCGGAGTTTGGCGAGCTGCCGCCGGCGAGCGAGAAGCCCATGACCGAGAAGGTGCCGAAGACGCCGTCGTTTTTGCGAACTACGGCCGAAACCTTATCGGCGAAGTCTGAGGTATAGCTGAGCGAGGCCCCCGGAGGCGTCTGCACAATGATGAGGAAGTAAGACTGGTCCTCCTGCGGGATGAATGCGGTGGGAACGTAGTTGTACATGAAGGCAGTCGCAGCCAGGGCGCAAAGGAAGACCAGCAGCATGACATACCGAATGCGGACGACAAAGGTGACGGCGCGAGCGTAGACGCGGATGACCCACTGGATGAGACGTTCAACGGGATTAAGGAAGAAGCCCATGATTCCTGTCTTCTTCGCCTCGGTGCGAAGGAGAATGGCGGCCAGAGCGGGCGAGAGCGTAAGAGCGTTGAAGGCGGAGATTGCGATGGAAAAGGCGATGGTCAAAGAAAACTGCTTGTAGAGAATGCCTGTGGTGCCGGGGAAGAAGCTGACTGGGATAAAGACGGAGATGAGGACGAGCGAGGTGGCGATGACGGCGCTGGTGACCTCGGCCATGGCGATGCTGGTGGCCTCATGCGCATCCGCTGAGACCGTTTCCATGCCTCGGCCTCCACCTGTGGACCTGGCATGTTCAAGAACGTCCGGGGCGTAGGGATCCGGTTCGGTCAGCTCTGAGCGCTCGGGGACGATCGCGCTTCCGGAGAGGTGACGCTGTACGTTCTCAATGACGACGATGGCGTCGTCGACGACCAGGCCCGTGGCGAGTGTGATGCCGAAGAGGGTCAGGGAGTTGATGCTGAAGCCGAAGATCTTAATGAAGGCAAAGGTGCCGATGAGCGAGACGGGAATGGTGACCGCTGGAATGATCGTGGCCCGCCAATCCTGCAGAAAGAGGAAGATGACGATGATTACGATTATGATGGCTTCGCCGATCGTGCGAACGACCTCATCGACAGACTCGCCGATAACAAGCGTGGTGTCGACGGCAATGACGCCCTGAAGCCCGGGTGGGTAAGACTTTTCGAGCTCGGCGAGGACCGCTCGACACCGTTTGTCGACGTCGAGGGCGTTGGCGTTAGAAAGCTGCAAGACACCGACGCCGACGGCATCGCCACCTTCGAAGGTGCTGCCGGAGAACTTCAGGCTGGTGTTATAGGTTTCAGCACCGACTTCGGCGCGCCCGACGTCCTTGACCAGGACAATTCCGCCACCATTTGTGCTGTTTTTGATGACGATGTTTTCGAACTGCCTGGGATCAGTGAGACGGCCCACGGCCCGAACTGCCATCTGAAATGCCTGGTGGGGATCGGCGGGCTGTTGGCCGAGCTGACCCGCGGCTACCTCGACGTTTTGCTCAGTGAGCGCATTGGTGACGTCGAGCGCGGTGAGGCCGCGAGCGGCTAGACGGCTGGGATCGAGCCAGAGACGCATCGCGTACTTGCGCTCACCAAAGATAATGACGTCGCCGACGCCGGGGACACGCTTGAGAGCGTCTTTGATATAGACGTCGATGTAGTTGGAGATGAAAGCAGGCGAGAGCGACTTGTCCGGCGAAATGAACCCGGCGGCAAGGACAAAGTTCGAATTCGCCTTGGTGATGGTGATTCCGGTATTGTTGACCACTGCGGGCAGACGGCCCTGAACGGAGGCGACTCGGTTCTGCACATCAACGGCGGCGATGTTGAGATCGTAGCCGGTCTGGAACGTGACGGTGATGGCCGAAGTGCCGTCGTTCGAGCTGGTGGAGCTCATGTAGCGCATGCCTTCGACGCCGTTGATGGACTGCTCAAGGATCGTGGTAACGGCTGATTCGACGTCCTTGGAGTTGGCGCCGATATATACGCTGGTGACCACGACCTGGGGTGGGGCAAGCGTTGGATAGAGCGAGATGGGCAGGTTCGGGATGCAGACGGCGCCGGCGAGCACGATGAGAAGAGCACAGACCGTGGCGAAGATCGGGCGACGAATAAAAAAGTCTACGAACAAGGTGACCTCTAGCCGGGGCGGCTGGCCCGGGGACGAAACGAAAGACGATGCGGAGCCGAACTGCACTCCGCAAGGACCGGTGGAGCTTCCGACTAGCCCAGAGGCTTGACCGGCGCGCCTTCCTGCAAAAACTGCAGGCCGGAGGTGATGACTTTGTCACCAGGTTTAAGACCGCCGAGCACCGGATAGGTGTTGCCAACGGTCTCTCCGAGCGTAACGGGTACCTGATGGGCGATGTATCCGTCGCCTTTAGGAGATGCCAGGTAGACAAAGGTCTGGCCGCCCACGAGACTAACGGCAAGGACTGGAACCACGGGCGCCGGAGTTGTGCTCCAGGTGACACGCGCCTTGACGAGCTGCTGGTTACGAAGGATATCGGCGGTGCGAGGGATCTCGGCTTTGGCGAGGATGCTCTGCAAGCCGTTATCAACCTGCGGAGAGAGGAAGCTGATCTTCGACTTGACGAGTGTCTTGCCTGAGGTGTCGAGGATCTCTACCGGCAGTCCCTGACGAACCACGCTGGCCCGCTCAGTGGGGATGTAGATGTAGGCCTCGAGGTCGGCAATCTCATCCACTGTGGTGAGTACAGTCGTTGTAGAGACGTAGTCGCCAAGGTGGACGGGGACGTCGCCAACAATGCCGGCAAAGGGAGCGCGGATGTCGTAGTAGGCGAGTTGCTGCTTCTGCGTATCGGTGAGCGCGGCGTTGGATTCGTAGTCGGCCTTGGCGTTCTGGAAGGCCTGGGTCGCCTGATCGTACGCGTCGCGTGAGACGACACCCGCCTCAAAGAGTTTGCGCTGGCGTTCGACCTGAATCTCGGTGTAGTCGTAGAGGGCCTTCTTCTGCGCCTGAGTTCCCTGCTGCGACTGCACTGTTGCCATTTGCTTCAACGGGTCAATGCGCATCAACACCTGTCCCGCCTGGACGACGTCCCCAGACTTAACAAAGATCTTGACCAGGTTGCCGTCGACCTGCGGCTGCATGGTCGAGGAGCGGCGGCTCTTGATGGTAGCGACGTAGGTGTCGGAGTTGGGAACAGGCGATAGCGTAACCGACGCGACCTGCACGGGCATCGCCTGCGGCGGTGGTGGCGGAGGCGGAGCGGACTTGCAGCCTGCGACGAGGCATGCGGCCGCGCAGATTACCATGGGAAGAACGCGGCGAGGGTTCACAATCAATGGCACAGTACTTCTCCTCCAGGTGCTTCAGTGTCGTCGACTTCAAGTTCTTCAACGGGCAAGATCTCGGCAAACGGCGGATACGGAGATCCCGGGCGCAAAGTTCCGCCGCTCAATGCTTTATCTGACAACCAGTTGAGAGTTCAAGTTTAGATGAAGCAGCGGCCCGGAAGGGTTCGAGAATGTTGAATCAAAAGATTTGCAGACGATTTCAGAACGGACCCCGGTTGAAAATGGCTTGTCGTTCAGCTGTCCAGGTCGTTTTTTTCAGCAAATGAAAAAGGATTGAAGCTCTCGTGACGATCGAAGGCATCGGACTGCTCGGCCCGCTTGAGCCAATTGATGACCAGATAGGTCAGCGGCGTAGCGATCACCTCGTAGCCGACCTTGAGGGCATAGCCGGTGGCGATGATGTTCAGAAGGACGCGAGTTGGGTAGATTCCGCCAAAGGTCAGGGTGATAACGAGGACCGTGTCCACGGCCTGGCCGACAACGGTGGAGCCGATCGTGCGAGTCCAGAGCTTGCGGCCATCGGTGACGAGCTTCAATCGGGCCATGGTGTATGAGTTGGCGAACTCACCGGCCCAGAAGGCAATGAGGCTGGCGGCAAGGATGCGCGGAATGAATCCGAAGACCGTCGCGAAGGCCTGCTGGTTCCGCCAGCCCGGGGCAGAAGGCAACGCAATGACGATGGCCCCAATGAGGTAGAGCAACGTGGTGCCGAAGAACCCCAGCCAAATGGCGCGGCGTGACGAGGCGTAGCCGTAGACCTCGGTGAAGACGTCGCCGAAGATGTAGGTGATGGGAAACAGCAGCACGGCGCCACTGACTGCGAACGGCCCAATCGACAACCCGCCCGCAGAAAAAGGACCGATGAGACAGATCTTCTGCGCGATCAGGTTTGAGACGAGCAGAATGACGACGAACGCGGTGGTGAGCGCGTCGAGGTACTTGTAGGTGCGACCGGTGGAGCGCGCGGTTTCGTGTTGGATCGTGTCGATTGGCACTGGTCTGCAGTACCAGTATGCCGTGTGCGATGAAGGCTCCGTCAACTTTTGACAGTGGAGAACCATCTTGTTAGCTTTGTTGATGGTGAGGGTGCTTCCGGGGCCGTCATCCCTGTAGCGTCCCCGTCGTCTAGCCCGGCCCAGGACACCGCCCTTTCACGGCGATAACATGGGTTCGAATCCCATCGGGGACGCCAAAATTTTCCCTTCGCATATGCACCTCACCAATGCGAAAAGCCTCGCAATCAGAGCGGTAGTGGAAAGAATCTTCGGTCGACCTCTGCTCCTTCGACTGCGTTTCACATCTATACATAGAGTGATATCGTCTTAGGGCCAGCACTTTCCGGCACGCGTCGGCCCACGATGGTGACTTCTTTGCTGAAGGAGAAGCGGATTTGGATATGCGCAGGAACACTCGGATGTCTACGCCTTGGTTTGTAGGAGCTATCGTTGTTGCTTCCGGCATTGCGCTGTTTGCTCCCAGAATGTTATTGGCGCACGCGCTGTTGGTTAGCTCTCAGCCAGAAGTGAACAGCACGGTCTCAGGACCAGAGGTCGCAGTTCTCCTCAAATACAATTCACGGGTGGATATGGAGCACTCGACGCTGACGCTGCTCGATCCTGACGGCAAAGTGGAGAAGGTCGCCATCGAAAGCGAGCCTGCGCCCGGGGTGCTGTCTGCCAAGTTGAGCGGACTCGTCAAGGGTGCCTATGTGTTGCGCTGGCAAGTCCTGGCTACGGATGGACACATCACCCGCGGCAAAGTTCCCTTCCGAGTAGAGTAGCGAGTGATCTCTTGATCTGGTTCCTGCGCGATATCGATCTGCTGAGCGTTCTGGCGCGCGCTGCGACGCTGGCCTTCGAGGCGTTGCTGCTGGGAGGCGTTGCCTTTCTCCTGGCTGTGGCGCGGCCGGCGAGGGCGAGCGCAGCAGTCGAAGATTTTTGCCGCCGGGGTATCAGGAAAATGGCACTCGCCTTCGCAGTTGGCGAGCTTGTCCTGATTTTTTTATCTGGTGCCCTCCTGATAAGCGGCTCTGATTTGTCGCTCAAGGACGTTACGACTACCAGCTTCTTCCGCGCCGACCTCTTCGCGGTCCTGTTCGCGATTGGACTCTGGATATGCGCACGGTCCAAAGGCAATAAAGCGACGGTGGCGATGCTCCCTCTAAGCCTGTTGCTGCTGGCGGCCACGGTCTCCACCAGCCATGCTGCGGCACGCATCGAGCATCGCGTCCTGCTGGCGATTCTTACTGCCGCACATCACCTGGGTACAGCCGCCTGGATCGGCGCGATGGTCTATCTGCTGATCTCCTTAGGTCGCGTCGAAGACCAGGACGAGGCACGGCGTTTGACCCAGCGCTACTCCAGGATGGCGCTGCTGGGCGCAGCGACGCTCGTGTTGGCCGGAACGGGTATGGCCTGGTTCTACGTGGGGCCATGGAGCGGGCTATACACCACTGCGTACGGCATCATGCTGGTCGCCAAAATCTTCCTTTTGCTGGCGATGATTGCACTCGGCGCCGGAAATTGGTTCCTGGTGCGGCGTCTGGCCAGCGACCCTGGACCTTTGCTGGCGCGGCTGCGTCGTGTCGTCGAGGCCGAGGTTTGTCTAGGATTTCTCGCGGTGTTGACGGCCGCTTCGCTCACTGCACAGGCACCCGCGGTCGATGTTACCGCTCAGGACAGGCTGACGTCCCACGAGATCTACGTGCGCCTGCACCCAGAACCGCCGCGCATGAGCAGTCCGCCCCTGGCAGCGCTGGCCCCTCCTAGTTCACTCGCAGAGGCCGTCCAGGACAGTCAGTTTGTTGCTACTGTTGGGAGCGACGACACCGACAGAGCATGGTCGGAGTACAACCATCACTGGGCAGGACTGATTGTGCTCATCGCAGGGCTGCTAGCGCTGCTCAGCCGGCACCGCACAATGCGCTGGGCCCGCTTTTGGCCGTTAAGCTTTGCTGGTTTGGCTGTCTTCATCGTGCTGCGCGCTGATCCGGAGAACTGGCCCCTTGGACCGCGTCCCTTTTGGCAGAGTTTTGCCGCGCCCGACGTGCTGCAACATCGAGTCGGAGCGCTCCTAATCGTGGTTTTCGCAGCATTCGAATGTGCGGTACAGGCAGGCAGATTGAGAGCGCGCTGGGCCAGCTATGTTTTTCCGGCAATGTGTGCGCTTGGTGCCGCGCTGTTGCTGACACACGAGCATTCGGCCAGGGACGTGAAGGAGGCAATGCTTGCAGAGATGAGCCACACTCCGATTGCGCTGCTTGGTGTTACGGCGGGTTGTGGCCGATGGCTGGAGCTGCGTTTACCCAGGAGCCGCATGGCCATCTTAGCCAGCTACCTCTGGCCGCTGTGCCTGGCTCTGGTCGGCCTAATTTTGCTGAATTACCGCGAATTGCCATGATGCAGGGAAGCGCCCGATTCTGACAGAGTGACCGCTCGTTCCTCGTCTCGGTCCTCATTGACAAGTGTCGTGCTCCAATCCCACACTACAGTAAACCCTCCGCGCGGGTGAGACGTTCTTCCGTAGTGCCGTCGAGAGAGGAGAGCTGATGGAGTCTGCCCAGGAGTTGGATTTGAGCACGCAAGATGCGCAGAGCGTGTCAGGTCTGCTTTCCTCTGAATCGGTGGTCAACATTCTGCGGTTGATCCTCGCGGGAGCTCCTTTGGCAGAGGTCCTCACAATCATTGCTCAACTTGTTGAATCTCATGGCGATGGAACATTGTGTACCATCTGGCTTCCGCACGATGACGGAAAGCAGCTTTATTGTGCGGCCGCGCCCAGCCTTCCAGGATTTATCGCTGACGCAGGATCGATGACGATCGGTCCAAAGGGTGGTTCCTGTGGCACAGCGGTCTATCGGAAGGAGCCGGTCTATGTAAATGACATTCTTACTGACCCCGCCTGGGACCATTATCGTCACCGTCTCTTGCCTTTCGGAATTCGAGCAGTGTGGTCGAGACCGTTGTTTACGCGCGAGGGCGATGTCCTGGGTACTTTTGCGATTCATTACCGTGAAGCACGTAGCCCTGACGCTATCGATCTGGAGCTAATCGAGAATTTCAGTCACATCGCAGGTATCGCGATTGAACGTCACCTGAATGAAGAAAAGTTACGCCATGAACGCGATCGCCTGCGATTGCTTCTGGAAATCACAAGCAGCGTGACATCCAGGTTGGACCTCCGGCAGGTGGTTGAGGCGCTTTCGACGAATCTATTCAGGATAATGCGATGTGACGTGTCCGCCTTGTTGCTTCCTGACTCCGAGAGTGGCGAGTTACGCGTCACCACCTTGTACAACCCAGACACGAGAGGCCCCTTCCGAGAGGGATCGTTGGTGCCGATGATGAGTTCGATCTCGGGTCAGGTATTGCGGAAGGGCAAGAGCGTCCGGATCGATAGCTTCGAACAGGTCCGCAAGGACCCCGAAATTTATGGAAATCCTGACGGCCAGCTTCTTTATGAACGCGTGATCGAGGAAGGCCTCAGCGTGGGGTGTTATCTTCCGCTCGTAGGCCGTGATCGCGTGCTTGGCGTTCTGATGCTCTGCAGGCGTTCGAACAATGCTTTTGAGAATGATGACGTCATCTTGCTTGAGCAGGTGGCTTCTCAGATAGCGATTGCAGTTGAGAATACGTTGGAGTACGAGAAGGCGACAAAAGACCGAGACAAAGAAACAAAACAACGACTGTATCTCGAAGAGGAGATCCGCGCCGAGTTTGGGGCGATTGTCGGTGAAAGTCCGGCCTTGAAGACCGCCTTGCACCTTGTGTCGGTTGTAGCGCCTACGGATTCGAGCGTGCTGGTCCTGGGCGAGACTGGAACAGGGAAAGAGTTGATTGCACGGGCCATTCACAATCTGAGTGGTCGCCGCGAGCGGGCCTTCGTCAAATTGAACTGCGCCGCAATCCCGCTTGGTCTCCTCGAAAGTGAGCTGTTCGGACATGAAAAAGGGGCGTTCACCGGAGCGATTGCGCAGAAGACGGGGCGTTTTGACCTCGCGAACAAGGGCACGCTCTTCCTCGACGAAGTCGGCGACATTCCACTGGAACTTCAGGCCAAATTGCTGCGAGTCCTGCAGGAGCAGGAGTTTGAGAGGCTGGGCAGCAACCGTACTCATAAGGTGGACGTCCGTCTCATCGCAGCCACCCATCGTGATTTGACCGCGATGGTGAAGCAGACGACGTTTCGCGAAGACCTCTACTATCGGCTGAAGGTATTTCCGATCAATGTCCCCCCCTTGCGGCAACGTACGGAGGACATTCCGAAGCTGGTCTGGCACTTCACAGAGATTTACGCACGACGCATGAACAAGAGAATCGACACAATCCCTTCGGAGACTATGAATGCGCTCCTGCGATATCGCTGGCCGGGAAATGTCCGCGAATTGCAGAACTTCATCGAGCGCGCCGTGATCCTTTCCCCTCATACGATCTTGCGAGCGCCAACCTCCGAACTGGAGCCCTTCAGCCTTCACAAAAGTCCAAATCTCACCATGACAGGTCTTGAAGAGGTTGAGCGAGACCATATCCTTCGTGCGCTTGAAGCAAGCAATTGGGTCGTGGGCGGTCGAAACGGCGCCGCGGAGCGACTAGGAATGAAGCGTACGTCCCTGGTTTACAAAATGCAAAAGCTTCGGATAATCCGTCCCGCGTCCTCCCTACAGGACGGTCAGGTACGCCAGGTGTGATGGTCGCTTGCCGCGTGCCGCGACCATTGTCGCGACGAGGACCCGTCAGTGGCGGAGATCGGTCACGAATCCGTCAGTTGGAACCAAAGCACACCGGGACCTTATCAATTGTATGTTCCTGTAGATAGAAGGGCCTGTCGCCTTCATAATCTCGCTTGGAGGTCCTCGCGTGATGGCAAGTAATTTGCTCGTTTAGAGTCACGCCTGAAATCAGTAGCGAGTGGCAGGATTATGTTGGGCTATCGCTAAGCTAGGTCTGACCTGAGAATCCGGCGAAATGAAACAAGACCATGTCGATTCTCGGCGCGAAATACAAAACCGTTCGGTCGATGACTCGGTCTCTCGCGGCAAATTTGTCCGCCGAAGATCAGATGGTCCAGTCGTGTCCTGAAGCCAGTCCAATTAAATGGCATCAGGCCCATACCACCTGGTTCTTCGAAACATTCGTGCTTAGGCCATTTCTTGCGGATTACAAACCGTTCCGCGAAGACTTCTATCGTCTCTTCAACAGCTATTACATCTCTCTCGACGGGGAGGTTCCAGAGAAGAAGCTGCGTGCCTCCCTTTCTCGTCCGTCGCTCAATGAGGTCCTCGCCTTTCGTGCGCACGTTGACCGGGAAATGGGAAGACTCTTGGAGCGGTCCATAGATGAGGAAACGTCACGTCGCATTATGTTGGGCCTGAACCATGAGCAACAACACCAGGAACTGGCGCTGACGGATATCAAGCACGCATTCTTCTCGAACCCCATGCGTCCCTCGTATCAAGAGGCTGCGCTCGACGGCCCGTCCAGCCACACGATCTCGACGCTCAAATGGCATAGCATTCAGGGTGGACTGATTGAAATCGGTCATCCGGCAAACGCGGAGGACCCGATGAGTTTCTGCTTCGACAATGAGACTCCCCGTCATAAGACCTACCTCGAGCCGTTCAGAATCGCAAACCGCCCAGTTGCATGCCGCGAATACCTGGAGTTTATGTCGGATGACGCATATACGCGTCCCGAATTCTGGCTGTCGGATGGTTGGGAGATGGCGAAGCTGGCAGGTTGGGAGGCTCCGCTCTATTGGGAGCGAGATTCAGGTGATGAGACGGGCTGGCGCGTCTTCACTTTGAGGGGATCACATGGCCTCTCCTGCCTTCTCGATACCCCCGTTTGCCACATCAGTTTCTTTGAGGCAGATGCCTTCGCCCGATGGCGCGGCTGCCGACTCCCAACCGAGGCGGAATGGGAATTCGTTGCCAGCCAGAAACCGCAGACCGGCAATTTGCTGGCTACGGGGAGGCTGCATCCCGCAGCGGCGACCGGAGACGGTGTTGAGCAACTCTTTGGGGATTGCTGGGAATGGACTGCCAGCCCCTACACGGGGTATCCGGGTTACAAGCCTCTTCCAGGGGCATTGGGCGAATACAACGGAAAGTTTATGTCCGCGCAGATGATTTTGCGCGGGGGCTCTTGCGTCACGCCTGCGGACCACGTGCGCGCAACCTATCGGAACTTTTTTCCGCCCGCAACGCGTTGGCAATTCACGGGAATACGTTTGACGGTCTAAAAGTCTCTTGCTGGCATGGCTGCATACCTTATCGCGACAGAGCTCGCGACCGACTCCCGTCAGTGTTGGACATCCGTCGCGCATTCGTCAGTGGGCGGCGAGATCTATCCGCACTTTCGAATCGATCCTGCAAGCCAGGAAAGAGTTAGCTTCGCAGCCGGCTGTGGATTTAAAAGATTGGCGTTTGGCATTGCGGTTGCATCTCACGAGCAGGAGAACGTACCAGTAAGCAGGCCACATCAAACAGAGTAAGAAGGAGTTTTATGAGTCCAGTTCTTTCCCCCGTCGCTGTACCTGTGACATCCGTTCACAAAGTCGAAGCAGATGGAGTCGAGGTCTTCTACCGTGCGGCGGGTGACCCGAGTGCGCCGGTCGTGCTCCTGCTACACGGATTTCCAACATCGTCGTTCATGTTCCGCGAACTCATACCACGACTCGCAGACCAGTTCCGAGTGATCGCACCAGACTTGCCTGGTTTTGGATTCACGGAAATACCTGAGAGGCGAAAATATACCTATTCGTTCAACGCATTGGCGCACACGTTGGAGGCCTTCACAGATGCGGTCGGCCTCAACCGCTATGCGATTTATGTTTTCGATTACGGGGCGCCCACAGGCTTTCGTCTGGCGATGAGCCACCCGGAACGAATCACAGCGATCGTTTCACAGAACGGCAATGCCTACGAAGAGGGGCTCGGCGACGCGTGGGGACCAATCAGGAAATATTGGTCGGCGCCGACCAAAGAAAACAGGGACGTGATCCGCCAAAACATCCTTAATTTAGAAGGAACTCGCTGGCAGTACACGCACGGGGTAACAAATCCAGAAAGCATTGCGCCCGAGTCGTACACCTTGGATGCCGCCTTATTGGAACGCCCGGGAAACAAGGAGATTCAGCTTGACTTGTTCCTGGACTACGCATCAAATGTGAAGCTTTACCCAAAGTTTCAGGACTACCTTCGCGAGTCGAAGCCACCTTTGCTGGCGATCTGGGGCAAGAACGATCCGTTCTTCATTCCCGCCGGCGCCGAGGCTTTTCGAAAAGACCTACCAAATGCGCAGGTCCGGTTCCTGGATACAGGCCACTTTGCCATTGAGACGCACGTTGTGGAGATAGCTGCCGCGATGAAGGAGTTTCTCGGAATCGGCGCAGTTTCCCGCGGTACAGGGAAGAGCGTTGCACGATGAAATCCTCTCCCCATGCGGGTACGGTCGTGTTGGTTCACGGGGCGTGGGCCGATGGATATTGTTGGAGTAACGTCATTCTGCCCTTGAAAAGCAAGGGACTCAACGTGACGACAGCGCCAATTCCCCTTACAACTCTCGCAGAGGACACTGCCGCTCTTCGACGCGTAATCGAGAAGACCACCGGCCCGGTGGTTCTCGTCGGACACGCGTATGCGGGCGCCGTGATCGCTGCAGTCCAAGACGACAGAGTGAAGTCGCTGGTGTACATAGCGGCGTTGGCGCCCGATGAGGGAGAAACGGTCGCAGATGTCTTTTATCGGGTGGCCCCGCACCCCAAGGCACCCCAACTCTCTCCCGATGCGTATGGACTGATTTGGATGCCGGAGGACGGATTTAGTCAGGCAGTCGCTCATAAGGCCTCTTCGGATCAATTAACCATCATGGCAGCGGTCCAGCGGCCAATCTCGGTGAAATGCATTCAGGAGAAGGCTCCCGCACCGGCGTGGAAGACAAAGCCATCGTGGTTTCTTCTTGCCGAAGAGGACCGCATGATCGACCCTGCGACCCAGCAATTCATGGCTGACCGGATGGGCGCAAGTATTCGATCGTACAAGGTGGATCACACTCCAATGCACGCAGCGCCAGATCTGGTGGTTGACATCATTCTGGAAGCTATGCAAAGTACGTCGGCAAAATAAATCTTCGCGCCGCGAATGTCTCTGTCAGGTCAGGTCAGGTGAACGGCAGTCGCGGACCATCCTTGAGATATTAGGTCACTCGAGAATGACATCATGACGGCCAAATCTGTTGCTATCGTCACTGGCGCCAGCCAGGGAATCGGTCGTGCGACTGCCTTGCGGTTGGCACGCGATTTCTCCGCCGTCGTACTCGTAGCCAGAAACAAAGAGGAGTTGGAGCAGACCGCGGTGTCGGTTAAAGCCGCAGGCGCGGAGGCACTGATCTACGCGCTTGACCTGCGGGAGCCTCAGTCGGCCGAACTTGTCGTCAAGGGCACCCTCGATCGCTTCGGCAGAATCGATGCCCTGGTCAACATTGCCGGGGCTGTGCCGCAGACCGATTTGTTCGAGATGACAGACGCACAGTGGGATGACGGCATGGCACTCAAGCTTCACGGTGCACGCCGCCTCACTATACAAGCCTGGGATGCTCTGAAAGCTTCGAACGGATCTGTCGTCTTGATCTCCGGAAGCGCTGCCTTGGACCCGAAGCCAGGGTTCGCGGCCGTAGCGGCCATCAATGCTGCGATCATTGCCCTTGCGAAGGCCTTTGCGGAACGCGGTATTAAAGATGGGGTACAGGTCAATAGTGTAGTGCCGGGTGCGGTCATGACCGGTCGCCGCCGCTCCTTCATGGATCATTGGGCGCCGGAGCACGGTATGAGCGTTGAAGAGGCCATGAAGCAGTTTCCACAAAAGGCCGGCATCGCTCGCTATGGCAAACCAGAAGAGGTCGCCGATCTGATGGCCTTTATGGTGTCGCCTGCAGCAAAGTGGATGACAGGAACTTCCGTGCGCATGGACGGTGGTGAAATTAAAGGCATCTAGCGCAGGAATCGCGAAAACAAAGCCAGGGTGCCAGCGGTTATTTTAGTAGCGCAGCAGCATGGTCCTGAAGTTCGATGGAGCCGCAGAGCGTTTTGGGTCCCTGTAATCGGTGGCGAAGGTCCCACGCCTGATATCCTGCCAAAAACAATGTCCACTCCCCGCCAAAGGCTTTCCTCTTGAACTCCGCGAACTACAAACGCCTATACAACATAGCCGCGGCCGTTCTTCTCGCTAAAGTGGCCGGCGTGTGGCTCCAGGACCTTTGGGCGGCCCAGCGCAAGCCGCTCTTGTTCGACGACGCGTATATGTTTGCTCGGTATGCGGCGAATGTTCGACATGGGCTGGGCATCTCATGGAACCTCGACGGAGTCCATACCTACGGACAGACCTCGCCGTTATGGGGGTTGGTCGTGCTGGTACTCAGCTATCTGCCTGTCAGTACGTGGAAGATGCTCACGCTGGGCTCATGGATGTGCTCGATTGGCGCCGTGATTGCCCTGGCCTGGGCGGTTGCGAAGAATGCGCGGAACGAGTTTATGTCCAGCACATGGCGCGTCCTGCCTCTGGTCGCGTTGCCGTTGGCAGACACCCTTGTCTTTTCCGCCAATGAGGTGACCGGCATGGAGACGATGCTGGCGACCTTGCTGTCAGCGGTCTTTGTCGGGCTGGCGCTATCGTGGAGGCGAGGAGCTGTACGCCCGGAGGTCGCGGCCCTGGCAGGAATACTACTCTTTCTAACACGGCCTGAATCGGCAATCGCCGTCCTGCTGCTCCCGGTGCTGCTTTTCCTCTTGCTGCCACGCCCAACTCTTTCAAGACGGAGCGTCGCAACTCTGCTTGGTGTCTTCCTTGCCGGAGTCGTGCTTGCACTCTTTGTTTGCAAGCTGTACTTTCACACGGCGTTTCCGCTCAGCTTCTATATGAAGAGCAGGCACGCATACGAAGGGTATCGCGAGATCTGGCATCCCGAGTTGCTGATGCTGGCGTTCCTGGCCGGATGCCAACTCTACTTGGCGGCGCTTATCTTTCTGGGCCGCAGACAGGACTGGCGTCTTATCGTCTGCTGCGTGACACCGGCACTCGCTGTCTTCGCTTATCTGGGTACCGTCACGCAGATCATGGGGTTCAACGCCCGCTACTACACGCCCTACTTCGCATTTTTCGTCGTGCCGGCGCTCCTGGTCGTGGATCGATGGTCCACGAGTGAAGATGTCCCTGCCGAGCAACGATGGCCCCGCAACACCCTCCTGGTTCGGTCCTGTGTCACTGCGTTTCTCATGCTGTCGTTCCTGGGGCTATCGTCGGAGGGCGTGCAGGCCGCGGTCCGCCGCCTCGAGGCGAGGCAGCATTTCGAGTACGACCCT
>DATHQG010000064.1:0-3238 GCA_035483075.1 Edaphobacter sp. | reverse complement strand
AGCGTCAACTTTGAGATCAAGCCGATCGACGTGACCTACGCCGGAACATTGAACCCCGACGGCAACACCATCGCCGGAAGCGCGACCCAGAACGGCCAGACCCACACCCTCAACCTCGAGCACGTCACCGCCGAAAACTCCTGGCCCATCCCCGCGCCTCCCAAGGCAATGGCCGCCGATGCCGTACCGAAGTTCGATGTCATCACGATCAAACCAAGCAAGCCCGACCAGCAGGGCAAAGGCTTCACCGTTCGCGGCCGTCACGTCATGACGATCAACACCAACCTGAACGATCTCATCACCTTCGCCTACAGCCTCCACGCCAAACAGCTCATCGACGCACCGGCCTGGTTCTCCGCCGATCACTTCGACCTCGACGGCGTTCCAGACGTCGAGGGCCGGCCCAGCGCGCAACAAATGAGGCTCTTGATTCAATCGGCCCTCACCGACCGCTTCAAACTCACCTTCCATCACGATCTAAAGGAGCTCTCCGTCTACGCGCTCGAGATAGGCAAAGGCGGCCCCAAGCTCACCGAGACCACCCACCAGCCCAGCGACCCCAGAAACTTCCTCTTCCGCAAGCTCGGCGGCCTCATGGTCACCAACTCCACCATGCAGGACTTCTGCAACGGCATGCAGGGCGCAGTCATGGACAAGCCCGTCGTCGACCGCACCGGCCTCACTGCTCGCTACGACTTCACCCTGAACTGGACACCCGACGAATCGCAATTCGAAGCCATGGGCGGCTTTAAACCCCCAACAACCGACGATCCCAACGCCCCACCCGCACTCTCCACAGCAATGCAGGAGCAGCTCGGCCTAAAGTTCGAAGCCACAAAGGCCCAAGCTGAAGTATTCGTCATCGACCACGTCGAAAAGCCATCCGCAAACTAGGCCGGGAGGCTGAGCATTCATGGTGCGTCGCTGTGACGACCTCGATTTCGAGGCAATCTGGGCCATCATCAACGATGGCGCGCAGGCCTACAAAGGGACCATTCCTGCAGACCGGTGGACAGAACCCTACATGTCCCAGGAAAAACTCCACCATGAAATCGCCGAAGGCATTGTCTTCTGGGGATACGAGGAGGCCGGGACCCTGACCGCCGTCATGGGCCTCCAACACGTCCAGGACGTAACTCTCATCCGGCACGCGTATGTTCGAACAGCCAGCCAAAAGCGAGGGATCGGCGCGCTTTTGCTCTCTCATCTGCGGGAGATGGCGAGCGGTCCGGTCTTGATCGGCACGTGGGCGGATGCAGTCTGGGCGATCCGTTTCTACGAAAGATACGGCTTTCAAATCGTCGGTCCCGACGAAAAGCGCCGGCTGCTCAAAAAATATTGGACCGTGCCAGATCGCCAGATTGAAACCTCCGTAGTCCTGGCGGATTCGAAGTGGCAGGAAGTTCAGCGACGAAGAACCAAGGAGACTGTATGAACGAACTGGCCCAGGCCCTCATCGCCGAAAGCTACGCCGCCGCACCCTCCCACGTCCTCGAGGGCCTCACCGACGACCTCGTCCACCGTGAACTCCCTAACGTCCCCCACACCATCTACGCCGAGCTCTGGCACATCGTCTTCTGGCAACAGATGACCCTCGACTGGATCGCCGGCATCGAGACCCCATACCCCACCCGGCCCTCCAACGGCTTTCCAGAAGGACCGCACACAGAACCATTGGAACAACTCCGCCAACGCTTCCTCCAGGGAGCCGATCAAGCAGCGGCCGCAGCGCAAGACACCACTCGCCTCGACCACCCGGTCCGCTGCCCGTCCCGCCCTGGAACTCCCACCCGCATCATGTCCGTGCGCGACCAGCTCATCTCGCTCGCCGCCCACAACGCCTACCACCTCGGCCGCATCGTCCTTCTTCGCCAACTCATGCAGTCATGGCCCCCGACCTCAGGCGGCTTCACTTGGTAGGTTCAAGCCGCTCCAAAGTAGCCTGGTCCGTCTTCCCGCCAAAGTACTTCTTCAGCGCCTGATGAAATACTCGCTCCGCAGGACCCTCCACCTCGCCAAATAGCGTCATGCTTGAGTGAAACTTCAAATCATCCGGATGCCCGAAGATCTCCCCCACAGTCTTTCCTTCCAGCCCCACGACAATCCCAGCACACTCCAGCAGCCTCGGCCCCAAAACAGGATGGTCCAGATAAGCGCGGGCCTCCTCCTGCCCCGAGATCCCATATCTCACCGCCATCTCGCTCGACCCCAGCCCACGAATCTGCGGAAACACGAACCACATCCAGTGGCTCCGCTTCCTCCCCGCCCGCAACTCCGCGCAAGCCTGCTCATACACCCCGGCCTGCGCCTCCACAAACCGATCCAGATCGAAACGGTCACTCATCGCACCTCCAGGTAGCCGACCCGTAACAGAGAGCTAAGGCATCACAGCCGCACGCTGCGCCAGCAGATAAGCCGCCCTGTCCCTCGGGCCGTTCCCCTCCACACTAGCCACTTTCTTCAGCGGTGAACCCTCATACCGCTGATACGAGTACGTCCCCGGCGAAGTTACAGTTACAAACTCCACAGACTTGGCCCCTTGCGACTGCTGCCACGCCACCTTGGCAAACGCCGTCCCATCCGGCCACGGATTGATGTGGTGCTCCGCAATCGCCTTGATCGCAACATCATTTCCAAGGATCTCCCGCATCGTGTGATTCTCGAAGCAGTCTGTGCTGCTGATCACCTTCCAGTTCTTGTAATCCGGGATAAACTCGACCCCGTTGAACTCCGGCTTCACATCGAGTGCCACGGCACTGACATGGACCCACTCGCCATACTGCGCATCGGCAGCGCTCATAGCGCAGAGGCTTTTGCGGTGGCCTCTTCTGTCTTCGTCGCATCCAGGACCGAAGGTGCATTCAAATAATTCCTCAACATAGCAAGCTGTTCCGGGGTGACCGCCGCGCCCGGATGTACACGCAGATACGCGGGCAGAGGCATCGCCCCCAGCTGGATCATGTTCACCGCCTCAAATAGGGTCCCCTTCTGCTGCGCTGCGGGAAGCTTGTCGATCTCGGAAAAATTTAGATGCTTCCGTGCCTCTGCCACATCGCTCGTCACCACCCAATACGCTGGCACCACCTTGTCGAACCAAGGCAGCTTCGTCTCGTTCGAGTGGCAGTTGTAGCAGGAATTTCTTAGAACTTGCTTCACCTCTGGAGGTGCCTGCAGATCTGCTGTCACAGGAGGGTTCGCCAACTCCGGACGAATAAATTGAATGCCCGCGAATGCAATC